>BTTE01000141.1:0-1552 GCA_036244975.1 bacterium | reverse complement strand
CATAGTAAATGGTCTTGCGACCCCGGTAAATTTGCTTCAGGATAGTTTTAATATCTATTCCTGTATCTTTTGTTGTGTCAGTTTTCTCTTTCATGCCTGCTGATTCCGTTTTTAAATCTATGGTTTTATGGTTTTAGCGATGGTAACAATCATTAAAGTCAGCGATGCCAGCGCAGTAGTAAGCCCGATGGTAGTGGCAGCTGAAAAACGGGCTGACTTTTTAGGCCTTAACGGGATGATCACTTCCGCACCCGGTTCTATTTTCGGGTAATATTTTAAGCCGAGGAAACTTGAGGTTTTTTTCACCGAACCGTTGGCATAAATAACATAAATATTCCTCCTGATGGCATCTTTTGTAAACCCGCCGGCATTTGAAATATATTGTTGCAACGTCCATCCATCCACAAAAGGAATAACATTAGGCCGGTAAACAGCGCCTCTGACTTCAACGGTTTGAGATTTTCGGAGAATCCGTATGGAATCGCCCGGACGCAGGATTAAATCGGCCGGCGAGCCGGGATGGCTGATAATCTTTGCGAGGTCAAGGCCAATCACATTATATTTTGAATTTAAGTTAATGATTTTATTTTTTCTGGCATCATTGGCTGCATTAATTGTCTCAACAGCTTTTTCGTAGAGCAGATGGGAAGTTCGTTTCCTGATGAGGCTGGCTCCTTTTACAAATGCCTGAGGTGTAAGATTTCCGGCTTGTCGGATTAAATCGGAAACACGCTCATTACGCGTTTGAATGGTATATTTCCCGGGGAAATTCACCTCACCACCAATAGAAACCAGCAACTGTGGTGTATAAGAGAATGATTTCCTGATGAAAATATGGTCAAAAGGAGAAAGCTTAAAATTTTTAACCGAATCGGCCAGTTTCAAATCTTTTCCAATAGGAAACCGGAAAGTCTGTGCCAGTTGATTGGTCCTCTGTTTTGCAGAAATGGTGTCTATGACGCGTCGTGCAATGTCGATATGTGCCATAGAGGCCGATTCAAGCATTCCTCCTGCCTGAATGATTAAATCGCCGAGCCGTGTGTTCTCGGTAAAGGGATACAATCCGGGTTTGGCTACCTGGCCGTCAATCTGTAAATACGATTTTTCGCGAATGTCAAATACGGAGGGAATATGGATAGAGTCTTCCCTTTGCAAAAGAAAGTTACTGTCAGACTTCAAAAGACGGGAAAGATTCAGCGAAACTGTCTCCCGTATCAGGTCTTTCTTCAAGCGATAGACAGCAATTCTTTTTTGATACGCATCCTTACGCAAGCCATCCGCATTATGCAAAAGCTGTTTTAAGGTCATGGTGCTGTCAAGAGCAAACTCGCCCGGACGCATCACGGCGCCGGTAATCTGCACCCTGTTTTCGAACCGGTTTAGAACAGAATCCACAACAACCACATCCCCGTCCTTTAATTTAGTGGTATCCTGCTGGGCGGCATTCACCACCAGTATTTTCTTTTCGGTGGCTGTTTTTCTGAATATTTTAATCTGCCCGGTATAGGCTTTCCCGGTAAAACCGCCGGCAAAATGAATCAAATTCTTCAAT
>BTTE01000140.1:0-1756 GCA_036244975.1 bacterium | reverse complement strand
TTCTTCCTGCTGTTGAAAAGCCTTCTGTTTCTCCCGGTCGATGCGGTTAGCTTCCCGGTTAATTTCTGTTTTCACATCTTCCGAAGCACGTTTTATCTCATTGATAAATTTCCCCAGACCACGTGCAAGCTCAGGAATTTTCCCCGGGCCAAACACTAAAAATATGGCCAGTACGATGAGTAGAATCTCACCTGAACCAAAATCAAAAAAAAGTAAATTCAACGCTCTATAATTTTGTACTGAGCAAAAATAAAAAAAATCTCCATGAGCCGGATTTTATTCGTGTGAAGTTGTTTTTATTTTCTTCTTTTTCACCGGTAACCCGCCATGAAAATATTGCTTTTTCAGAATACTTCCCAACGAATCATACGTTATCCAGAGTCCTTCCTGCAACGATTTTTCATACTGTCCCTGCATGAGCAGTTTCCCATTGACATCATAAACGCTAAAAGGCCCCTGCAACGTATCGTTTACATAAACACCCGAAGTAGAAATTTTTCCGTCGGGAAAATATTTTATCCAGCGGCCGTTTTTCCTGCCGTTTTTGTAATCTGTCAGTTCGGAAGGTCTGCCCGTTGAAGGATAAAAAACAATAGTCGGCCCCTGCTTCACCCCCGTTCTGTAATTCTCTTCCAGCACAAGCTTACCATCCACATCGCTGTAATAGAGCCATGTACTGTCTTTTTTGCGGCTGATAAATTTTCCTTCGGCCATGACCTTGCCGTTGAGTTGAAACGATTTCAGATATGCTGCCCGGCCGTCGTCGGAATAAATCATTTTTGCTTTAAGCATTCCGGCAGGATAAAAATAGCGGAACGTTCCGTAAGGCTTGCCATTGCGAAACTGTCCCCGGTAGCGGACGGCTCCGTTGCTGTATGTGCCAACCCATTTTCCCATCCGCAATCCCCGGGTATCTGTCCGGTTTTGTCCCATGGCCCACGACAGCATCGTCATCGAAAAAATCAGCAGGAGTAATAGTTTCTTCATTTTTTGATAGAAGCTTGGTTTAAATGTTTTAATTTTATCGCCTGAAGCTGTTTAAAGTTAAATGGGATTTTCGAGAGGAACAGATTGGCTTTAGTGGCAAAGCTCGGTTTTTATTTCATAGCCACAGCTATAAAATAAAAAATAGCTGAAGTCCAATGAAGCCAGGATGTTTCTCATAGTTTCTCAGTTTAACTTTAAACAACTTCCTTTACAAAAGTAACATCAATTGAACGAATATTCTTCAAAATTATTGGAATCGGCGGTGAAAGAATTATCACGGCTGCCGGGCATTGGCAAACGGACAGCCTTGCGGCTGGCGCTGCATCTGCTTCGGGAAGACACTTCGGCGACACAGCATTTGGCCGAAGCATTAGTGAAAATGCGGGAAGAAATCATGTTTTGCAGGCGGTGCAACAACATTTCCGATACGGAATATTGCGAAATATGCAACAATCCCAAACGTGATGAGAAGACACTTTGTGTGGTGGAAGATACGCGCGATGTGCTCGCCGTCGAAAATACGTCCCGGTTTAATGGATTATATCACGTTCTTGGAGGAATTATCAACCCCATGGAAGGTATCGGTCCCAACGATTTAAACCTGACTCACCTTGTGGAACGTATTCGTATAGAGGATATCAATGAAATCATTCTGGCGTTATCCGCGACAGTAGAGGGCGATACCACAGGTTACTACATTTATAAACTCCTTTCGCCGTTCGATCTGCGTATCACCACTATTTCGCGGGGTGTGGCCGTAGGAAACGAG
>BTTE01000139.1:0-1793 GCA_036244975.1 bacterium | reverse complement strand
ATTTGAATAAACGAAAGGACAAATCCAGAAGAATTGACGGAAACAGCGGAAATTTTATTTCGCTGCAAACCAGTTATCTTCCCAACTGGTTTGTCATATCCAATTCCCCATACGAATGGGTGCGAAGACAGCTGTGGATTACGCCCATGTGGGGCATGCGGCGAAATATTGGGAAACATTTTAATTACGAAGTCGGTGTTGGTTATGGATACAGATTTTATCTTAAGGGTAAAAACTCTTCCACCACAGAAGGCAGCGATTGGATGCCTAATATTTTATTACGGATCGGCTACCGGTTTTAATTTCCATAAAAATTTGTAACACCTGTTTGCCATTTTCATGGAAGAATTTTCTATTCCCTGTTTTTCGAATCCATCCAAATGGTTACCGGCCCGTCGTTTACCAGTGCCACTTCCATCTCAGCGCCAAACTCTCCGGTACTTATCTTTTTATTTAAGAAGCGTTCCATTTTGGCAATAAACTTTTCGTACAGCGGAATGGCGGTTTCCGGTCGTGCGGCTCTGATATAGGAGGGGCGGTTGCCTTTTTTTGTGCCGGCATGCAGGGTAAACTGGCTGATGAGCAAAATATCACCGTCCACCTCCATGACAGAACGGTTCATTACTCCCTGTTCATCATCAAATATACGCAAGCGGCTGATCTTTCCGGCCAGCCAGTCGATATCTTCTTCGCTGTCGCGTTCTTCGATACCGAGAAAAACGAGTAGCCCTGTTCCGATTCCCGATTTTACTTTTCCGTCGATGGTGACCGAAGCCTGTGAAACGCGCTGTATCAATGCTCTCATGCGTAAATGTTAATTGAAATTACAAATCAGAAAAAACAAATATCAAATAATTTTCAATGCCAAAAGAATAAAATTCTAAACATTATCACAATAACAACTGTTATTTCTTTTGTTTGCATTTTGCATTTAAGATTTGGAATTTATTTGCGATTTGTATTTTGATATTTATTCCTTCACCGTTCGAAATTACTACTTTTGTGAAAAATAACAGAAGATGATTCGATTAAGTGTAAACATCAATAAAATAGCCACTTTGCGCAATGCGCGGGGAGGGAATCTGCCCGATGTGCAACAGGTGGCTGTTGATTGTGAGCGTTTTGGCGCCCAGGGTATCACCGTGCATCCCCGTCCGGATGAACGGCATATCCGGTATAACGATGTGGCATTATTGAAGTCGTTGATTACCACCGAATTTAATATCGAAGGCAATCCCATTCCCCAATTTATTGATTTGGTATTAAAATATAAACCCGATCAGGTAACGCTGGTTCCCGACGGTCCCGGTCAGCTGACCTCCGACCATGGCTGGGATACCAAAAAACACAAGGCTTTTCTGACTGATGTGATTGGCCGTTTCAAAGAGGCCGGCATCCGTACTTCTATTTTTGTAGATCCCGATGCAGAGATGATGGAATATGCCGCAGCTACCGGCACCGACCGGGTGGAACTCTACACCGAAGGCTATGCCGCCGGTTTTAAAAAAGATGCGGAAAGCACAATAAGACCTTTTGTGGAAGCTGCTGAAAAAGCCCGGGAAATGGGTTTGGAGCTTAACGCCGGCCATGACCTCAACCTGGAGAATCTCCGGTTTTTTGCTGAAAATATTCCCTGGACTAAAGAAGTAAGTATCGGGCATGCCCTTATTGCCGATGCGCTTTATTACGGATTGCAGAACACTATTCAGCTTTATCTGAGAGCTTTGCGCGTGGACTAAGAATTTTTCCGCATCCCCTTGAACCATTAAGAAGTTAAGGAACATTAAGAGTTG
>BTTE01000138.1:0-1818 GCA_036244975.1 bacterium | reverse complement strand
CGAGAGAAAAGGCTAATACATGGTATGCACAGCACAAGTGGATATCCGGTGCAGATTTCATTCCGAGTACAGCTGTTAATCAACTGGAGATGTGGCAGGCGGCTACATTCGATACTGCAACAATAGATAGGGAACTTGGTTGGGCAGAAAACATAGGGTTTAACACAATGCGTGTTTTTTTACACAGCCTGGCCTGGAAAGAAGATCCCTCTGGATTTATACAACGGGTTTCAGAGTATCTTCGCATCGCGGATAAGCATCATATCCAAACTATTTTTGTGTTTTTTGATGATGTCTGGAATCCTCATCCAAAAGCAGGTAAACAACCCAAACCAAAGGTCGGTGTTCATAATTCAGAATGGGTACAAGACCCGGGCGTCCCCGAATATAGAGATACAACTTATTTCCCTGAATTAAAAAGATACGTTACTGATGTGATGCGTTTCTTTGCTCACGATAAACGTATCTTGATGTGGGATCTATATAATGAACCTGGTAACTCAGGCAAACGAAATACATCACTACCACTTTTGAAAAAGGTTTTTCAGTGGGCACGGGAGATTCATCCCGACCAACCGATAACTGCAGGGCTTTGGAAATGGAGTCTTGAGAAACTGAATAAATTTCAGGTGACTCATTCTGATATAATTACTTATCACGATTATGAAGGTCCAAAATGGCATTTGCGTGTTATTCAAATCCTGAAATCATTTGGACGTCCATTGATTTGTACGGAGTACATGGCGCGGCCGCTAAATAGTCGGTTCTTGAACATCATGCCGATGTTGAGAGCTCAGAATGTGGGAGCCATCAATTGGGGTTTAGTAACAGGGAAAACGAATACAAAATATGCTTGGAATAAACCAATGCCTAATGGTGGTGAACCTGTAGAGTGGTTTCATGATATTTTTCACAAAAACGGGACCCCGTACCGGCAGGACGAAGTTAATCTGATTAAAAAACTAAATGGAATAAAATAAGTGATCTTCTATATTGTTTAATCTGATGAGCAATATGGTGTTAAAAAAAAATCAATATTACCGGTAGCATGTAATTTTGTGGATTAATATTTATAAGTTTATTTATCTCAAAAACGAAGGCTGGTTTTAAGGGATTACTTATTGGATAAACGAATAACAAACCTAAAGTTAAGTGAAACAGGTGTTTTTGAAAATGAATAATTCAGTATTCCTTCCTCTATATTAAATAAAAAGAAGAATAGCGTACGGATGCCTGCAATTTATAAGTATATCAACTATTAATTATTTAACAAATGAAAAACTTCCAGCGTTTCGTATGGTTTTTTGCAACCATTGCCCTATTTGCTGCTTGCAGATCAGGCATATCTTCTTCAAAGAAAGTATCATCTTTAAAATTGGTAACTTTGAATAAAAAGAATTTTATCGACACCATTGACAATAAAGCTACAAGTCTTTATGTTTTGAAAAATCACGGAGGCATGCGTGTAGCGATAACCAATTATGGTGCTCGAATTGTTAGCATTGTCGTCCCGAATAAAGTCAATGTTCCAACTGATGTGGTGGTTGGATTTCAAGGAGTCAAAGAATACATTAGCTCACCAGACCGTTTTTATGGCGCCATCATTGGACGAGTTGCCAATCGTATTGCAAAAGGTAAATTTACTTTAGATGGAAAAACGTACCATTTGGCCATCAATGATACTCCTAATTCATTGCACGGAGGTGAACCGGGTTATCAGGATGTTGTTTGGGATGCCAATCAGCTAAATGATTCAACCTTGCAACTGAGTTACCTGTCAAAAGACGGAGAAGCAGGGTATCCCGGAAATTTAATGAT
>BTTE01000137.1:0-1969 GCA_036244975.1 bacterium | reverse complement strand
GAAGCGGCTAAAGCTTTCACGGCCACAGGCCAATGCACATGCAGATTCATCTTTTTGGCAACAAAGAAATAAGCCGTAAAGGAGACGATCCCCTCCGTTATTAAAAGGGTTACGGCAGCTCCTTTGTCCTGAAAAATTCTTATCAGAAGTAAGTTTAAAAAAAGACTAATTCCCATCCCCAGCAGGGTGGCTGTCAGGTATTGTTTCTCAAAACCGCCCGGTATCAACAATTGCATACCGAAAAGATGGCCCAGTCCGACAAGGAAAATAACCGGGGCCATCAGTTGTAGTGTCAGCACCGCTCCCATAAACCCGGTTCCTGTAAACACCCGCATGATCTCCGGGGCAAAAACGATCAGCCCCATGGTAACCGGTATCCCAAACAGGCAGATAAAGGAAAACGACTGTTCCATCCGCACACCGGTTTCTCTGGTGTCCTGCACATCAATGCTTTTGGTAAGCCGTGGAATTAAAACCGTACCGAGAGAGGTGATCAACGGAATGACAATGATGGTAAGCTTTTTGGCCGCTGTGTAAAGACCTACGGCTTTGTCGTTGGTGAGGAAGCCCAGCAGAAGGGTGTCGCCCAGCGTATAGACGCTTATGGTCAGGGAAGAGGCAAAAAGGATAAGCAGTGGCCCGTAGTGTCTTTTTAAATTCAGACTGATGAACCGTATGCTGACCTGTCCTTTTAGATGAAGCAGGTTCCACAGGTTATTTATCACAATAGAGAAGATGGCGATGAGAAAGTAAACCATCAGGTCTTCTGCTGTTCTCACGAAAAGGAACAAAACGGTCAGGGCGACTGATTTTATCACGATGGAACGCAGCGACAAAAACCGGAACTGTTCCATGCCCATGTAGAACCAGTCGAGGACAGAGAAACCGGACAAAACCAAAAGTCCGCCGAGCAGGTAGTAATTCAGGCTGTTGCTAAACCAGGGCAGCGACAGGATAACACCGCCATAAACAACAGATAATAAAAGGCTGCTGAGGATGTTGATGAGCAACAGTTCAGAGAAAAGTTTGTCGAGTTGTTTCTTGTCGCCTCGGGCTTTGGCCACTTCGCGCATGCCGTAAACGGGAATGCCGAACTGGGCAATGACCACAAAATAGGTGGCAAAGGTGACCACAAACTGTACTTTTCCTATTCCTGCGGGACCGAGAATGCGGGAAGCATAGGCAAAGCTTACAATAGGAAACAGCAGGTTGCTCAGTAACAGCAGGTTGTTGTACAGGAAGTTTTTTTTTACTGAGGGCATGGAAAGGAAGTTGGGATTGAAGTTGTAGCGTTAGGGTCTCAGCAATCGAAAAATAATCAATGGTTAGTTCACAAATTGATCCAGAAAAAAGGTTCATTAGATTCTCACTCTCGCCCCAGGCGAGATCAGAATTAAACGACACGTACACCAACGTTCAACTCCGAGGAAATCAGGTGGCAGGAGTGCCGGCTGACGTGGGAGTCTCGGCAATCGAAGAATAATTAATCTGCATCGGCAACAAAGCCATTATTACTTGCAATATTTTTTTTGCGACGGTTTTTTAGCAGGATATATGGGATAAAGGTGAGAACTGATGCCAGGATAAATAATATGGACAGAAGCTCCAAAACACGCATATCCCTCAACAAGAATGAAATCACAATAAAGAAAACATTAACTGTGAGCAGAATTGTCGTCGCTTTCCGGTGGCTTCCGGTAAGTTCGAGCAAATAGTGATGCACATGACGTTTGTCCGGCTTGAAGGGAGATAATCCCTTTGCCATCCGGATAGCCATAACACGCAATGTGTCAAATATTGGAATGATCAGGATACCAATGGAAACGGCAGGAGCGGCTTTTACATAAAAAACGCTATTAATGAACGGGGTATGGTTAAGCTCATTAAACTTAATGGCCAAAATTGATAAAATAAATCCCACCCATAAAAAGCCAATATCTACCAGGAAGCACTTATGGTTTTTGGAAAA
>BTTE01000136.1:0-2473 GCA_036244975.1 bacterium | reverse complement strand
ACCCTGTTTATTTACGATCCCTTTTCAAAATTTGATACTATTCGTTTTACCTTTTTTATTTACGACAGAGCTTTGCATAAAAGCAATGTGGACAGCACTCCGGAAATTGTAAGAAGGTATTAACCTGACTTTGATATAAGGATTCTCTTCGCTTTGCCCGGTGATCCTCCGGGTTGGGGGAATAACCAAGAAAGCCTGTTCTCTTTTAAGAACAGGTTTTTTTGGTTGTCGGGGTGAGAGGATTCGAACCTCCGGCCTCGTCGTCCCGAACGACGCGCGCTAACCGGGCTGCGCTACACCCCGAAAATCAGATGGCAAAATTAATAAACATTATCAATTCTCAAAAGTTTTTTCCGGGGTTTGACCAGATAAGCATGGTGGTGCCGGCAGAATCAGGAAAGCACAAAAAACTCACGCCAATATGAGTGTGTCATTTCATCTAAAACGATAGAGTCGCACAAAATCTAAACCAGCCACATCATTATAACCATTGAGAAAAAAGAGGAGATAAAAGCGGTAAAAATCTTGAAATATTTTTCTTTCAAGATGCCGACAATCCGTAATACCATTCCCAACAAAATCATGGCAACGAGTATCATGATGGACTGGGTTACAATTTCGTTGAGTGGCATTACATTATCTCTTTTGTATTAATAAAATGAACCATGACAAAAGTTTTTATTTCTAACCGGTAAAAAAGTCTTCCCTGTTGGGAAAAGACTGAAACCTATTTGGAGGAATATGTTGAATATTCACAACGCTATTCTTTGTACTTCATTCCACGAAATATGTTTTTCGGCTTCCTGAAGGCTGATAAGTTCTGCTTTATCGCTGATTTTTGCCAGTTTCTGCAAAGCCCCACGGGTTCCCATCCGGTATTTTAATTTCAAATAAAGGTTATCCTGACGGTGATGTATCTCCGTGTCAAAATCACGGGGATGGAAATACAACAGGCTGTAATCAGCCTCCAATAAATTTCTCTTCAACCAGCGATAAGGAGAAATGCGGAAATAGCCACTGCCCGAATAGTTAAACGACTTCCCAAGCAGGGGAATCCCCACCACGGGGAACTCTTTAATTTGAATTCCGTTATAATCTATGATGCAGGGGGCCGGCGGAATAAGCTGAACTTCAGCTCCGAGCCTGAAACCTGCTATCAGGGAGCTGTCCTGTTGGATGCCGAGTGATGCCAGTATTTCAAAAGCCCACAACGTATTTCTATTAACGGACATGCCGGGAGCGCGGTAAGATTTTATTTTCTCCCCCGTTACGTCTTCAAGGGTTTTGATAACTCTTTCTGTATCCTGGCGAAAACCTTCAGGCCCCATAGACTCCAACTTCCGGTGCAGAAAGGAGTGTGCTGCCATTTCATGACCCCGTCCGGCAATTTTCCGAATAAGATTTTTATGGATTTCGCCTTCCCATCCCAGCCAGAAAAATGTAGCTTTTAAGTCTCTCTCATCCAAAAACTCACAAATATGGCTTACATCTTTTTCCAATGATGTGGATAAGGTTTCCCAAAGAGCAGGCCGGTTGTAATAGGCTTTGTCAAAAGTATGAAACCAATCTTCTATATCAAAAGTAAGAATATGCACTATTCTGTTTTCTTTTTTAAAACCATTGAATGAAGTTGTTTTAAGGAATGTATGGATGATAACCACTCCGGTCTGGTCAACAAAAAAGCTCCGAAAAATCAGGAAAGCTAAAAAAGTGTTAAAAAAAATTCTTTAATTTGCCAATATATAATCCAATTAATGTGCCCTTACTATCCTTTTATTAAACTGTTTATTCAGAAACACAAGCTGCAACCAATAGTAGATGTGCTTTTGTTTGCTATCATCATCTACTTTTTCCACTGGCTTTGGTGGAGTGGCGGGTTAAAGTCGTTTTTAGAAGAATTTGCTTTTTTCTCAGAAACCGAACAGTTTCTGGCACATCAGGTCTTTGTGCCGGCAGCCTGGCTGGTGGAACACGTGTTGCATTATCCAGTAAAGGCGCTGGACAACACGCTCTATTTAGCCAACCATGCTTATGTGGCGGTGGAAGGAGCCTGCTCTGGGTTAAAACAGTTTTACGAGTGGACAGTTTTAATGATTCTTTTTCCCGGACCATGGAGGAAAAAGTTGTGGTATATCCCGCTGGGATTGATCATTATTCATCTGGACAACATTATCAGGATTGTGATTCTTTCTGTGATAGCAGTTCATTGGCCTGCTCATTGGGATTTTATCCACATGTGGATATTAAGGCCTTTCTTTTACGTGGTGATTTTTGCTTTGTGGGTTGTGTGGGTGGAGAGAATAAAAGGAAAAAGGAGAAAGTTAAAAGGAAAAAGTTAAAAGTGTCGATGCCTGAATAACGTTGACCGTTTTCACTTACTCATTTTCAGCTTTTATCTTGTTAATAGATATGTCTCACCAAACCTGTTCCCAAATAATACGCCACCGGATAAGGAATTTTACACCACAAATTG
>BTTE01000135.1:0-2502 GCA_036244975.1 bacterium | reverse complement strand
AATGAATAATGAAAAATGGGGAGAAAGAATATTCTAAAAAGCAAAAGTTTTACATTTGCTACTACTGGCTATTTCGGTCTATGGGTGCCACGCGTTTCGGTCTATGGGTGCCACTTTAAAAGACCCTGCAATGTTAATAAAAAATTCATTAGTTATTCCTCATTATATTTTTTCTCATAGACTCTCCTTTGAGCTCAATTCTGTGTGAAGAATTTACCAATCTGTCAAGAATTGCATCAGCAATTGTTCCTTCACCAATAATATCATACCAGGCTGACACGGGTATTTGTGAAGACACTATCGTGGATTTTGTATTGAACCTGTCTTCAATAATATCCATTAGAGCATCACGGGCATGATTGTCGAAGGATTGCAGCCCGAAGTCATCCAAAATAAGCAAAGCGCTTAATGTGTCCAGATTGACAATTATAAGAGATATAAAAAAATTGAAAGAACTTAACTTTATAAAACGAATAGGTTCTGATAAAACAGGTTATTGGAAGGTAATGTCCGATAAATAAACCATGAAGAAATGATAAAAATAAAAATGAAGAATGAAAAATGGTGGAGAGAATAGTTGAGAAAGCCGATGACCTTTAAACTTTAGCCTTCAAACAAGCTCAAAGGCGAAAGGCTAAAACTCAAAGTAAAAAGTAAACATAACGAAAATAAACTTTTAAACTTTTCACTTTAACTCGCCAACTGCCATAAAACCTTTTTTCATTTTTTAAAAAAACAATTCTGTCCATTCATATCAAACAAATTTGTATTTTAGCATCAAACAAATTTAAGCATAGTGATTTTAGAAAGTGTATTGTCAAATATTGTAGAGCAGCAAAAACAGCGCTTATCAGTGCACGATAGCGGACTGAAAAGGGAACTGGTTCCTGCCCTTCAAAATTTACCATCCCACGCACTTATCATATCAGGGGTGAGGCGATGTGGAAAGAGTACACTTTTATTGCAAATAATGGAAAAGTTGCCACAGGAGGATTTCCTTTACCTTAACTTTGAAATGCCCCGGCTTTACAATTTTGACATTTCCGATTTTACCCGGTTAGATAATATCATAACCAAAAAAGGAACCAAAACTCTCTTTTTCGATGAAATACAGTATGTGGATGCATGGGAACTATACGTCCGGCAAAAATTAGACGAAGGCTACAGGGTTATTATCACCGGATCGAATGCCTCATTGATGAGCAAAGAGCTGGGGACCAAACTGACAGGAAGGCATATCTCACAGGAACTGTTCCCCTTTTCCTTTTCCGAGTTTCTCAAATTCAAAGAACTGAAAGCCTCGGCAGAAAGCTTAGAGAAATATCTTACAACAGGAGGTTTTCCCGAATATCTTAAAACACAATATGAGGAACAACTTTCTACCCTTTTTGATGATATTTTATTCCGGGATATTGTAGCCCGTTTTGGAATAAAGGATATAAAAAGCCTGCAACGCCTTGCGGTATATTTGTATTCCAATATCGGTAACCGCATTACGGCCACAAAATTAAAGCAAATCCTTTCCATTGGGGCCACGTCAACGATTTTATCATGGTTCTCACACTTTGAGCTTTCTTACCTTGTGTTTTTTCTTCCTATGTTTAGCCACTCAACCAAAGCACAACTTATCAATCCCCGAAAGGTTTATGCTATTGATTTGGGGTTGATAAATATAGTTTCAAATAAGTTGACCGGAGATAAAGGCCATAAACTCGAAAATCTTGTTTACCTCCATTTGAGGAAGAAGTATAAAGAACTCTACTATTTCGATGAAAATGGAGAATGCGATTTTGTCGCCATGAAAAATGCAAAGGTGAAGGAACTAATACAGGTTAGCTATCAATTAACCCCCGATAATCTTGAAAGGGAAATTGGCGGATTGAAAAAAGCAATGCAATTTTTTAAACTGAATAAAGGGGTAATTATAACATTAAACGATAAAGATAGTTTTATGGAACAGGGGTTAGAAATAGAAGTTATTCCTGCTTTTGAATATTTGTTACAATGAAATGAAAAAAGGAAGAATGAAAGATGAAAAATATCGCAAAGTGATAAAATCCGGCTCCTTTTATGAACTCGACGACCCTTTCTTCGCCCGGTGGATAAAACGCAAAAGAGAGGAATAGTGAATAATGAAAAAATAAAAATGAAGAATGAAAAAATGGTGATTAGAATAGTGAAGAAAGCCGATGGCCTTTAGCCTTCAAATAAGCGCAAAGACGAAAGGCTAAAATTCAAAGAAAAAAGTAAACAAACTTTCAAACTTTAAACTTTCAAACTTTATCCTGCCCACCGCACCCCTGACCTCCCGACCTATTGGTACGGGACAGGCTCTAAAGGGGCATGCCAACAGCTTTAAACACTTTTCACTTTAGCCTTTAAACTTTAAACTTTAGCCTTTACACTTATAGCCTGCCAACCACAAAACAACCTAAGCCACAAGCATTTAAATAATCTTGATAACCCTGTTAGATATATCAAAACTTGTTGAAGCCGGTGAAA
>BTTE01000134.1:0-2559 GCA_036244975.1 bacterium | reverse complement strand
CTAAATTGAGCGATTCTAAGGGACAGAGAGCAGAAAGAAAGCAGTTAAAGGGAGACAGATAGTTGTTATAATAGAATCGCAAAGGGACAAAAACTATCACCCAATAAGAGCATTCGAAGGCATGGAGTCACATCTTAAATATTAATCGTCTCAAAATAGTCAAGACAACAGCCATCTCAACCTGAGCTTCAAGAGCATTCAAGAGCAGATATATTGGTTCGTTGATGTCAACTCAAATATGAGACTTTTAATAAATATTGAATATTTAGGATGCCCCAATGTTCCACTGATTAAAAAGTTTATCCAGCCCCAGCAACATTAAGGCGCGGGATTTACCGGAGGCGGGAGGAGCTTTAAGCAGCAGGTATTTGGTTGTGCATTTCGAGCCTCAAAGGCACACACCTGCATCTCACGCATCCCCAAACTATCGGTGGCGTTGCTTCTCCCGGTTTGAGCGTAACTGACACTGACTGTATCTGGCATATACTCCTAATCTTATGGGTATATTTAACGGTCTGAAAGCGTATGATCCGGGTACTCTTCCCTGATCATTTCATTTTCCATAACTACAATGGCTGTTCCGGTTTTTCGCGCCAGTTCCCTGGCTTTGATCGCAGCCCGCTTCATTGCTATTTCTGCATTTGCAAGATCAGGGTCTCTTTTTTGGTTCTGATTATCGAGATCAGATTTGTTTGTCTTCATTATTTTATGCTCTCCTCAATCAGTTTCGGGACTATCCCGGAATTGTCATAAATCGCACATTCATCAACAAGCGGTTTGTATAGGGTTTCCAGGTTGTGCAAGCCTGCCCTAAATTTCGACGTATAACCAGCTCCGGTACATTGTGACCGCCTGCCTTGACCCTTTGGCGTACACGAGCTATAGCCAGCTCCGGTGAGTCGAGCCGAAGAAAAAACAGCTTTATACGGTACCCCATTTTCTGCCACTCCGGGATTATCCGGGCGTAAACACGACCGCTCAAAGTCGTTTCAAATGCGAAACTCTCCCCCTTGCGCGCATGATCGTGAATCTCGGTCAACATCAACCGTCCGGCCTTAAAAGCTGCGCGTTCAGGCCCAAATGGCGACAGCCCGGCTGCAATAAGGTCAGCGTTGACAAAAACAGGACAGCCGGCTTCATTGGGCAAAAATTCTCCAGCGAAAGTTGTTTTTCCGGCTCCGTTAGGACCGGCAATTATGATTATCTTTTTATCTTCATACGGGTTCATCTATCCCCCCATCCCATGAAAGAAGGGGCCTCCAGCAAAGGCCGCTCAAAATTGCAGTACATTATATTATTTTACCTCTTTTTGGATCATTTCTTCATAAAGCTTGAACAGATACTCCAGCCGCTCTTCATCGTTTTTGAATATCTTTTGAAGGGGTCAGGTCTCAACATTAAACATTTCATGTTGTTGTTACCACTTTCCTGCCGTTATTAACTGCATTTTTCAAGTGACAACCGAGGTTCTGAAGGTGTCAAATGTTGAATGTTGAATGTTGAGACCTGACCCCTAAATTACCTCGGAGAGGGAGATTAAATCAGAGTTCGGCATGTATCCAGATATCTATTTCACGTCGATACGGCTGTATTTCTGACTAAGCAGTTCAAGACGTGACACTACGGGCGAACCTGTCCCTCATTGTGTTGCCATTGACGGCGCTTTGTGTTATCTTGTTTATATCTATAGAAAAGAGAGTTGTCTGTTTGCGGAAGTGAGGGGAAACCATGGCCAGGATACTTGCGATTAACGGTTCTTACCGGAACAATGGCATTACCGATCAAACTGTCGGGGCCATGGTTCAGGCCATAGAGACAGCCGGTGCAGAGGTCGAGCATATCCTCCTGCGTGAATACCCTATCGGGTTTTGTTTAACTGCCGGGTCTGTACCCAGAAACCCGGTGATGCACCGGGTGAATGCGTACTGCATGATGGCATGCAGGAGTTGATTGATAAGATTGAGAGGGCTGATGCCTATATTTTTGCCTCACCCACCAACTTTGGCACTGTCACCGCTATCTTTAAACGCTTTATCGAGAGGTTGGTTGTTTATGCCTATTGGCCGTGGGAGATGAATAGTCCCAGGCTTCGAAAGGCGAAGATGCCAAAGAAAAAAGCGGTGCTTCTTTCCTCGTGTGCAGCCCCCGGGATTGTCGGGCGCCTGTTTGGTGAAACACATAAACAACTCAAAATGACTGCAAAAACTACAGGAGCAGTAACGGTTGGCACACTATTTGCAGGTTTGATTGCCAAAGACCCTCATCCAGGATTACCTGACTGTGTGTATACAAGGATAAATTCCCTTGCTGAAAAGCTGGTTTAAATATGAGGAAGCCCGGTTAAAAGTTATCCTGAAAAGTTAAAAAAACTCATATGCCACTGCCGGAATTTGAAACAAAAATACAGATAAAAACGGGTCTGGCTACTCTAAAACAGGAGCACTTGAAATTAAAGGGGGTTTTCACTGGAAAGCATCCAACTCGAGTTTTTGGGTATAATAAATTCAAGGCGACATCCTCTTAGGCTTTTTGTATGGGAAAATGAAACAGGATATGACA
>BTTE01000133.1:0-2630 GCA_036244975.1 bacterium | reverse complement strand
CCTATAGAAACAGGCCATTGACGAGTTGGGAAATACAATTTAACAAATTAATCAGCAAGCAACGGTATGTAGTAGAAAGAACGTTTGGCGAAATGAGCAGATGGTTTGGAGCAGGTAAACGAGCTATAAGGGTTTGGCGAAAGTACATGTCCAACATGTTCCGGAAGCTATTGCCTATAATTTAAAACGATCGCCAGGCTTACTAATGGTGAGGTGTGCCCAATAATGAAAAAATAAAGGAAATAACTGAGATATAGAGTATTAAATCAATAAAAAGCTTAAAAATTAACACATTCTGACATAAAAAACGAGAAAATCAGATACCAAACCTAAAAAATTAGAAAGGAAATTGGAATGGCCTCGTTTTGCAAAGGTCTCACAGGATTGTTCCTTATGGCACATCCTTAAATACTTAGTCCAAACTTGTAAGAAAATAGAAGGCAAGAGATAAATCTTAGGCACGGTATCACACTGGGTGTACCTGGCGAGTCACCATTTCTTACCTTCTTCCATTTAAGTTATTAAACTACAAAATCAATAACCAAATGTATCTTGTTTTGAATTTGCAAACATACGGGGCGAGACAGAAAGCGCCTCAGAAAGGCGCTTTTTTTGGTTATGAAAGAATATTATGTCTACATCATTTCAAAAGGACATTTTTTACAAAGGATACCCCAAGGCACAAATCAACCACGCTTACCGCCGGCATACAATACAATACTACCCCCGGTTGGCAGGGAGAACCAAATCAAGAAACCTCATCTTATCACAAGGATTTTGTCAGAACAGCAAAAAGATGCTGAAAAAAGGGTTTTACTTTCCGAAAACAAAAATATAAAACCATTTCCAAAAACACCTTTCGGCGAGTTTAAAAATGGCTTTAAGAAATTTTACGAAAACATGGTACTTCTAATACCGTTCTTTTCTCGGTGGTTTTGCTTCGTTGACAACCAAATCACGACCATTCAGGTTATAACCATTCAGTGCTTCAACGGCCTTTTCGGCATCTTCGTCCTGGACAAAAGTAACAAAACCAAAACCCCTGGACCTATGGGTGTACCTGTCTTTTAAGATAACTAAATCTTCAATTTCTCCATGTTGGGAAAAAGTTGCATTCAGATCATCTTCTGTAACAGTCCATGCAATGTTCCCAACAAAAATTTTCTTTGACATAATAAAAAATAATTAAAACATTAAAAAATGAAAGCGACCGAAGATTCAAAACAAACTAACGGTTGCTTTTACTGCGTACAAACCTAAACAATTTATAATTCGCTATCCCAAAGTTTTTCAATTAATTTTCATTCCCTTCTTATTTGTTATGAATATAAATAAGAAATGACCCAAAAGACCGATACATCACTGTTGCCTGCCAAAAATTTTGTTTGAGAGAATTTTCCTGTTAAACCTCCTGCCTTTCCTTAAAATCAGATATCTCTAAAGGAAACTCATTTTATCCTTTCATCTGTCGGAACGTTTGACAGGATGTCCTTTTGACTGGTAAAATCGGTTTCAGTATTTCATGAAGGCTCAATTGCAAATTCTTACTGCGTGATGCTTTTAAACTGTCCGGAAAATTGTCTAAAACTTAGAAATTTCTTTATTTTTGCATCTGAAATTTATTAGCCCATGATCCATCCAAATCAAATTGAAACCTGGAATAAGCAGTTGCAGGGAAAAACGCCGCAGGAGGTTATTGTTTTTTTTCTGAACCATTTCAAAGACAAAATTGCACTCTCCACCAGCATGGGACTCGAAGACCAGGTGCTTACACACATGATCAGTGAGATAAACAAAAAAACAAAGATTTTCACTCTTGACACGGGACGGCTTTTTCCGGAAACCTACGATTTGATTGACCGGACAGCCAAAAAGTATAAGATTACCATCGAGGTTTTCTTTCCGGAGGCAGCTGAAGTGGAACAAATGGTAGCAGAAAAAGGTATTAATTTGTTTTATGACAGTATCGAAAACAGAAAACTTTGCTGTCATCTCAGGAAGATAAAATCGCTTATGCGTGCGACCAAAAACTTAGATATCTGGATAACAGGGCTTCGCCATGAGCAAGCCATTACGCGGAAAGACCTGAATACCGTGGAATGGGATAAAGTCAATGGCCTGGTAAAAATCAATCCGCTCATCAACTGGAGCGAGCAACAGGTATGGGATTATGTGGACAGGTATAATGTGCCGGTGAACCCGTTGCACAAAAAGGGCTTTGCCAGCATTGGCTGTCAGCCCTGCACCCGTGCCATCGAGCCGGGCGAGGACATCCGCGCCGGTCGCTGGTGGTGGGAAAATCCTGAAACCAAAGAATGCGGTTTACATGAGCGTTAACCCCCTCCCATGGCATCCCACAGGTCACCAACCCTGCCCTACTCTTGGTGGGTTGTACTGCTTCCGCTTACCGGCATAGCAGCTTTTATCTGGGATGGTATTTATGTGGGTGTTACCGCTTCCAAAGCTATGCGAAACACCATGATACTCTCAACGATTTTTATTTTTCTTCCCGCTTTTTACCTCTTTTTTCCCTTGTTGGGAAACCATGGTTTGTGGCTGGCTTTACAACTTTTTATGATAAGCCGCGGACTCAGTATGTGGTTCCTGGCCCGTAAAGCGGTTTACCGGCT
>BTTE01000132.1:0-2675 GCA_036244975.1 bacterium | reverse complement strand
GCCAATATCATTAAAGATAAAATAAATATTCCTATAAATGTTTTTTTCATTGCATTGATTTTAAAAAGTTTTATACGAATTAGTCTTGTTTTTTTAGGGCAAAAAAATAAAACCCGTTTTCTCCGTTGTTGACTCAACGTCTGAACGGCCCGTTTCTAAAACCGGCATTCAGAAAGAAAATAATTGACTATTTTTGCATCCTAACCTCCTTTCTTGAATATGTATTATTATTCGCATGATAAGTTCATATCAACTTGAGGAGGTTTTTCTTCCTCCATATAAGTATAGTATTAAAAAATTCTTGGGATCGAATTGGGGTCGAAAGGATCTTTTATTTCAGTTTTGGTTTTGCAAAGTTAAAAAAAAAACGAAAAATCCAAATTTTTAATAAATTAATTTCGAAAAAGCATACCTGTGCCAAACTATGTTTATATGGTTCAGCTATTCAGAGTTGAAGGAAGTAAACACACTATCCCGCCCGAAGGCAGCTCAGAACTGAACGATGATAAATTAAACGTTTTTCAAAAAGCCTTACCTTGCACACTCATTTATGAGTTTAATTTTATGGAAAAAGTAACCTGGAAACCGGGCACCATGCTTTATCCGTTACCGGCCGTGATGGTCAGTTGCGGGGCACAGGCGGAGGAGTACAACATTATCACTGTTGCCTGGACGGGCATTATCAATACCGATCCGCCCATGTGTTATATCTCGTTGCGAAAAAGCCGGCATTCTCACCAACTCATCAAGAAAAATGGTGATTTTGTCATCAACCTCACAACCCGCAAACTAACCTTTGCCACCGACTGGTGCGGCGTGAAGTCGGGCAGGGATTTTGATAAGTTTAAGGAGATGAAACTGCATCCCGCCAAAGCGGACAAAGTAAAAGCCCCTTTGATTGCCGAATCGCCTGTAAACCTTGAGTGTGTGGTGAAGGAAATAAAAGAGCTGGGAAGCCATGATATGTTTCTTGCTGATATTGTGGCTGTTCACGGTGACAAAAGATACCTGAATACCGAAACAGGAGTCTTCGATCTGGCCAAAGCCCGGCCCATAGCTTATTCGCACGGGAAATATTATGTTTTGGGCGATTTTATCGGGAAATTTGGTTTTTCTGTCCGAAGAAAGAAAAAGGCAAAAGCAAACAGACCCCTCAAAAAGCGTTAACCAACAATTTTACCGGCAAGATAGGGTAACATGATGTTAATATTGTGGATTTCTTCATTGTATTGGGAAACCGGATTGATGAGAAAACTTTTCCTGGTATCGGGATATTGTTTTAAGAAGGCATTTAATCCTGAAAAAGTTTTCTAGTTTTCATTCCAAACAAAACTTATTTTTATTTTAGATTAATCTAAAACAAAATTACAGATTATTTTGGAATAAAAATACTTTTCAACAGCTTTTTATTTTTTATTTTTTCCGTTTGAAGGCGTTTTTAGCCTGCTCGGACAAGTCATTCAGCTTATCTTTGAGATGACCCATCTCTTTTTTTATTGTTTTTTCGATGTTGTCGATATTTACTGGATCGCCCTGCATCTCCAGTTTTTCGGCGGTCGTCAGCGCCGGTGGAATTACGATCCACATGATTAAATAGATTAGGATGGAAATCCCTGACAGGGTTACAATAATAAATATTATCCGAATGATGACCGGATCAAGATTTACGTAGGCGCCAAGTCCTGAACAAACGCCACCCAAAATATGGTCGTCCATATTGCGATAGAGCCGCTTCATGCTGCGTTTTTTACTGCTTTTTCTGTTTTCTTCCGGGTTTTCCTGGTCGAAATCGCCTGGTTTTCCAAGTATGGCAATGACGTTATTCACATCCTCCCGCGTTATAACTGTCTGTGGGTTTTTTAACTTCTGCTGGAAAAGTTCGGCCATCCGGTTTTCTATGTCGGAAATTATTTCTGCGGCTCCCTCCTGATATTTGAAGTGTTTCCTTAATTCCTTTAAATAATTATCCAAAATCTGATAGGCATCTTCATCGAGATAAAAATTAATGCCTGCTATGTTTACTGTTCTGGTCTGTTTCATAAAGCTTATTATTTGATTATCCGGTTTACTGATTCACTGAGCTGTTGCCATGTGATTTTTAAAGTCTTCTGCGTTGAAATCCCCTTTTCTGTTAAGCTGAAATATTTACGCGGCGGACCGGTGGGCGATTCTTCCCACCGGTATTTTAACAGCCCTTCGTTTTTCAGTCTGCTCAGAAGAGGGTAGATTGTTCCTTCAACTACCAGTAGCTGAGCCTCTTTGAGTGTTGCCAGCAGGTCAGAAGTGTACATTTCATTATGGGAGAGAATGGATAAAATACAAAGTTCCAAAACCCCCTTACGCATTTGTACTCCTTTTTTTGTTGCTTCCATGCTGCAAATATAAGGTAAAAACTAATACCATGCAATACATAGTAGTAAAATATTTTGAATATCCCTCAAGGTACGCGAAACATTCGCGCATCGGGATGGTTGATTTGATTAACATTTAAGTTTTTTTTCAGATTATGTCAGTTTTTTATTTTCTAAGTGATTCTTTTATTTATTTTTGCGCCAAATTATAATACGTAGCGGAGGAACTCGCTTTATAGTTGTATATCACAACCAATGGCTCCTACTTAAACAATGATTGCAGTTAATCTATTTTAAGTATATGCCATGTTATATTTATATAGT
>BTTE01000131.1:0-2788 GCA_036244975.1 bacterium | reverse complement strand
GGACCTTTTACCTAAAGAGTTTACAATTACTCAACTGAGGGAATTATATAATTCTATTTTCAATAAAGAATTCGATCCCGGTAACTTTCGAAAAAAAATTCTTTCCCTGCATGTCCTTAAACGATTAAATGAAAAGTACAACTCCGGATCAAAAAAAGGAGCCTATTATTATACTTTTAAAGAGGATGAGATCCTTCATTTTACAGACAGAATTGTAAATATATAAATTAATGGAGGATTGTTTTCTATATGATTTTATAAATTAGAGTTTTTTTCAAAATGGTGTTATTCCTAACACTGTTACTAAACATTATTTATTAAGGGAGAAATGATTAAAAGAATTAATCGGGTTTTTAAACAAAAGTTTGGAAAAGCTACTTTACGGATTAAATCTCCCGGAAGGATAAACCTTATAGGCGAGCACACGGATTATAACGATGGATTTGTTTTTCCGGCAGCTATTGAAAAGGCCATTTATTTTGCCGCAGCACCCAATAAAATTCGAAAGTTTCGTTTTTATGCCTACAATTTGCAGGAAGATTTTGAATTGGACATTGATAAGCTGGCTATAACAGAAACAGCATGGGCAAACTATTTGCTTGGTGTATATGCACAGTTTAAAAAAGCCGGGTATCATTTAGAAGGCGTTGATTGTGTTTTTGGGGGTGATATTCCCATGGGGTCCGGACTTTCTTCATCTGCAGCTATCGAAAATGGATTTGCCATGGCGTTAAACTATCTGTTTGACACAAAAATCGACAAAATAGATTTAGTGAAAATGGCTCAAAAAGCCGAACACGAATATGCCGGTGTTCAATGTGGTATCATGGATCAGTTTGCCGGCATGTATGGGAAAAAAGGTTATGCCTTAAAACTTGATACCAGATCGCTTGATTTCGATTATGCCCATATTGATTTAAAAGATTATAATCTGGTATTGTGCGATACAAGAGTAAAACACGACCTGGCATCATCTGAATATAATGTGCGGCGAAAAGAGTGTAAAACCGGAGTGAGCATTCTGAGTCAATACAATCCCGATATTCGTGCTTTGCGCGATGTAAGTATAGAATTATTGGAACAGTACAAAACTGAGTTTGATCCGGTAGTTTATAAAAGATGTACTTATGTGGTGAAAGAAAACAAACGAGTGGAACAGGCATTTTTTGCTTTGCAAAGTAACAATATTCAACGGTTTGGGGATCTTATGTATCAATCACACGAAGGTTTGCGAGATGAATATGAAGTCAGTTGCAGCGAGCTGGATTTGCTTTATGATATTGCCCGGGATTCAGGAGATGTGGCAGGCGCCCGGATGATGGGTGGAGGCTTCGGTGGTTGTACCATTAACATTGTAAAACGGGATAAGTTGGCGGCTTTTTCTAACAACATCAGGGAAACCTATCAGAAGACAACCGGTATCCGTCCGGAAATTACGGTGGTAAGAATTGGTGAAGGTACGAGTATTATTTAAAGAAAAGGGTACGAATAAAGAAATGAAGACTTTTAACTTGGAAAATCACCCGCACAGAAGATACAACCCGTTGACCGGAAGCTGGGTACTGGTTTCCCCTCACCGGGCCATGCGACCATGGCAGGGACAGACAGAAAAAAATATTTGTGAGGAAAAACCGCCCTACGACAAAAATTGTTATCTGTGTCCTGGTAATGAACGTATTGGAAGGGATAAAAATCCCGATTACAAAGACACTTTTGTCTTCACCAATGATTTTAGCGCCCTGCTGCCGGATATCCCCGACGGGACATATGGGGAGGACGAAATTTTTCTTGCCAATAGTGACAAAGGAATTTGTAAAGTAGTATGTTTTTCACCGAGACATGACCTTTCCATTTCGCAAATGGAAATCCCATCTGTTGTTAAAGTAATTAAAACCTTACAGGATGAGTGCAGAGAGCTGGGGAACCTGGATTTTATTCATTACGTTCAAATTTTTGAAAACAAAGGCAGCCTGATGGGGGCGAGTAACCCGCACCCGCACGGGCAAATATGGGCTGAAGAATCCATTCCTGATGAACCGGCCAGGGAAGATTTAAAACAAAAAGAGTATTATGAAAAACATGGCCAAAGCCTGCTGGGGGATTACCTTAGAATAGAGATGACCAAAAACGAACGTGTCGTAGTGGAAAATGAAGATTTTGTAGTTCTTGTGCCATTTTGGGCGGTTTGGCCATACGAAATTATAATGATCAGCAAACGGCATTTTGGAAGTCTCCTCGAAATGTCAACAGAAGAAATTGTTTCTCTCGCTTCTATTTATCGGGAACTTACCGCAAAATACGATCGGTTGTTTCAGGTTTCGTTTCCCTATTCGGCGGGGATTCATCAAACCCCAACCGATGGGAAGGGTTACCCCTGGTGGCATTTTCATTTACATTTTTATCCACCCCTTTTGCGATCGGCTACCATCAAAAAATTTATGGTAGGATATGAAATGCTGGCCAATCCGCAACGGGACATAACTCCGGAAACAAGCGCACAGATTTTAAAGAAATTATAATAAATTACAAAAAACGTAAAGTAATAACAGGGTTTTTACCATTTGATAATAAAAAATATAAATTCAAAGCCAAATGAAATCATTTAATGGGTTCTATGATTTTCATTAAATTAATAGAAAAAAACTAATTTTTAAAACCCGCCTTAAATTTAACTTTGAAAAAAAAGGAAGCAAAATGAAAAAACTATCAACCACAGGGGGAGCGAATGCAATAGTCACCAAAGTAAGTTTTATAGCAGCACTTGCAGGTTTGCTGTTTGGTCTTGACA
>BTTE01000130.1:0-2799 GCA_036244975.1 bacterium | reverse complement strand
GTAACAAAAATCCGGTTACCGGATATGGTAAACCGAACAGGCGTTATCTCTTCCAGCACTTTCAAGACTGACTGCAGGGAATCATTTTCAAAATTAACAGTGTAATCAAAATGTTCAATTGTTTTATCATTGACAACCATATCCACATTATACCACCTGTTAATTCTTTTTACGACTTCCGAAAAAGGCGTATCTTTAAAAACCAGGTCTCCCTCTTTCCAGGACGTATAAATTTTTGTATCTACCTTTTTTACGGTAAAAACACCCTTCTCCGGTTTGAAAATACTTCTTTCTCCCGGAGATAAAACGACCTTGTTTTCTATATTACCATTTGTATTTACATGATACGCCATGATGCGACCGTGCACTAACGTAGCGGATACATGTTTGCCTTCCGGATAAGCCGAAACATCAAAACCCGTTCCCAACACTTTTACATTCATTTCCGGGGTGGAAACAATAAAAGGATGGGAAGCATCTTTGGTTACTTCAAAATAGGCTTCACCGGTTAGATGCACGGTTCTGGTTTTCCCACCAAAATGTTTAGGATACTGAAATGTACTTTCTGAATTAATCCATACACGGGTACTATCTGGTAATACTACCATTTTTTTTGCGCCCCGGGGAACTTTTACCTGAATAAAGGCAAATGTATTTTGATGCGAGCGATGCAGAACCGAATATCCGCCTACGAAAAGTAATGCTGCTATCAGCAGAACAGCTGCAATTTTCAGGAAATTCCGAACCTTAGGATTCCTGGCAATACTTCTAAGTGACAGTTGGTTGCTTTGGGCAGTGATTTTGCTTGAGTTTTCGCCTTGTTGCATCTGTGTCAACACCCTCGCATAAATTTTTTCCGAGTCAACAGAAATCCGATTTTCGTTTTCTTTCGATTCTTCCCACAGTCGTTCTGCTTCTGCAAAGAGAAAATCCTTTTCTTCTTTGGAGTCTAACTTTTCTAAAAGCTGCTTTAACTCTTCTCCCGAACAATCGTAGTTAAATAACTTTTTCAGAATTATACTTTTTTCTTTTTTCTTCGTCATAACATCTCACTTACATTAATAATACACTTTTCGCTACAAAAACAATGATTGGCACAGTAAATTTTTGTGAACTTTCAAAACCAAACCAGCCTACAATCCTATGACTATATCAAATTTATCAGCAGAAAAAACAGCAGAGTAAAGCCCTTTAATCCTTTACGAATAAATTTCAATGCTTTCGATATTTGGCTTTCCACGGTATGTATCGAAACACCCATCTGCTCCGCTATTTCTTTTTGTGATAGTCCATGCTCCCGGCTGAGCAGAAAAATCTCTTTTCGTTTGAGAGGAAGTTGGTTAATCAAATCATTTAACCTGCTCTTTATTTCATTGTACGATATCTGTTTATCTGTTTGGCAGCGATCTTCAAGACTATTATTAAGCATTTGATTAACATATATTTGCTGATAAATAGTTTTACGGATATAATTCAGCGCAAGGTTTTTTGTCATGGTAAACAGAAAACCGGAAAAAGATTTTTCGCAGTCAATAGCAGCCCTCTTTACCCATAATTTCACGAAAACATCCTGGGTTAAGTTTTCAGCATCCTCCTTTTGATTTAAAAAAGAATAACAAAAGAGATATAGCTGCTTATGATATATTTGGAAAATTTTTTCAAAGGCAACTTTATCTCCGTTTTTTAATGCCTTAACTAATGTTTTTTCGTCTGTCAAAATCTTTGATTTACTACTTCCAAAATGGTCTGAAAGCATAATTATATCGAACAAATATACGCTTTAATATATTTACCCGAATCATTTCATAACTTCATTTGCAGGTTAAAAGTAACAGTATCCGGGTTATAATACAAAAAAAATCCGGATCATATTAACCCGGATTTTTGTGTGTTTTCTAAAATGTGTTCGTTTTTTCTCTTGTCCGGGCTCCTTAAATTGATCACCGGTTTGTGAAATCATCACCGGGTCATCAGCAGAAGCACCTTTGGTAACAAGGTAGTTGGTACAGGTATAACCGTTTCCGGCTAAAAGAAGAAACGATAGCACAAAAGCTAAAAGAAGTGTAGAGGTTTTTCTTCATATTTTCTGTTTTAAACCAGGCTTTATCATCCCAAACAACGAGGCACGCCCGGCCTTATTTGGGTTCCATGATAAAAGGGAGATGGACTTCCCGGTATTTTTTTTGCCTGATTTCTCTTTTTAAGCCGAGCATGGTTTGATAAGGGCCTTTGGTGGCTGCCATGTTGGCTAACCATCGTGGAATTTTTCCTCCGACATCTACCTCCAGGGTATATTCGGCCTCTACAACCCCCCCTTTTTCGGGGATAAAATACCACCTGGATACAGCATAAGGAATGCGGACATAGTCTTTTTTTTCCGGAATATACCGGGGTATTGCCACAGCCATAATTGTAACAATTTTTGTGATAGGATCCTGATAAAGATGTCCATCGGCTATAACATCCCGGTCAGAAACCGGCCAGGGAGCATCGGTCTGGCTATACATAATCCATGAAAAGGGATTTTTTTCCTCGAGCATTTTCGCATCTTTATTTAAATACACCCATTTTTTATGACCGGGAGCATCTTTAATGAGCTTTACCAGGGAGGATAAGGATGTT
The DNA here is from genome assembly GCA_036244975.1 of bacterium. Classification (GTDB taxonomy): domain Bacteria; phylum Bacteroidota; class Bacteroidia; order Bacteroidales; family F082; genus Sulfidibacterium. The sequence goes on along the minus strand of BTTE01000130.1, from coordinate 177 downwards.
TTTACTCGCGTACTTACTTTGATAATTCTGAATTTGGAATTGTCAGGTTTTCTTGAATATACCTGAATACTATCTTCATTTTTTATTAGTTTCCAAGCGCTGTTTTGTGCATTCAGAGTGGAGATTCCGGTAAAAATGAACAGAAACAGGAAGTAAAAAAAGCGTTTTTTCAAAATA
>BTTE01000129.1:0-2818 GCA_036244975.1 bacterium | reverse complement strand
CACCATAAAGTTCCGGCCTCCGGTCAGGAAGGAAAAGCTTTTTCGCATGTGCGTGTTTCACCTCCTCAAGGTCGATATCGCAGTACAATATTTCTTCCGTTCCGCGACCGGCCTGCGCCAACAACCTGCCATCCGGACCGCAGACAAACGATTCTCCGGAAAAATTCAGATGCTCCTCCACCCCCACCCTGTTGCAAAGCGCTGTAAAATAGCCGTTTTGGAAAGCTGCAATCTGCATTTCCGCTTCGTAAAGCCCATCGGTCCACTCACCGGCAGCGCCGGCCTGCGGGGTAATCACCAGTTCGGCTCCTGCCACTGCCAAAGCCCGCATGTATTCCGGGTAATGCCGGTCGTAACAGATGGCAATACCGATTTTCCCCAGCGCCGTGTTATATACAGGTGCCCCCGTATTTCCCGGTGTATAATAGGTTTTTTCGTGAAAATATTCATAATCAGGAATATGCACCATGCGGGTTTTGCCTAAAAGTGTTCCATCTGCATCAATAACCGGAGAAGTATCATACGTGTTTTCTCCATCTCGTTCAAACAGATTGGGAATAATTACCGTTTTGTACTTTTTGGCTAAGTGGACAAAAGCTTTCGTAACCGGACCGGGAATAGTTTCAGCCAGTTCATTTTTACCGGCCGTTGTCGGATACTGCGGATAAAACGGCTCGAAAGCCAGTTCGGCGAAAGCCACAAGTTGTGCGCCGTTATGCGCCGCCTCTTCGGCAGCTGCAAGGCCTTTTTTCAGGTTGGCAGATTTATCACGCGCTGCTTTTTGTTGTATCAATGCTATTTTCATAAAAAATCGTTTTAGGGACGTAAAATTACAGAAAAACAGTTAGCCGGCCATTTTGGAAACCGAATTCATAAATATCCTATTTTTGAAAGTCTTTAAAAAAGAATTTCATGAAATTCCGGATATACTGGCTCCTGTTGTTTCTGTTTCTCGGCTTGATGGCCTGTAAAAAGCCTGTGAATCCCCCAAAAGATACTTTTATCCGCGGTGCCGACCTTTCCAAACTTCCCGAATTAGAAGAGGAAGAGGCGGTTTACTACAACCGTAAAGGGATGGCCGAAAATGCCCTTGATATTTTTAAGTCAGCGGGATTAAATACGGTCAGGTTACGGCTATGGGTTCACCCTTCCGGAGTGCATAGCAGTTTGCAGGAGGTGGCGGCTTTTTCAAAACGCATCCATAAAGACGGGTTAAAAGTGTGGCTTGACCTCCACTATTCCGATACGTGGGCAGACCCCGGCCACCAAACCAAACCGCCGGCGTGGAAAAACCTGAATCTGCAACAGTTAGAAGACAGTGTTTACGCCTACACACTGCATGTTGTCAAAGTTATCCAACCTGAATATGTCCAGATTGGAAACGAAATAAATCAGGGCTTTTTGTGGAACGATGGCCGGCTTTCACACCCTGTTCAGTTCACAACTCTCCTGAAAAAAGGCATTGCAGCCGCAAGAGAGGCAAACCCTTCTATCCGGATTATCCTTCATTATGCCGGTTACAAAGGCGCTGACTGGTTTTTCGGGCTGATAGAGCAGTATCATGTTGATTATGATATCATCGGACTCTCTTACTACCCCTGGTGGCACGGCAAATCACTCGACACGCTACAGCTCACACTAAACCAGCTATCAGAAAAGTATCAAAAGAAGGTAGTTATTGCCGAAACAGCTTACCCGTTTACACTTTCGTGGAACGACTGGACCAACAATTTTATTGGTAATATCGACCAACTTATCCCCGGTTACCCGGCTACAGAAGCAGGCCAGGAAGCTTTTTTGTGGCAACTGAGAACCATACTGCAAAGCATCAAGAATGGAGGTGGTTTTTGCTACTGGGAACCGGAGTGGGTTTCCATCAAAGGGCCACAATCAACGGTGGGTTCACCTTGGGAAAACCTGGCGCTGTTTGACTTTCAGAATAAAACGCTACCGGCCATGAGTGTTTTTCGGCCATAATAAATTGCGGAGGGTCTGAAAACACGGCAACAAAATATCAGCAAAATCAAGGATGATCGGAAAGCCTGCAAGTGGAAAACGTACTGAATTTCAAACGATAATAATTTTTGCAGGGAAATGAATCAACGCAACACATAACTGTAAACTGCAATATAATGGCAGATGCTACCGGCCAGCACAAACAGGTGAAAAATGGCATGGTGATAAGGCATTTTTCGCTGCAGGTACAAAACGGCGCCGATAATGTAACTTATCCCGCCAGCAAGCAGCCAGTAAAGCCCGGGTAGCGAAAGATTGACAATCAGCGGTTTAATGGCTACTAACACAATGGAACCCATCACCACATAGGCAACAGTTGAAACGACATCAAATTTCCCGGTATAAAAGAGTTTGAAGATAATTCCGCCGATTGCTGCTGCCCAAATCACACCAAACAGGCTCCATCCCCACGCACCGCGCAGCGTTACCAGCAAAAACGGCGTGTATGTTCCGGCAATGAGCAGATAGATGGAAGCATGGTCAAAGACGTTGAACTTGTGCCTTTTTTCGGGGTTTTTGGCCGAATGGTAAAGTGTGGAAGCGAGGTAAAGTGTCATCATGCTGGCGCCGTAGATACTGACACTCACAATTTGCCAGGCATCACCGTGCAGCGATGCTTTCAGGATGATAAAAACTGACGCGGGAATGCTTAGCAAAAATCCCAGTCCGTGCGACAAGATATTCAGTCGCTCCTCGGCAAGGGAATAACTACGTTTTTCTGAATAACTTTTCAATGTTGCTCTATGTTTAAAATGTTTTAAGGATAAACGATACGGACGGTTTTTATTGTACTCTTCAGACA
>BTTE01000128.1:0-2942 GCA_036244975.1 bacterium | reverse complement strand
TTCTTTCTGTGATAGCAGTTCATTGGCCTGCTCATTGGGATTTTATCCACATGTGGATATTAAGGCCTTTCTTTTACGTGGTGATTTTTGCTTTGTGGGTTGTGTGGGTGGAGAAAATAAAAGGGAAAAGGAGAAAGTTAAAAGGAAAAAGTTAAAAAGTGTCGATGCCTGAATAACGTTGACCGTTTTCACTTACTCATTTTCAGCTTTTATCTTGTTAATAGATATGTCTCACCAAACCTGGTCCCAAATAATAAGCCACCGGATAAGGAATTTTACACCACAAATTGGTCAGCCATTTATAATTTTTGATGTTAATGCGTTGATTTAATGCATATTCATAAACAGGGGTGTTTTCGACAGGCCAGTGGTTTTTATATTGAAATACATTTCCATCTGCATCGCTGCGGCCAAAAGAGTAAATGCTCGCGTGCCGGCGAATGGCATATTGTATCATTTGCCAGTGCAAAAAATCCGACACGTATTCTTTTTGTGTTTCTTTTTTGGTAGAAAACCAGGTGTTTTCCCAAAATCCGTTGTACGACATTAGCATGGACGCCGCCACCGGTTTCTTTTCTTTATAGATAACAAAAAAGAGCGTTTCTCCGAATTCATAAGTAGTCATCAAATCGCTGAAAAAGTGCTTGCCATAAGCAGGAGAGCCCAGACGATACATATTTTTTGCATATACGGCATAAAAATCATCCAATAGCTCCTGCTTTCCCCGTTTTACAGAAAAATTACTGCTTTCAGCTTTATGAATTTTACGGCGAAGATTTGAAGATAGTTGGTGGAAAAATTCTTTTTGACTTTCCGGCAAATGAATAACGGAGGTTATCTTATTATATTTCAATTCATTTTTAACCGAATGTAACGATCTGATGTAAAGTTTTCTATTTAACGTTTCCCGGGATACCCGGTTTTTTACATCAACCTGAAAAAATCCGGGGGTTATCTTTTCTATTTCAATAGAAATAATGAGAGATTCTATCATTATTTCAGCATATAAACCGGAATTTTCATTCAAAACCATTCCCCCATAGGAAAAATGGGGAAGACTCACCCAGCGTTTACCGGTATTTACCAAAGGAAATACCGCCACTAATTTTTCTTCCGAATAGAGGAAAAAATAGTAGGGTTTCCAGTGAAAACAGGTTTGGTAAAAGGAAAAAAGAGAGGGATTGAAGGAAAAAGGAGCCGGAACAGGCAGGGAGGCGATAAATTTGTTCCAGAGGGAAAGGGCGATGGAAGTATCTATTTGTTTTAATATTGACATAGAGAAAAAGCCTGCGCAACCCCTCGGTCCCCTAAAGGGGGAAGACCCGCCCACAAATTATGGTAAATTAATACAATTTGGTATTGTGCTATAAAACCGTGCATCAGCTCGCCCCTTTAGGAGTTGGGAGTGTAAAGACGCCTATGCGACATCATAACTCTCCCAGCTTTGCAGTACGGGACAGACTCACCAGCGGGAGACATTAAAAATCATAATACAAATCCCGCAGGGAAGTGCGGAGTCCGATGTAGAAATAACGGGTATTTTCTGTGGAGACATTAGAACTCATATTTCGTAAAACGACACCCATAGTGAAGTTTAGATTATAGGCCGGATTGATGAGAAAAGAAGCGCTAAAATTCTGGTAGAGAAGCCGGGTTCTAATGCCCTGACCTACATAATTACCATATGCGTTTACATAGGTATAATAGGATTTATAGATATCTCCGCCATAATTCTTTCCCGGCGGATCCAGCCCTTTAATGGAATAGAGAAATTCATAATTAAAGAAAAATCGTTTGTAGTTGTACCGGACAAAATTCACAGACTCCCAAAAATTGGCACCAAAAGGATGTGCCAAAGGCTGGTTATAATGACCGTAATTTATGCGTTCAACCGACTCGGAATAGGTATAGGGGCGTACATAGTTATATTCTGTCTGGAGGTAGAGATTCTTCACTCCAAACAGGTCAAAGGTTTTAAATCCAAGTTGAAAGGCTTGCTTATTAGCCCAGAAGCCACTGTGTGCCATCACTTTTTTAAGAATAAATTCATCAAGGAGCAGCTGACCGTAGAAAACATTGTGTTTTCCCACAATAACACTCAGGTTGACACCTAATAAGGCATTATCGGGAGACCCCAGACTAAACTCCACAGAACGCAAAAAAATTACCGGGTTAAGGTATTGCCAGTCGAAGCCACGGTAATTACCAAGGGTATCGGTAGCCTGCCATATAATGGCATCGAAAAGGCTTAGGTTCACCCGTTTTGATATCGCCCAGCTGAGATAATGAACGGTAGAATATTTTCGTGCATAACCCACTTCGGGAATGTCTTCTCCAAGATCCAGATACTGGTTATACAAAACCAGGTATTTGATATGCCAAATGTTGACCTCCATTTTAAAATATGCATTGGCAAAGGAGTTGTCTGACAGCAATAAGGACCGATAGCCATCACCGAGAAAATTTTTCCCCTGCCCCAACTGAAAACTGAAAAATCTCCCTGCACGAAAAGAAATATAACCGGTGGCAGAACTATAGTCAAAACTCTTCCCACCTAAATACAGGTGCTCACCCGTACTGTCTAAATAAACATGGAGACGTCCCTGCCCGGGAACAACTTTGTTTTTCCGGATAAAGGAATCTATATAATTGACAAAAATTCCCTGATTTTCATAAAAATTGGTATAAAATGTAAAAGCTTTACCAATACGCCCCTTCACTTCGATACCACGGGTATTGATCCAAACGTTTTTATTTTTAACAAAGTCGTGACCATAGGAAAAATTCATCAACGGATTTACAACAAGAGAAAAGTCTTTTTTGTAAAGAGTTATCACATCATCATTAAAAAGTTTGTCCCACGCTTTTTGTTTCCACTTTTTTTCAATCACACGGTTCATACGCAGTAGTGACTGCAACGAATCATAATTAACCAAAGCATT
>BTTE01000127.1:0-2954 GCA_036244975.1 bacterium | reverse complement strand
CTGGATTGATGAAGAGAAGACCAAAACCGGTTATGAGATCAACTTCACCAAGTATTTTTACGAATTCAAGCCCCTGCGCTCACTGGCGGAGATAAAGGCCGATATTCTGGCATTGGAAGAGAGCAGTCTGGAACTGGAAAAGACGGTGCTGGATTGATGGCTGAAAAGTTGATGAAGAAAACATCCAATTTTGAACCATCGACAGTTTGTCTACAGATGGACAAAATAAACACAGGTGTGCCTGTAGGGACAAATTGTCCCCATGTGCAACTGGATTCCAAATAATGGAGCGTTACGAGAAATATAAGGACAGCGGGGTTGAGTGGATTGGGGAGATTCCTGAGGAGTGGGAGGTTAAGCGTTTTAAGTATCTGTTTGATTTGATTACTGACAAAACTGAGGATGATTTCCCAAAGATAGGACTTGAAAATATTGAGAGTGAATCTGGTAAATTAATTCAGACTGAGACTGATTTTGAAGGTGATGGCGTACATTTTAAAGTTGGGGATATTCTTTTTGGTAAGCTGAGACCATATTTGGCAAAAGTATATTTGGCGAATTTCCAAGGTAAAGCTATAGGAGATTTTTTTATTTTCAGAAGCAAGAATGAAATATCTGAAAACTATGGATCAAAGCTCATTTTGTCAAAAAGATTTATTGAAACTACAAATGGTTCTACTTTCGGTTCAAAAATGCCCAGAGTATCTTGGGACTTTATATCAAATTTAGAGATTGCATATCCGACGATTCCCATCCAAACCGCCATCGCCAACTACCTTGACCGCAAGACAGCGGAGATTGATGAACTCATTGCCCAGAAAGAACGGCTGCTTGAACTGTATGAAGAGGAAAAAACCGCCATTATCAATCAGGCCGTCACCAAAGGCATTGACCCCAATGTCAAACTAAAAGACAGCGGCATTGACTGGCTGGGGGAGATTCCTGAGGGGTGGGAGGTTAAAAAATTAGCAAGGACTGTTAAAAAACTTACAAATGGTTATGTAGGGCCAACTATAGGGATAATGCAGTCTAAAGGTGTGCCGTATATTCAAGGCATACATATAAAAAATAATACAATTAATTTTACACCGAACGGTAATTATTACGTTAGTCAAGAATGGTCTGTTGCACATGAAAAGTCGATACTCAAAACAAACGATCTATTAGTTGTTCAAACTGGCACAATAGGTGATGTGGGCATTGTACCCGACGAGTTTGAAGATGCTAATTGTCACGCACTATTAATAGTACGGGTCAATAAATTAGTTTTTAAACCAAAGTACTTTCTTTTTTTACTTGTATCTCAATATGGTTACGCATCACTTCAGCAAATTAAGACTGGTGAAATATTATTCCACATAAATGGTTCTAAATTGAAAGGTGTAGATGTGCTTGTTCCTCCACTAAAAGACCAAAACGCCATAGTCCATCATATCGAAACCGAAACCACCCGAATCAACGCCAAAATTGCCAGAACCAAACAGATCATCGAACTCCAAAAAGAGTACCGCACCGCTCTGATTTCCGAGGTGGTCACCGGCAAGATCAAGGTGACGCAGGAGGCAGCATCATGACCCTGTGTGTTGCCTGGCTGCGGGAGATAAATAATGAAAAAGAGCTGGTTTTTGCTACCGACAGTTGCCTTTCCGGCGGAGAACGCTGGCATTCCGGGGTTAAGTTATTTGAACTGCCCAGAAAAGACTGTCTGATCTGTTTTGCCGGTGAAACCAATCGCACCTACCCGCTGATTCTGAACCTGATCTCTTCCATCAAATTTGACGAGCATCTTTCCAATTCCCATACCGATATTACCGAGGTGCTGGATTATCTGACCCGCCTGTTCACTTCGCTTTGTCATTCTATCACTGATTACGGCACCCTGGATTTTAAAAGCGTGCTGGGTGAGTTTCAGTTTCTCTTTGGCGGCTGGTCATGGCAAGCTAACACCTTCAAGCTCTGGAAGCTGGAATACAACCACGAGGCAGGAGCCTTTGTCCATGATGAAACCAATAGTGACGAGATGTTTTACAGTTTTATCGGTGATGAGCTGGAGAAATCACAGGATTTGCTGGTGGATGAGATCAGCAAAAGCGGCAAAACCCTGTCCCGCCGGTTTGACATGGAACCATTTAAAGTGCTGGTGGAAATGATTCGGGAGTCGTCCTTTTCCAGCATTGACGGGGCCGTGCAGCTGGCAAAGATTCATCCGCCGGGCGCAACAGAATTTTTAGGGGTGTATTGGCCTTCTGTCAGCGGCAGGAAGACATTTTTGGGCAAAGAGATCAGCACAGAGAATAACCCGGCTGTAAAATATATTGACCCGGATACGGGAGAGATAATCGAAGACGCTCTGCCGGATATTCTTCCTCAAATTGAAGAGGAGGTTTATGGGGATGATACTGAATTTATAAGAAAATGTTATCCTGAAGGAAATTTGAGAGAAGATTTAAGCAGGCGGGATAAACATTTAGTCAAAACTATCATCTGGCAGATTGCCTATTCCCAATTCATGGAAAAACAACAGGAAGACGCTGGGGAGGGGCAGGCGGAATGAGTCAGATAACCTCAGAAAACACTTTTGAAACCGCCATAATGCAAACCCTGATCGAAACCGGTGGCTACAGCGAAGGCAATGCCAGTGATTACAGCCCTGAACTGGGAATGTTCAAAACCGAGGTGCTACAGTTCTTAAAAGATACCCAAGGCAGACAATGGGAAAAGCTATCGGCAATCCATGGCAGCGATGTGGAAAACCGCATTATTCAACGGCTTTATAAAGAGATGGACTTGCGCGGCAGTCTGGATGTGATTCGCAACGGCTTTGTGGATTACGGAGTCCGTTTCAAGTGCGCTTTTTTCAAGCCGGAATCCGGCCTGAATCCTGACACAATCAAGTTGTATGAGCAAAACCGGCTCAAGGTGATCCGGCAGGTCTATTACTCCAAAAAGAATAA
>BTTE01000126.1:0-3048 GCA_036244975.1 bacterium | reverse complement strand
TAAAGAGTTATCACATCATCATTAAAAAGTTTGTCCCACGCTTTTTGTTTCCACTTTTTTTCAATCACACGGTTCATACGCAGTAGTGACTGCAACGAATCATAATTAACCAAAGCATTTACATCCCGAAAGGCATAAGGCCGTATGGAGGTATGAAATCGAATATTCTTACTATACAAAGCTTTCTGCAAGGAGCGATTATATTCCTGATTTAAAGGAAGATAAGCGCTTTGTGAAAACGCAGGCAAGCTTACGAAAAGCAATATAAAAAGAGAAAAACAGAAACGGATTTTTCTATCCATGGGATTTTGTTTTGGATAACATAAAGGATTGTAATGAAATACAGCTGATATATTTTACCCGGTGGGCAGCTTCCGGCACAGGCCACCCCGGAATTGCCAACCTAAATATCTTTATCAAGCACCTGAAAAACAGAGTTATTACTTACAAATTCAGGAACAATTTCTTTCATTTTCCGAACGATTAAAAACTCATCTTCTTCAATGATAAGTCCGGTTAGTTCATCAATAAACTTACTGACTTCCTTGTAAGAGAGACCGGAAATCCGGGCACGCATAATTTTGGGATGGGGTGTTGGCAACAGGTTTTCGTTATTTGTAAGCAACTCTTCATAAAGTTTTTCACCCGACCGCAAGCCGGTTTCCTTTATCTTTATATCAACCTCCGGTTTAAAGCCATACAACTGTATCATTTTCACGGCGAGATCATAAATTTTTACAGGTTTTCCCATATCGAAAACAAAAATATCATCGCCTTTTCCCATGGCTCCGGCCTCCAGTACCAGACTGCATGCTTCCTGTATGGTCATAAAATAGCGGGTGATATCCTTGTGGGTAATGGTAACCGGGCCTCCGTGTTCAATTTGTTTACGAAATAGCGGAACAACAGAACCGTTGGATCCCAGCACATTGCCAAATCTTGTGGTAACAAACCGCGTTCTCCCGTTAGCGAGACTTTGAATATATATCTCAGCAATGCGTTTGGAAGCTCCCATAATGTTGGTCGGATTAACCGCTTTATCCGTGGAAATCATAACAAACTTTTCCACTTCGAATTTCAACGCTAAATCTGCCATAATTTTTGTCCCAAAGACATTCACCATCAATGCCTCGTATGGATTTTCTTCCATTAAAGGAACATGTTTATAAGCCGCTGCATGAAAAACAATATCCGGCCGGTATGTATCCATGATACTGGTCATCCGCAAACGATCTTTTACATTAGCCACCAGAAACTCAACAAGATGAGGGTTGATTCTCCGCTTGGAAAAGTTGTTTAGCTCATACTGTAGCGCATAAATAGCAGATTCTCCCTGGTCAACCAACACAAGCCTTTTGGGAGAGTGGGTTAAGACCTGTCTTGCCAGCTCGCTGCCTATGGAACCTGCCGCACCGGTAATCAGGATAACTTTATTTTTTAATTCCCGATAGACATTTTTACTGTCAATTAAAATAGGATCCCGCTGTAATAACTCTTCAATTTTAACCCTTTCCAGTTGATGGGCGTTAAGCTGACCGTGAATCCATAGATTAAGAGCAGGAACAACTTTCACCTGGATACCCAAATTAAGACAGGTTTCAATAATTTCTTTTTTTCTTTCCGGATATAAAGATGGAATGGAAATAATCAGTTGTTTTACATTATGCCGTTTGATAAAGGAGGGGCGTAAGGCAACAAAATAAGAGACAATAGGAATTCCTTCCAGTGTTTTATAAGCGAGGTAGGGATTGTCGTCAATAAAGGCAATCACTTTGTAGTGATCCTCTTTATCTTCATAAAGTGTATTTTTTGTAAGAACACCGGCAGTACCGGCGCCATAAATAACCACTCCGATCTCTTTTTTTAAAGGAATATGTGTAATCCGGCTATAGGCACTTTTCACCACAAACCGGCTTCCGATAAGAGAGATCAGTAACAACAAATATTGCAGGGTCAACACGGAATAGGATGGCCAGTTTACGGAAGCTGTTTCTGCGCGACGAGAAATGAGAGCCAACACGAGAATAATAACAAACCCCAGGGTAATGGCTTTAAAAGCCACAAAAGCGTCGGAGAGACTCGTTTGTCTGACGATTCCGGAAAATGTACGAAAAAAGAGAAAGGTCCCGATATAAATAAAGAAGACAAATCTTAAATGCAGGAAGAAAGCACCCGGGTTGAGTTCATTCAGGATAAAATTATTATGTATCAGACCAGAAAACCACAAAGTAAATATCACCAGAAATGCATCAAACGCAAAAATAAACCAGCGTGATATATACCGCTCTGAAAACGAATCTATGATTAATTTTACCATATATTTTTATCTGTTAAACCGGGACAATGTTTGACAACACAGAAGTCAGAGTTTCTAATACTGTCTTGTTTTCAAAACTGAAAACCATTTGCACTTACAAATGTACGAATAATTTATAAACTTTACCCGGAGTTTTGGCTAAATAATATTTTGAAGTGCCAGGAAAGAATTGGCCTAAAATATAAATTGCAAGATATATCACCCAAAAACACGTCTCTATTGTGAGTCGGAAACGATGGCTTGTCCGGGTCAGGGTACTAATATCTTTTCAATGCTTTCACAGATATAGTTTAATTCATCATCCTGCATGTAAGGAAAAATCGGGAGAGAGACGTTCCCCCGCCATGTTTTCTCCGTATTGGGAAAATCGGAAGCTTTAAGCTGATATTTGTTTTTATAGTAGGTCATCCTGTGCAGGGGTTTGTAATGTACGGAAGTTCCAATCCCGGCTTCCGCCATTTCTTCAATGAATTTGTTTCTACTCACGGGTGCGTTTTCTTTCAGCACCAGCGGAAACAGGTGCCAGGCGTGATCCTGAAACGGAACATGAGTTACCGGAAGGTCTATGAGGTGTTTTAAAGGAGTTAGATGCTCATAATAATATTCTGCTACCCGCTGTCGTTCTGCACGAAACTCCTCCGCCTTTTCCAATTGTGCCAGACCAATGGCTGCGTTGACATCCGGCATGTTGTATTTGTATCCGGCTTCCACCACATCGTATTCCCAGGAAG
>BTTE01000125.1:0-3072 GCA_036244975.1 bacterium | reverse complement strand
TGGTCGTTACCTTTAAGCAGTCTGTCAAGGGCAATTACTTTTTGTGGTTTTCGATATCCAAACCTTCGGCTGCATTTGCAATGTGGATTAGATTTTTAGCCCATTGTGGTTTATTTCCCTTTTGCTGCAAGCGCTTTCCGGTACATTTTGGCAAAGGATGCCCATTCGGGCTGCGTCAAAAAAAGGCTCCGTGGCTGAATGCCTTTGTTTGCTAATCCCATAGCAATCTGTTTTTGCTGCGATTTGGCTTTCGCAATATTTCCGGAGAGTTGCAGATAGCGTAAGGCTTCTGCAAACGCTTTGTTTTGAATAAAATAATGAACGGCTTCCATGGTGAGTCTCTCAGAGCGCTGGCTCCGGACAAACGGATACGGGCCGGTAAAAGGAAGCCCGAATTTTTCCAGATGTCCGGCCTGGTATTGTTTTTCCAGCTTCACGAATCCCGGCAAAACGGCTGTAAAACCTTTGTCGAAAAGCTGCAACGTGAGCCGGTGGTATTCATCGGTAAACCTGAACAGTTTTTCGTAAACACCAAAAGTGCTGTCTGTTTGTTGTTTGTTCGGTTGGCAGGAGCCGGCATGAGCGTAAAGTTGTCTGGCTTTGAGAAAATAACTTTTGGCAGCAGCCATTTGGTAAGCTTTCACCGCCCGGTTGGCTTGTATGAAAAGGCGGGAAATTTCCTCCTGTTTCCATTGGCAACCGGCCACTTTAATTTTAACCGAAAGGGCATTGAATGCGTTTTTAATTTCGTTGTTTTCAGAAACCCGGTAGCGCAGGCTGAGGCTTTGTGCCAGCCGGTAAATGGAATCGGCTTTTTGGAAATGCTTTTTCCAGATTTCCAGGTTGGCCTCATCCGCGATGGACAAGATATAGGGAACGGTGGTTTGGGCGATAAGCGTGTCCAGCTGCTGAGAAGCAGGCAGCGAAAATGTGTGTTGCAGTTGCGTGGCGCTGCTCAGAAAATCAATGGCTTGTTCGTTCCGGTTTTGAGTATGTAAACGTGTGCCTTTTTCAATCGTCTGAAAGAAAATGGCTTTTGCCATGTTTGTTATGTCTTTGTCCCGGCCGGCTTTACCGGAAAGGGATGGATAATCTTTTGTGATTTTCAACAAGGTATCGCGTGAAGCTGCGAGGTCGCCCTGTTCCAACAGGTGCCGCGATGTGGAAAGCCTGTGTTCCATTAGTTTACCATAGACCTGAAGCCGTAACGAATCGATGGCCGGTAGCCGGCTGCATGCTGCCCGGGCTGTGCCTAATAGAGAAAGCGCCCGGTGAAAATGGTCCTGTGCCATGGCTTTCTCTGCCATGTGAAGCATTTTGCCGGCATACTGCGAATAACAGGGCGTGCTTGTCGGGGACTTTATTCGGTTGTTATAAGCTTTCAGACTTTGGGAGGCTTTTTGTATATATTTGTTTGCCAGCTTGTTGTCATTTTTTTCAGATGCAACAGTGGCCACTTTTAAATAAGAAACTGCCAGCCCGTCGCGGGCATCGATAAGACCTTTGTTGAATTGCGCAGTACGTTTTACTCCTGGAAAATGATTTTCAAAGTACACGGCGTCGGAGAGAAAGTCCAATGCAGGAACAAAAGACTGTTGTCTGATTTTCAGTGATGCTGCTTCAATAAAATATTTATAGATTTCCTCGGGGGTAGTGGCTTGCCCCGGCTTGCTGTTTTGGTCGTAATAGGTTGCTGCCTGCCGGACAAAAGCAGCCTCGTTGTTATTGGAAAACAGCCGGGCAAACTCGCTGAAACTGGTTGCTATGTAAGGTTGTTGCTCTTGTGAAAGCGCCACGGCTTTGATGGAAAGAGCCACGTAACCACGGGTAAAAATTTCTTTGCCCTCCAACCCGGATGGAGGGTCTTGCTGCAGCTGTTGTTGCGACAGTGTTTTCATACGTATTTGCCGGCGAATTATGGCTTTGAATGTTTTATCAAAACTCAGCGGGTCATATTGACCGAGGTGAAGGCGTGCTGTAAAATTATGTTGCTGTATGTAATTTTTCAGGCGGGAAAGCGCTACATAGTTCAGAAAAAAACTGGCAGCCGGCGGTTGGCTCGCTTCGGAGGTTTCCATCAAGAGCCGGGGCATCTCCTGCATGATTTTGGTATAGCCGTAATAGTTGTTGATTAGGCCGGCTGTTTGTAAAAACCGTGTATAGGCTTTTTGTGTGTAAGCCATCTGCTTTACCTGCATGCCGACCGAAAGTTTTGACAGGGAGATGTTTTCAGGAAACGGTAAAATAATCTGTCCTTTATCTGTAGAAATCTCCCAGTTTAAAGTACTTACGAGACGGTTGTCTTTTAATAGCAGGAATTTGACGGAGAGTTTTTCGGGCAGCAATAGCGTATCCACTTTAAAGTTGCGAAAGAAAACATCACCATTTATATGTAGCCCGTAGCCGGAATAGTGTAAAATGACCTGTCCGTCAGCTGTTTTGGAAAGAGAAAAATGCATCCCGAAGGTAAGCTGCAACCTTAGGTTGTTTACGTTTTTGTTGTCGTTGGAAGCCAGCAGGTTAAAAACCGATGCCAGCCTGCTTTGCTCATTCAGTGAGGAATAGGTAATGCCGAGGTTAAATTTTTGATTCCACGACTGTGCCATTGCGCTAATGGTTACGAAGCCAACGAGCAATGTAAGAAGAATGGGGAAAATGGTTTTTTTCAATTTCAAATATTTTTTTTGCTAAAATAGAAAATAGTACATTGTTTTGACTGATGGTTATAAATTTTGGACAGGATGAATTTTATATAAGCGACAAGGATAGGAGCGGCAGCCTGTGGAAGCCGGGGGCTTGGTTTTTGCCGGCGGGCGGAGGCTGAGGAACGAAGCCCACGCACCGACGGAGCAAAACCTGCCGGCGGCAACACCGCTAAAGCGGATAGCCTGGCCGTCGCCCAAAAAATCATTAAAATAAAAAGCATAAAAAAAGCTCACATCTTGTTGAAAATGTGAACTTTTCAGAGGTGCCCAAGATAGGACTCGAACCTACACGACCTTGCGATCACTAGTCCCTGAAACTAGCGCGTCTACCAATTCCGCCACTTGGGCATTTCGGAATGTTGAATGA
>BTTE01000124.1:0-3120 GCA_036244975.1 bacterium | reverse complement strand
GATTATTTTTCATTCTTTCTTTTTGCAGGGAGGACTAATTGTTCGACGGTAAATTCGCTGTCCTTCAAACCCCGGTTTAATTTTACATTTGAATTGATGATACGTGTTGTATGATTTTTGAGTAAGTTGGTCATGCTAACTACACGGGCATTCCACAGGTTTCCGATTTTTTCGTATTGATAATCTGCCTGTTTTACGGCTTTCCCCTGTGTATTGTAATAGACAATTTTTTCCGGGAAATAATGCCGTTTGTTCACCGTAACAACTAGTTTCGAATAAACATCTTCTTTGTTTCCCGGAATAAGTTTTAAAACAAAAGCGATATCGTTGGTGTTCAAAATGGTGGCTGTATAATTTGCAGCCCAGTTTTTTGGTCCCATGTCTTCTGTAGAAAAATCAGAACGGGAGAAAGCGCCGCTATTCGCAATTTTTGAAATCTTTTTTGGTCTTCCAAAAGCCGGCATATACAAATAAACAATGTTTCCGGGTAATGACAGAGTTCCGATTCCTGCCTGCGAAGGTGGATAGGTAAAATGGAAAAGCGTTTTGTATGGCATTTTCTGTTTCAAAACGGCCTTTTGTATTCTTACTTTGCCGGTTTTGTTATTTATCATTTCCATGACCACATTCGCTTCTTTGTCTTTGATAGTGGCAGCCTGTGCATCCATTTTTTGCAAAATCTCCCCGGCATTTTGGGCCAGAAGATGAAACGGAGCAACGGCTATGAACGCCAAAAGAAGGAATATGCCTATACTGATTCTTTTCATTTTATGCTTTTTTCAATTGTTTTTTGTTTCTGATAATCAGGATAACCGGAAGAAGAGTAAGCGCCCCGAGACTTGAACTCAGCATACTTAAAGCCACTAAAAATCCAAAATATTGCATAGGGACTAATTTGGAGAAGACTAAAACCAGAAATCCTCCGGAAACGGAGCTGAAATTAATTAAAATGGCTTTCCCGCTCATTTTCATGGTTGCCGTTATGGCTTCCTGCACGGAAAGTCCCTTTTTTAAACCTTCGTTAAAATGGGTGATAAAATGGATGGAGTAGTCGATGCCGATTCCCATAGCAATACTCGCTACCAGCACGGTTCCCATATTTAAAGGAATACCGGAAAGGCCCATCGTTCCGAACAAAATAATAGTGGTAACCGCTATGGGAATACTGGTGAGTAAGCCTTTGGAAAACGACAACAAAATAAGGCTGACAATGCCTATGACAAAAACAGTGGCAATGATCAGACTAACAACCTGGCTGTTCAGCAGACTCTGGTCCATCTCAGCATCAATAAACGGCATTCCTGTCATTTGAATTTTATAACCCGGACGGCTGTTTTGTGCCAAAAAGGGTTTCATATATTTTTCAAAATCAGCTGCGGCATTGTTACCCTTTCCGTTGAATTTTGCCACAACGATTCCTTTATCCATGTCTTCCGACACTAATTGTGATAGGTTATTATCTCCATCCAACAGAAACCACAACTGGCCAATGGCCGCTTTGCTATCCGGGATTTTGTATTTCCCGGTCAGCGCCCCGTTCAGTTTTATAATAATGTCAGCAATGGACCGGGCGGAGATAATAGAAGGACTTTTTTCAAGATAATCTTCAGCTTTTTTCATGGTTTTCAGTACCTCAGGATTCTGCATGTCGCCCGTAAACTGCAAAAATACAGGCTTGGTTCCGCCAAACTTCTTTGCCATAATTGTTTCGGCAATGTGCCCTGGATTTGATTTTTTGAAGTAATCGCTCACATCTACGCTGCGCCGGATAGAGAAAAGTCCTGATAAACTAATAAGAATGAGCACTATCCAGACGGTAAAGATATATTTGGGGTGTTTCAGCACCAGTGCAGTTAACGGGGTAAGCACATAGTCATTAAGATATGATTTTACCGGTTTGGAAGTTGTTTTCCTCTTTGGCTTTTTGGGCAAAGTGGCGAGAAGCGCCGGGATAAAAAACAGCGATAACAGTGCGGCAAAAAAGGTGCCCATTGCCGTTACAAGGCCAAAATTCCGGATCATCTTCAGGTAAGCGCCAAAAATGAAAGAGATAAATCCAATCATCGTGGTAAGCGCTGCCAGGCTAACCGGAATAAATATATGACCCAGCGCTTTCTGAACGGCCTTTCTGTAGTCTTTTTCACGACATTGGTTGATGCGGTTGAGCACATGGATGGTATAAGCACTGCCCACCGCCATAAGAATAATGGGAATATTATTGGAAACCATCGACATGTCAAGGCCCATCAGCGGCATGGAGCCCAACGCCCAGATAATGGCCATAGCAGCCGTCAACATGGGCAGAACAATCCCCTGAAGCGAATGAAAACTCAAATAAAGAATGATAGAAATCACCAGAAATGTAAAGGGTACCAGAAAAAGCAGGTCTCCGGAAATGAGTCTGGAAACCATGGCCGTAACAAAAGGGCCGCCGGCATAATAGACTTTTTCGTGCAATGGAAGCTTTTCGATAGCTTTCTTCACCTCTTTTACCACCGCCCCGCCATTGCTTCCGGCAGAAAATTTAAATATCACAAGACTGGCGCTTCCATCTGCCGAAACCAGGTTTCCCCGATACATTTTATTGGATACCACCATTTGCTTCAGGCTGTCAATTCCCTGTTGTGTATCAGGAAGCTTGTGCATGTCAATAAGCGGGTTTACCTGAAAATCATTTCCCACACCATCAAAATCAAGAATGTTGGTAAGACTGGTAACGGAAGAAACTCCTTTAAGATTCCCCAGTGTTTTCGTAACACTCTGCAGATCTTTCAGTACGGCAGGCTTAAAGACATTGTCCGACTCCACAATGACCATACCTACCTGATTCCCACCAAATTGCTCTCCAATATTTTTGAAAAGGGAAACCACTGAATCGTTGGCAGGCAAAGAGTCAATAACATTGGAGTCAATTTTGATTTTTGTTAACGCATATCCGAAGAAGCCGGTGAGCAGAATAGCGAGAATAATTATCGGCCATTTAAACTGTATAATCAATTTTGCCAGTTTGTCCATTTACATTTGGCTTTATATAGTTTGCAAAAATAAGCGGTTCTGTTGAAACTGATGGGTTTTATTTTTGTCGGTATTTTTCTTGATAAAATTGGATGCCTGTAATAT
>BTTE01000123.1:0-3151 GCA_036244975.1 bacterium | reverse complement strand
TGATACGCCTGTTCATCAATACTTGCGTTGAAAAGGGGATGAGTAATATCCAGTATCGGAATTTGAATATCATTCTCGAAAGCCGCATAGAGAATTTGGTGATCTTGATTTGCATTCATGGTTTTCAACTCCATCTTACTTGAATTATGATTTTTGATCTATATCCGTTCATAAATATGGTTGACACTATATTCAGTTTTTATGAACTTCTGTTAATAAAATATTTTTCTCATTTATCAAACTATATTTACCTTTGTTTTGTAAAGTGAAACAGAGATGGGCTCTGCTGGGAAGCAACCCATCAAGGGATAACTTTACCGTGTGAAAATGCGTGGGGCGGTTCTTCATATTCAGTGTTAACGCTATTTCCTGAAAAATTCAATGGCTTTCTCCCATGAATCTGCCTGTGCATGTGCGTTTCCTTCTAATGTCCCACCAAGAGAAAACACAAGGCGAGGAGCCATCTTGGCTGTTGTCTCGCCAGCCGGTATCACATAGGGAACGAGCAACGGGGGTTCGCCTGCATCTTCATAAACGACCCAATCATATTTGTGCTGGTAGTTGCTTTTTCGCAACGTATCCATTATTTGAACACAGCCATCGTATGAGTTCCACATGCCGTTTTGCTTAGTGGTAAACAGCAGTAGGTCGGCTTGTGCATTTTCTATTTTAATGCGTGCGGCTTCTTTGTTTTTTGCAGCATTCAGACCCTTCTTATAAGTGTAGGTAAACCCGAAGGGCTTATTCTTTATGAAACAACCGAGCATATTTCCAAATATCCAACGGTTCTTCAACTGTATAAAAGGTAAAGGTTTTCCTTCGTATGTCCATGAGGAAACATTCTTGAAGGTGACCCCTTTAAAGCAATACGCGTGTGGTGCAAACGCTGCCACCTTTTTAATGAATGGATACCTTGATGCGAGGATTAGAGACAGTTCGGCGCCTTTAGACATACTTAAGATTTGTATCTCTTTAGTATTTGTGATAGGATTTTTCAACAGCCAGGTGAATACTCCTTCAAAGTATTCGAGTGGAATCTCCGACGGCCGGGACGGTAAGCCGTTCTCTCCAAAATATGCCACGGATAAGACATTGAAACCATGAGAGGCTAATAAAGTGGCGATGGGCGAATTTACTGCGAGACCGCTGCCTGAACCACCAAAAAATACAATCGTTTTATTGCCGGGATTTTCTGTATAGAACAATTCGCCGACAAATACATCGGAGATTCTTTGGCTCTTGACTTCCGGAGTCTTAAACAATCGTTCCAGTTTCGCACTTGCCCTTTCTTGTCTGCATTCGGCTGAAATATCAATGAAAATACTTTCATTCACAGAGATATTTTGACCTATCTTTTTTATAGCGTTTTTATCCTTGCTCTGCATGGATAAAATCGGCCCCATGCTATCGACAAAGTCATAGGTTCCGGTATCGGGTTTCTGCTTTGATAAATCGACGTGACCAGTCGAATCCGCAGTGAACCAGGCAAAGGACTCATAGGCTACACTTTTTGCCCATGGTAAACACATGGAAGCGCTGATTTTGACTTTACTCAATGGTGGTACGTCAGAAAAAGAAATGTTAATCTTTTCATCGCAAAGCGCTACCAACGGTTGAAGGTGCATTTTCATATCTACAAAATTAGTGTTTTAAATTACACTAATTCAGTCCGGTCTTATAGGGGGCTGTTACAATATAACTGAACCTCCTTTGGTGTGGTGATTACACAACTTTATCACGCATGGCCCAATGATTCGGCTTCACCCGCTGCCGGGCCAGCAAGACCTGCCCCAACCAAAGGCTTTTTCGCTGGCAGAGGGTGGTTGATATACTACTGGGCGGTAGGCAGTCGGGTGCAAGCCGTTGTTGGGCGCGGTTTACGGTTTTTCAAAATTTATCGTGTAAGATATCCGATTGCCAAAAAATTCTCGCTCCACAAAACCTACTGAACTAACTGCACTCGTCACACTTGCACGCCTCTGAAAATGTGGGTCAGCAATGACTTCGGTCACAGATAAGATACCGCTTGGCTTGAGACTATCAAATATCTCTGCCAGCACCGCTTTTCGGTCGGGTATCTCCCCAAGTACCGTTACCAGCAACACCCTGTCATATTGATTGTGCCCCAGTTTTCCCGCTCCGGCTTCCCCTTGGATGAATTGAATGTTGTCCAGATGTTCAGCCTGGGCCTTAATCCGAACTCGTTGCAGCATCCCATCTTGGATATCAAAGGCAGCTACTTCGCCGGTAGGGCCAGTTTGTTTCGCCACAGGAATGGTCAACCGTCCTGGGCCACAGCCAAAATCTAATACTTCCATCCCAGGTTTGAGCGCCAAATGTTGAATAATTTGGCGAGCGCTATTATTTTTCAAAACAGGATTATCCAATTCGACCAGCTTACTCAACCAGGTCGGGCAAGGAATGGATGACCGCTGAGAAGAATATCTCCAGATAATAGCTATTAAGCTGAGAAGGACAATCAATCCCAGGATGATGTAGAAAAATGGTAACATATTTCCTCCTTTTTTCTTCGCTTGTATATGTTGCTCGTTTGGGCAACATATACTAAAAATCTACGGGACTCCTTACCCCTTTTCTTCCTTGATTAATCACATGCGTATAAATCATTGTTGTCTCCACATTTGTATGTCCCAATAATTCCTGTATTGTTCTTATATCATATCCTGATTCAAGCAAGTGAGTTGCAAATGAATGTCTAAAAGTATGGCAACTTGCCTGCTTATCGATGCCTGCATTTCTAATAGCCTGTTTAACAGCTTTTTGAATAACTGTATCATATAAATGATGCCCTCTTTGTATTCCTGTTCTTGGGTCCGTTGAAATTTTTGTTGCGGGAAAAACATATTGCCAGCCCCATTCATATTTTGCGTTTGGATACTTTCCTTCTATTGCATAAGGCAAATATACACTACCAAAACCATTTTTCAAATCTTCTATATGGATTTTCTTCACCTTATTTAAATGTTCTTTTAACGGCTCAACAATTTTCTGTGGCAACGTAGTTGTACGGTCTTTTCCCCCTTTTGATTCTCTAACTAATATTTGATTATAGCCGAAATCAATATCTTTAACTCTTAATGGCTATTTCGGTCTATGGCTGCCACTTTAAAAGACCCTGCAATGTTACTAA
>BTTE01000122.1:0-3258 GCA_036244975.1 bacterium | reverse complement strand
ATTTTTTGCGCTTTAGCTTTGATCTCAGGATCAATTCGCGCCTGTATTGTTGCGGTTCGGGCCATGTTAATCTCCAAACAAAATTTGAAATTTCAATGTAATTACATTTAACATACATTTTAAAATACAAAATTAACGCCGGAAGTCAAGATAAGTTTACAAAAATCGATAAAAAAGTGATTGTGGCCTAATTTGAACCGCAGATTTTCCGGCGGGAACGCTTGGGGCACACGATTCAATTGCCGGAACCGAAGTTTCCGTCAGTGAACTGCGCACGTGCCGGGGCCTGCTTTGCCGGAAAGGAATACTTTTTTTTCTGAGCGATGGAGATAAAATGAGCGAACAGGCGCTTGCTTTCCTAATCCCCGCGCTTTTGTTTAAGCATTATTTATGGCTGATAAGAAGGAAAGGTTGACAGGCTTACCCAAATATTAAAAAAATGTTATGTTGTAAAGAGTAACCCGAATTATTCATAAATAGTAAAAAAAGGAGTTCATATTATCCTCATAATTGTTTAAATTACAAGTAGTTAGACAAGCAACTAACAACGAGGAATAACATGAACTCCATTTCCAATAAATTATTGTCTGGTCCGGGTAAAAGTCAAGTCCGAAATCGGGGATTTTCATTGCCTTTATCCGGTATCGATTCAACGAGAATAGAGATTGATTTTAATGGGGGTGCGTTATCTTCGGATGCCGGGGTCTTATTATTAAGAGAGACTGAAAGACAAATGGGCATATTAGATCAGATTACAGGTTGTATCGCTGATGAGCGGGATCAGCGTTATGTAACGCAAAGTGTCAAAGCGATGTTGAGTCAACGCGTTTATCAGATAGCTTGCGGATGGGAAGATGGGAATGATTGTGACCATCTTCGGGAGGATCCGATCTTCAAGATGGCCGCGGATCGCCGACCTAAAACCGGCGCTCCTTTAGCCAGTCAACCGACCATGAGTCGTTTCGAGAATAGCATATCTGTCAAAGAATTATATCGAATTGCCGAAACCTTTGTCCACACCTTTATCGCCGGTTATGATAAAGCGCCTAAAGTGATCGTGCTGGATTTTGATGATACGGTAGACCCGGTTCATGGTCAGCAGCAATTGAGTTTGTTTAATGGCTATTATGGCGAATATTGTTATTGTCCTTTGCACGTTTATGAAGGATTGAGTGGCAAATTCATCACCGCCCTATTGAAACCTGGCAAACGCAGTAGTGGTCAACAGAGCCTGGCCATCCTGAAGCGTTTGGTCAATAAGCTGCGCCAGGTCTGGCCAAAGACCCTTCTGGTGTTCCGCGCCGATGGGCACTTTAGCTCTCCGGTTATCCATCAGTGGATAGAAGGGCAAAAGAATGTGTATTTTATAACGGGTTTGACTTCCAATGCCGTTTTACGGGAGCGTTGTAAAGGGGTAAGAGAACGCGCCAAACGTTTATACCAGGAGCAACATCAGCCGGTTAAATTATACCATTCATTTTATTATCAGGCGAACAGTTGGGAGCAAGCTTACCGAATTGTGGCGAAGATAGAAAGAGGAGATCGTGGAGAAAACATCCGCTTTGTGGTCACGAATATGTACTTGGCTAAAACGCGAATGGTCTATGAATATATTTATTGTCGTCGTGGGAATATGGAGAATATGATAAAGGAGCATAAGGTCTATCTAAAATCCGATCGCACCTCGTGTCATCGCTTCGCCGCCAATCAGTTTCGTTTGTTTATTCATTCGGCCGCCTATGTACTGTTGCATGCGTTGCGGAGCCATGTTTTAAAGCATACTCAATTTGCCCGGGCCAGTTTCGAGACCCTTCGGGTAAAGCTTCTGAAAATAGGGGCCCAGGTTCAAGAAATGAGAACCCGAATCAAAGTTCAACTACCGGAGTCTTATCCACATAAAGAGGTGATAGAAAGATGCAGCGGGATATTTGCATTACTGGCAAAAACTTAGCCACATCCAGGAAGATGTTTTAACAGGATAAAAAAGACAGCAAGAAGCCTATAAAGAACCGGTTGAGGGAATGCGACGTCTCTAATCCCGGAAATCAGTGGTTTTTGATAAATATATCAGCCTTATCGTAGGACAGTTTTCATCTGAACTTAGAAATACGAAATACGGGTCACCATAAAACCAGTAATGGGGAGCAAATAAGCTCATTTTTTTACCAAGTTTAAATTTATGAATAAACCAGGTTAAGAAGGAAAAAGTTTTTTTAGGAAGAATTTCGATGATTCATTAATTAAAGAAATAAGGTAATAATTAAATAACAACTTATCGATTCGTTAAACAAAAGGAGAAAA
This sequence comes from bacterium, assembly GCA_036244975.1. GTDB lineage: Bacteria > Bacteroidota > Bacteroidia > Bacteroidales > F082 > Sulfidibacterium. Next base: position 957 of record BTTE01000122.1, on the reverse strand, counting down.
CCGATGGCGAATGAACTGTTCAAACCATTAAAATTGGGGCCTTACACACTGCCCAACCGCATTTTTATGGCGCCGATGACCCGAAACCGGGCGCCGAAAAATATTCCCACGGAAATAATGACCACTTATTATCAGCAGCGCGCCAGCGCCGGATTACTCATAACCGAAGGAACCCAAATTTCACCCCAGGGAGTGGGTTATCCGGCAACCCCCGGCATCCATAGTGAAGAGCAGGTCAGCGGCTGGCGGCGGGTAACGGAGGCGGTACACGAGGCGGACGGCCATATTTTCCTGCAGTTGTGGCACGTGGGGCGAATTTCCCATCCGGATTATCATAACGGTGAATTGCCGGTGGCACCCTCGGCAATCGCTCCCGAGGGGCAGGCAGCCACTTATGAAGGCCCAAAGCCGTTTGTAACACCCCGGGCTTTGGAAACCGATGAAATTGCCGAAGTGATTGAACAGTATGCCCGCGCCGCGGAAAACGCCAAAAAAGCGGGATTCGACGGCGTGGAAATTCACGGCGCGAATGGCTATCTGGTGGATCAGTTCCTGCGGGACGGAAGCAACCGGCGCACCGATCGCTATGGCGGCTCGCTGGAAAATCGCGCCCGCTTTATGCTGGAAGTAACCGCGGCAGTACGGGATGTCTGGGGCGGAGACCGGGTCGGCATCCGGCTTTCACCGCTTCAGCCGTTTAACGATATGCGGGATTCCGATCCCCAAGCCACCTTCAGCTACGCCGTAGAGCAGTTGAATGGTTTTGGCCTGGCCTATTTGCATATCACCGAGATGGGCGCCGACAGGCCGGACGCCGCCGGACCGGCTTTCGATTTGAGCATCCTGCGCAAAAACTGGCGTAGTGTTTATGTCACCAATTATAATTATGACCGGCAAAAAGCCGAAGCCGCTATCGAAAAAGGCGCTACCGATGCCGTGACGTTTGGTCAACTATAC
>BTTE01000121.1:0-3260 GCA_036244975.1 bacterium | reverse complement strand
CATATACAACTACATTAAAATATACTGCTAAGATAAGTAAAATAATTGTTACATAAAAATTTTAAGCAGCTATTATTCAATTATTTGTGAGGTGAAATTACTTTTCGGAGTGGACTCAACATTTAAATCATAAAACCCTGGAAAACCTTACAAAATTGAAAAACAAAGGAGTACTTGGAGGCCTTGTAAAACGGACTCTCTTCTTTATGGTCATTGCTTTGGGGGTTCTTGTTACTTCTTGTACCCAAAGAACAGATTTGGTTTTACCAAAGCAAGCCCAAAATTATGTTGTAACAAAGGATCAAGCTTTGTCGGCTGCTACGAATTTTGACTTTTTGGCAAATAAAGCGAAGGGTAATTTAAAATCTTCTGCCAAGACCAGAAAGGTTTCATCTGTTGATGAAGTTAAAGATCAGGACGGGGAGCCTCTTTTTTACATTATGAATTATGATAGTAGCGGTTTCGTAATTGTATCAGGGGATAACAGGGTAAGGCCTATTCTTGCTTTTTCGAAAAACCATTCTTTTAAAATGGATAAAAAAGCCTTGGACAATACAGGATTGGGTTATTGGATATATGCTACAAAAAATGGAATTAGGAAAATTCGAAAAAAGGGATTAAAGCAAAATCCTTCGATTAAAGAGGTTTGGGATAAACAACTTGGCTTAAAAATTGCCCCTGTGGACCCTCCCTGTACAGACTATTCAATAACCCGTGGCCCATTAATTCAAACTATCTGGAGTCAGGGTTGTGGGTATAATACTTTGCTTTCATCTTGTTTTAGTGGTGGTGCATGTGGCCATGTGGTAACTGGCTGCGTTGCCACTGCAATGGGGCAAATTATGAAGTATCATAATTATCCTGCACATATAATTGGTCATACATGCCGAATACATCTGGCACACTTGAAACAGCACGTTTAATGAAAGATATTGGTATTGCAGTAAATATGGGATATAGTTGTGATCTATCCCGTGCATCAGGAAATGCAATTGTGCCGGCATTGACAGATTCTTTTGGTTATTCTTCAGCAGAATATATTGATTATGCAAATACAGCTAATTATGCTGTAGTTGAGGATAATCTTAATAGAAATCAACCTGTGATTTTTACGGGAATAGATTATTCTTTAAATCCTCCAGGGGGACATGCTTGGGTAAGTGATGGTTATATAGAACAATTTTACTGTGTTTCTGGAACAACATTGGGAATAGGATATCTATACTTTCATATGAATTGGGGTTGGCAGTTGGGAGATGCGAATGGGTGGTTTTCATTTAATACGTTCACACCAACAACATCAAGCGGTACTATCTATAGTTTTTATTCGGACAGTAAAGTAGTTGTAAATATTCACCCTTAAAGTTATATATTATGAAAAAGTTTATATTGTTTATCTTTGCTGGCGTCCTGCTTTTGTTGGCTGCCTGCACTAAAAAAGATTCCTCTAAGATTTGGGTCAATACCTCAATAGGTCTGTCTTATGTTGACCAAAACGGAAAGGATTTATTGAATCCGCAAAACCCTTCAGCATATAATCTGAATGATTTTCGTTTGTATTTCATGAAAAATGGGAAAAAGGCGCTTTTTTTCAGGGGAAACCTGGATAATCCTTTCGGTTATTCTCCTGCTTGGTATTCCCCTGGTTCCGGGCTGTACCGCTTTGCTCTTTTTTTCCTGCTGATTCTTGTACGCTCCAACTTTCCGACGGTACAGCAGATACTTTTAAAATAAACGTATTGCAGAAAAATGGCAGCCAACTTCTTCAAAAGGTATGGATGAATGGCCGTCTTATATGGGAAGCCTCTTCGTTGAAAGAGCAGTATTTTGTTGTGCACAAACAAGTAAAATAATTTCTGCCTTGTTCTTGACAACGATAGAAAATGTTTTTTTAAACCAATAAACTTCAAATGTCCATGTTCAAAGAATGGATTTTTCTCGTTCGACATTAGTTGTTAGCCCTGCATTACAAACTTATAGCAGACCAATGCTGTTGCCACTGCCGCATTCAGCGATTCTGCTCCCGAGCCTGAAATAGCCGGAATTCGTACGGGTTCATCAATCATGGGGTGAAGAACCTGAGAAATACCATGTGCTTCACTTCCAATCAACAAAATTCCTTTTCCCGGCTTTTCTGCCTTCCTGATATCATTGCCATGCAACACCGCACCAAAAACTTTCAATTCTTCTGGTTTACCAGTCAGCCATGCTGCCAAATCGGTATAATGCACTCGCACCCGTGCCAGCGAACCCATGGTAGCCTGTACCACTTTCGGGTTGAAAACATCCACTGTTTCCGGCGAGCAAACCACATCGTGTATGCCAAACCAGTCTGCGGTACGGATGATGGTGCCCAGGTTGCCAGGATCTTTGATGTCGTCCAATGCCAGAACATAGCTGTCAATAGCGCCAATGTCCGGCAACTGGTATTCCGGTTTCTCCACCACCGCCAATACCTCCGAAGGATTTTTCAAAGCCGAGATTTTTTCCATCTCCTGCCGGTTGACACTTTCATACGTCAGCCCCGACAGCTCTTTTTGATGGGAAGCTATCCATCCCTCCGTGGCAAACAGTTGCACAATCTTCAGTGCTCCACCCATAAAATCCAGCACGTTGATGCTCCCCTCCGCGAGAAATTGTCCGTACTTACGCCGGAATTTGTTTTGTTGCAACGCATGCAACTGTTTTATGTCGGCTTTGCTTAGCATGACGCGAAGATAGGCAAATAGGGGTTGATGCAAATTGCCGCCACTAAAATAAAATACGAAGGAGCTGTTTTGTATGAACCTCTGTGTACTGTGGATTGAAATCCATAGTTATGTAATGAATCGTCCCTCACGGGACTTATGCCAATTATAATCTTTGGAATATATTTGGTGTTAAATGAAGTCACATACCGCTTCGGGCGTCCCCGTCCCAACGTTTCTATTCTTGTATCTGTAAAACCTTCCCGACAAAAAAGAGCACTGCGAAAGCCCTTGGTGTTTCTTTGTGAAAACCCCTCGGCACCTTCGTGGCAAACAAATCCTGCCTTTGCAGTAAAAACCATTACAGCTCCTTAATGGTTTCCAAATTTTTCCCACGAAAAAAGCCCTTTCCGCAAAAGAAAAGGGCTTTTTTTTAAAGTCAGAAATAAAAATTTATTCAGCTTTTACATCCAATGCCAGTTCAACGATAATGTCTTTGTGCAGTTTGACGGTAGCTTTGTAGGCGCCCACTTCTTTAATAGCTTCGCCGCTAATCTCTATCTTCTTACGGTC
>BTTE01000120.1:0-3295 GCA_036244975.1 bacterium | reverse complement strand
CTAACGGCTTATATCCACACCAAATATACTATTTATTTTCAACTACGGTCAGGATAACAGCATGTTTGTGTTGCTTTTGTCATTTTCTATCATTTGCTTGATTGCAGTATCCAACGGGCTCTGAATGCTCAGAATGTCCTTGCGGCTTACATGAGTATAAATCATGGTGGTCTTCGGACTGCTGTGCCCCAGCAACTCCTGAATGTAACGAATGTCCACTCCATTCTCTAATAAATGGGTAGCAAACGAATGCCGTAACGTGTGGGGCGTTACCCGCTTGGTTATCCCCGCCATCCTGGCCGAACGTTTCACGATGGAACGTACACTCTCTGCGCTGTACTTTTCGCCTGGCTTGCCCTCAATAAAATACTTTTGTGGCCGGTATGTGGCGAAATAGTTTTTCATCATGGGCAAAAAACTCTCCGCAAAAATGACCACGCGGTCTTTCCTGCCTTTTCCGCTCCGGACAAAAACCTGCCGGCGCTCCGGATTGATATTCGATAACTCCAGATTTAATAATTCGCTAATGCGCAACCCTGAAGAATATATCAACGTGAGCGCCGCCCGGTGTTTCAGGTTGCGCGTATTGACGAGCAGCCGCAAAATCTCTTCTTTCGATAAAATCGTTGGTAACATCATTGTCCTGCGAGGACGTTCCAATGTGAAATCGTCAATTTGCAATTGTGGCATGTAAGCTTTCAGTTGCTTTACGGCGCTGATAAATTGTCGCTGGCTGTTCACGGAGTAATTAAACGGAACCAAAACATCTTCGCAGAAAAGCGCTACATCCCGATTATTAATGGCGTTTATGTCCTTGTTTTTCAGGTAATCCATAAAATCGGCAATAAAAGTGGAATAAGTGTGTACGGTGCTTTCACTGTATCTTTTGCCACGTAAATATTTGACAAAACCTTGCAGATGTTTTTGGGTGCTTTCCGAAATATTCCTGTTTTTTGGCAATCCTTTTAGATTAATGGCCGGCATGCCCGTAATTTTATCCTCTATTTGTGCCAGGCCTTCAAAATGTATCTTGATTTTTTCAACCATCCCCGGCGAGTCCGGAAAATGCCAGCTTTTCCTCGACGCACTCCAACGATGACCTTCCAGCTTTTTCAAATGGTCAATAAGCGGCTGGTTATAGCTAAATCTTACAAAAATGCGAACCTGCCTTTTGTGTACAATTTTTTCGATGGTAATTTGCTGTAAGGGCATCTTTCATAAAAGTTGCCGTAAAGTTAACAACTTTTTTTGAAAAATGACAAAGAAATTTATTTTTTGGCTAAAAAGTTTTTTTTGAAAAATCAGCGCTTTGACTTTAAGAGAAATTTTCCTTCTCATCACAATGAGGACAACGTCCATCTGTTTCCGTACTTTTGTAACCACACTTCGGACATTCGTATTGGGTGATGTACCGAAAAATTCGTACTTTCCCGGAAGTAAAAAGTTTAACTTGCTTTTTTTGAGGCAATGCAAAAGCAGTTTGACCAGTACCGGTGTCAAACCTGAATTTCTTAAAAAGAAAGAAAAACAGGGAGACAACCAAAAGTACCACGTACAAAAGTATCACATACAAAAGTATGGCGTAGAGTATCATTGTTCATTGATTTAGTCCTTTTCATTAGAAATCAAATTGCGTACCATAAAACGTATGTGTTTAACAAACAAAATATTAGCTTTTTTGTTCTGGTTTAAAGAAAATCTGCTATCCTATTTTGGAGAATTATAAAAGATACGGGGCAGTAAAAAACAACGTACAAATTATCCCGGACAATGGCTGTTTTTCTTAGTTTTGCATGCTATATGTGGAAAAAGGTTAGCATTTTCGGTAGTTTCGTACTAAGCATCGTCCTGCTCTTATTGGCTTCCTGCGGACGTCAGGTTTCTCCCGATCAGCAGGCAAAAAAAACATTTGACCCTTCCGGATTTGTTGTCCCTTATATTTCACTTGACAGTCTTATCATAGCACACAAAGCCCGTGAACTGGATAAAATTTTTCTGCGACTACGGAAACTAACCGGTTTTAACGGGGTGGTACTTTATGCCGAAAAAGGAAGAATCATTCTTGAAAAAGCTTATGGTTATCGCAATGTGCGCCGGCGCAGAGACCCGTTGCAGGTGGGCGATGCTTTTCAGCTGGCTTCGGGTTCAAAAATGTTTTCGGCCCTCGCAATTATGATGCTGAAACATCAGGGAAAAGTGAATTACGACACAGATATCCGGAAATACCTTCCGGGGTTTCCTTACGAAGGTATTACACTGCGGCTGATGATGAACCACCGGTCGGGGCTGCCGCGTTATATGAGCCTCGCGCAAAAAGAATGGAAGAACAAAAGGATTCCCATGCAGAACAATGCCATGCTGAAACTTTTGGAAAAATACAAACCTGCAGTCTATTTCCAACCCAACACTGGATTTCACTATTGCAATACCAATTACGCCTTGCTGGCTAATGTGGTGGAAGCAGTTACAGGTGAGCATTTCGAAGATTTTATCCGGAAAGAGATTTTTGAGCCATTGGGGATGGATTCTTCCTTTGTTTACAATATGCGTGGTGATTCGGAGGTTCCGTGGTACGTAAACCGCGGTGTACCGGGCTATTACCGCCGCGGCTGGCGCTGGCGCAAAATGCCCGATGATTACCTCGACGCAGTGCTTGGCGACAAAAATATTTATAGCTCCGTGGGTGATTTGTATAAGTTCGACCGCTCATGGGACGAGTTTACGCTGTTGCCCGATTCTGTTTTACGGGAAGCTTTCGTACCGGGAAGTCCGCACTACTGGCGGCGGCGCGACAATTACGGTTTCGGATGGCGTATCCGGGGTGGCATGGACAGCACCGTGTATCATTTCGGCTGGTGGAAAGGTTTCCGCTCTTTTAACATCCGCGATATGAAACATCATAAAACCCTGATTGTGCTCACGAACACCGACCGCGGCCCGGGCTCGGCCAATTTCTGGAGGATCATCAAATCTGATACATTGCCGTTGGGAAATGCAGTGCCGTGGCCTGCCCGTTCCCGGAAATAAGTTATTCGTACTCTTTTACGTTTTTATTTTGGATTTTTGATGAATGCCGCTACTTTCCCTTCCACCGGGGGGAATGCAATCCGGCAATGTATTTCCATGACTCTTTAGGGGGACTTCTAATAATTACTTCGGGCCTGCTGAAAAACATCATATTACATGATAATCAATAAGATACATTAAACTTAGTAACTTCAAATGCAAGGTTTTTGACTGAAATGTGTTAATTTCCCTGCATTTTTTGTTTAGTTAGCCCGTAGCACACCATCTA
>BTTE01000119.1:0-3315 GCA_036244975.1 bacterium | reverse complement strand
CCATTGCCGCAGGTAATCACATGCTTCACCTGTAGATAATTTTCGAGATGTTTTTGAAAACGTTTTACGGCAGGGCCGTTGACAAAAGCCGTGCTCTCCAACACTTCCCTGATAGCTTCATCTATTTGGGGTTTGATTTTTCGATACTGACCAGAGAGGTCAACCATGGGGTATTTCATATTTTTATGCTATAGATATGTTTTTTGTCAACGTATAATTCCTGAAAGAAAGATTATACCGATTATTAATCAAAATGTGCCTTTAGTTCGTTTCACTCCTAAAGTCGCTTTGATTATATACCGGCATTAACCATTGTATATTTTAAAATACAATTGGCATTATTTGTTAGCTACAAAAATAGGGAAAACAAGGGAATGTTGAATGACGAATATTGAATGACGAATGAAAAACAAAAACAACATTTATACCAACGGCAACGAAAATGAGAAAGTTGTTCCCGGCCCGGGCCGGCTTTCAATATGCAATTTCCCGTTGTTAAGCTGTATAAACTCTTTCACCACAATCAGCCCCAGGCCGGTACCTTTTTCTTTCCGGGTCCCGAGACGCGACTCTATTTTCTCTTTTTCTTTCAGGATCGTATGTATATCCTCATCTGTGAGACCCATTCCCTGATCTGAAATGCTCACTTTCACAACTTTTTCCTGTTTAACAGCCGCTACACGTATCTCACTGTCGGGATTGGAAAATTTAATAGCATTGGAAAGCAGGTTCCGTATCACAATATCCATCAGGTTCCTGTCAAAGACCGCGAGAACTTTCTTATCACCGGAATAAACCAATTTTATCTTTTTCTGTTCCGCCTGTTGTTTCAGCAAATCAAAAGACTTCTCAACAATATGAGAAAGGTCATTTTGTTTTAAATTGGGCTTAATACTACGCCGCATAATCCTTGCCCACGAAAGCAGGTTTTCTATCATGGTAAAGGTGGCATCAAGCGAGGGCTTCATGGTCTGCAACAATTTCAGTATTTCTTCTCTCGAAAAGTCTTCCACATCGTCAATCACCATATCAAGAATGGATTTCTGCGTACCGATAGGTCCCAGCAAATCATGTCCGATAATAGAAAGGATTTTGTCTTTGGACGCATTGGCCTCTTTCAGCTCACGTTCCGACTGCTGCAATTGCTTCTCGGCCAGCACGCGACCGGAAATATCGCGCAGTACACCTTCAAAACCGATGATATCTCCCTGATGATTTTTTACATCATGTACATTCAGAGAGCAATAGATTTTTTTTCCATTTTTCGTACGCAGGGTCAGGCTAAAATCTTTTACATGCTTAAGTCTGTACAAAATTTTTCGGGCTTTTTCCCATCCCATATCCATCTCAACAAAATCAAAAATAGAATTATCAATGACTTCATGACGGTCAAAGCCGACAATTGAACTCACCGAGGGACTGATTTCGGTGATGATACCTTTCATACCCATTCTAAAATAAATATCGGGAAAGGCATTAAAAATATCGTAGTATTTCTTTTCGCTTTGAGAAATTGCCAGTTGGGTTTTGCGCATATCGGTAACATCCCAGAAATTCAGTATAAAACCATTTAGATCAGGATTATCAAGGCGATTATTAAAAACACCCTGCATGTAACGGTACTCCCCGGTACTTTTTTTTAACCGGAAAGCAATCTCAATCCTTTTTTCTTTACCCAGAAAGAAACTTTCCAGTGCCTTTTTTAGCCCCTCTGTTTCATCGGGATAAATAAAATCAAAGAGATTGTCTCCTTTTCTGTCTTTCAGATAGTGACCAAAAGCTTTTTGATAGGAAGGACTCAAATATGAAATCCGGAAATTACTATCCAGTATAAGTACAAAACTCTCCGAATATTCGAGAAGATTATCCGCAAACTGTATTCTTCTCTTAAGCGCCCTGCTTTTCACAATTCGCAGCCTGATAAGGAAAACCGCAGCAACAATAACCAACAACAAGGCAAAAAGAGACACCATCAAATAAGCATGGCTTATTTTCTGTTTCTCTCTGGCTAGTTTAAAAGCCTGGTCTTTTCCCCTAGAAGCATAATTCATTTGTACTTTATTAAACTGTTCTTCTTTTTGAGCGGAAAAAACACTATCATGCAATATCTGATATTTTTGAAAATAGCTATATGCTTCTTTATAATCCCCTTTTTTGGCATACAAATGATATAGTAGTTTAATAGTTACAAGCAGATCACTTACATCACCTCCGTTTTTTGCCTGCTCCAGGCTTTCAGTAGCATAGCGAATAGCCTTGGGAATATCTTTTTTAATTTCATAAATCTGAGCTAAACTTGATAATGTCACAGTAATAGTACGGCTATCCTGATTTTTTTGGGCAAGTTTTAAAGCTTGCTGATAATAATCCAAAGCACTGGAATAATTCTTTAAATACATGTAGCTATCGCCAATGTTGTTTAAATCTATGGGGATCGAGAACGATTCGTTTTTCTTTCGGCTTAATGCCAACGATTTAAAAAAATATGCCAGGGCTCTTTTATATTCTTTTCGGTCAGAATATATATTTGCCATATTATTATAAGCACCAGCCATTAGGCTGGTATCCTGAATCCTGTTCGCCGCCTGGTAGGCCTTCATAAAATATTTTTCAGCCTTTTTGTCGTTACCTTGTTCCTCATAAAGTATCCCGATATTTATTTCAACACTGGCAATTTTTTCTTCATCTTTCAACGATTCAAAAATATCAAGTGCCTGCAGATAATACTTTAGCGCTTGGGCTCTGTTGCCCATTACATCCATTGCTATCCCTGAAATATTGTTAAAAGTTCCCTGGAATAGTGTGTTGTTTAATTTTCGGGCAACCGCCAACCCTTCCAGGGTATAATTCAGGACTTTTGGGTTATTCCCGAGATAATAATTACAAATAGCGAGATTTTTTAGCAATAGCAGATATTGATTGTTTTTCTTTCGGTTTACAAACAGACCCTTCGCCATTCGAAAAACAGAATCAGCCGCAACGAGCTGGTTATTTTTCATTAGCAGATTTCCGCGTTGGATATAAACTTTGGCAAGTAACAACCTTGTTTTCAGTGTGTGAGCCAGTCTTTCCGCATTATCCAGCAGAATTAAGGCGCTATCGGATGAATTTATTTTAGCTGCATCAAGCAATCTTTGAATTTTGACAGAATCGTTGGGATACTTATCATAAACATTACCAAAAGCAAAATAGGAACCTGTCCCCAGCAAAATAAATAAAAGAAAGATTCTTTTCCCGAACGGGAAAAAACGAAACATCCTGACACTCAACCCCCCAAAAAAACAAGCTTCCACTTTTGTAATAAGTATAATTTAG
>BTTE01000118.1:0-3333 GCA_036244975.1 bacterium | reverse complement strand
GGCTTCCACCACATCATACTCCCACGAAGGTTTGTTTTCTGTAAACCGATTCCACACATCCCGGTCAATGCCATGAAGCCGCATTTTTTTGACCCGTTCGTGAATCTCTTTGTTTTGCGTTGTCAGCATACCTCCTTCGCCGGTGGTAATAGGTTTGTTGGCATAAAAGCTAAAACAGGTAACCTCTCCGATAGAGCCTACCATTCGGTTATTCAGCCTGGCGGGAAAAGCGTGTGCAGCATCTTCGAGAATTTTTATATCCTGTTTTTTGCAAACATCCAATATTCCCTCTTTATCACCGGAAAGCATCCCGGCTGCCTGACCGCCATAATGTACTATGATCAGGTAACGGACATCCGGATTTGCTTTAATTGCCGCTTTAAGAATTTCAGGAGTAATTAAATTGGTTCCGTATTCCGTATCGAGAAATACAGGATTTGCCTGTAAATATCTGATGATTTCCGCAGAGGATGTAAAAGTCATGGAGGGGACAAACACTTTGTCTCCCGGCTTTACTCCCAGCGCCTCCAGTCCGAGATGCAAGGCTGCGGTTCCTGAATTTACAGCACACGCAAACCGTGCATGTACATATTCGGCAAATTTCCTTTCGAAAGCCATTGTCTTGCCGGCCGTAGTAAGCCAGCCGCTTTGCAGCACCTCTTTGATATATTTTTGTTCATTTCCGGCCATAGATACCCTGGCAAATGGAATGTTCCTGTTCTTTTTCAATTGAACCAAACCGTTTTAATTGTTTTTAAAAGAATTATTATATCACCGGAAAAGGACCTGTTATGTACATAATCAACATACAGGTCTAACTTTTTTGGCAAAATAACCTCGCGATAGGTGTAATCCGGGACCTCCCCGCCAGCCAGTATTTCTTCCTCATTACGAAACGCTATGGAGGCATTATCTGTTATTCCGGGTTTGACACGATGGACAACTTCCCATTTTTCCGGATACACCAAAGTCCACTTTTTCACTTCGGGGCGAGGCCCCACCAACGACATTTCTCCTTTCAGCACATTGAGCAGTTGGGGGAGTTCATCCAGCTTTGTTTTTCTTAAAAATTTTCCAAAGGGCGTTATCCGCGACACATTACCAACACTAAAACCATCCCTATCAGAAGCTAATCCCGGTTTCATGGTTTTGAATTTAATCAAGGGAAAACCCTGTCCGTTTTTGCCTATTCGTTGCTGAATGAAAAAGGGATTCCCTCCATCGAAAATGAGGATGAAGACAGTGATTATCAGAAATAACGGAGATAACAAACAGAGGCCAATGCCAGCAGCGATGATATCAAATAACCTTTTTCCCATTTTGTTTATTCGTTACAAGGTAATTCTCTACGCATCTTTTTACTTTGGGGATTATTACGAAATAAGCCCTTAAAACCGGGAGTCCTTAGCTGTTGTCAGGTGGCTTTATCATAATTTTAACCAGTTCTATACAGAACCCCACAAAGCCGCCCACCAGCAACATTTCAATAATAATCAACGTGGTCTTTGGCGCGCTCTTTTTCAAAGGCACCACCGGGGGTTGAATAACCGTCAGCACCGGAGTATGGTTCTGCACCTGAATTTTGGCTTTTTCCAGAAGCTGAGCCAGGCTTGTATAAACACTGGCTGACAGGTTATATTCCTTTTGTAAACGTTCTCTTTGAATATTTACGGATGCCAGTATCACATTACTGTTACTGTCGCTGTAATCGGCGAGGACTTTTTGTGCGGCATAAAAGTTTTGCCGGGCATTCAGAAACTGTGCTTTGATAAAATCCAAATCTTTTTGTGCTTTCCGCGTATTATAATTCACCACATACCGCTTAAGGTAATTTACCACAGAGTCGGCGAGAAGGGCAGACACCAGCGGGTCTTGTGCTTCCACATTTACACTAAAAATTTTACTTTTTCGGTTCAACAACTTGTTTCCCTGGTTCCGGACTTCGACCTGTATCATTTCGCTCAGTGTTTTGAGTAAATCCGACTGCTCCTGAGACAGTTTGATAACACCTTTTTTAAAATGCTTTACCTCGTTGTTATTTTTTTTCTCTCCTATAATCTTTCTGATTAGGTAACCCGGCAAGCCAGCCGGAGAAGAACTGGAATATTTTTTAAGATACTCCGAAACCGTCATTGTTTTATGGTTTTTTGAATCGGTAATCTTTTGTTGCATTACATCCAGCAGAAAAGGTGTGCTTTTAACAATATCCGGATACAGGTCGGAAGTGAGGACATCGTTGGAGGAAGAGCCGCCAAGGTTAAGGCCGATAAGGTCTCCGATATTCAGCCCTGACATAGCCCCTAATTGTCCAAGCAGTCCGGAGGCTCCGCTTTTGGCATTTGATTCTGCCAACAGGATAACTTTTGTATCATATTTCCGGGTCGTCAGGATAACAACAAAAACAGCAAGGACAAAAGCGACAGCCAGGGCATAGTAAATGGTCTTGCGGCCCCGGTAAATTTGTTTCAGGATAGTTTTAATATCCATTCCTGCATCTTTTGTTGTGTCAATCTTATCTTTCATGCCTGTTGATTCCGTTTTTCTGTCTATGGTTTTATGGTTTTAGCAATGGTAATGACCATCAAAGTCAGTGATGCCAGAGCAGTGCTAAGCCCGATGGCTGTTGCCGCTGATAAACGGGCTGATTTTTTGGGTTTTAAAGGGACTATAATTTCGGCTCCCGGCTCCATTTTCGGATAATTTTTTAGGCCAAGGAAGCTCGAAGTCTTCTTCACCGAGCCGTTGGCATAAATCACATATACATTTCTTCTGATAGCATCTTTTGTGAACCCGCCGGCATTTGAGATATATTGTTGCAATGTCCATCCCTCCACAAAAGGAATAACGTTGGGTCGGTAAACAGCTCCCTGAACTTCCACGGTTTGCGATCTTCTGAGAATCCGGATAGAATCGCCCGGCCGCAAAATTAAATCAGCGGCAGAGCCGGGATGGTTGAGAATTTTTTCCAGGTCAAGGCCTATTACATTATAATTTGAGTTTGATGTAATAATTTTATTCTTTCTGGCATCGTTGGCCGCATTCACCGTTTCGATGGCTTTCTGATGAAGCAAATGTGAAGTTCGTTTCCGAATCAGGCTGGCTCCTTTTACAAATGCCTGAGGTGTAAGATTTCCGGCTTGTCGGATTAAATCGGAAACACGCTCGTTACGCGTTTCAATCGTGTATTTTCCCGGGAAATTCACCTCACCTCCGATAGAAATCATCAGCTGCGGTGTGTAAGAGAATGACTTCCTGATAAAGATATGATCAAAAGGAAAGAGTTTAAAATTTCTCACCGAGTCAGCCAGTTTCAAATCTTTCCCGATAGGAAAT
>BTTE01000117.1:0-3350 GCA_036244975.1 bacterium | reverse complement strand
AATTGTTGCAACACAATTTTCAGGCTGTCGAGCCAGTAAGGGACTTCTACTCCGAAATTTCTTTTTATTTTCGATTTATTCAACACACTGTAGAACGGACGGTTGGCTTTGGCCGGAAAGTCTTTTGATTCAATAGCGTTTATCCTGCAAGAGATTCCCGACTCGCGCATAATCGTCTGTGCAAAATCGTACCAACTGATAATGCCCTCGTTACTGTAATGATAAATCTCTACGCCGTTCTGAAACTTTTCATCGGAAAGAATATTTAAAATGGTGCGTGCCAGGTCGCCGGCATAAGTGGGGGTTCCGATTTGGTCGGCTACCACGCCCAGCGATTCTCGTTCTTTTCCGAGCCGGAGCATGGTTTTTACAAAATTGTTGCCAAAAGAAGAATAAAGCCATGCTGTCCGGATTATCAGTCCGTGTTTCGCAAACTGCTCCATCGCCTCTTCTCCCTTGCGTTTGCTCAGTCCGTAAAAAGAGTTGGGTGAAGGCGGGTCGGTTTCAGTATAAGGCCGGTAATTTGTGCCGTCAAATACATAATCGGTGGAAATGTGAATTAGGTAAACATTGTGGATAGCACATGCTTTGGCGAGAAACTCTACAGCCGTTGCATTGATGAACATAGCCAGCTCACGGTCGTCCTCCGCTTTATCCACAGCAGTGTAAGCTGCACAGTTAATGCAATAGTCGAAAGTTGAATTTTTCAGAAAATCATTGACCGCTTTTTCATTGGTGAGGTCCAGTTCGTCCACATCTGTATAGATAAAAGAAAAACCGGGATACTGTTTTCCCAACAACCTGATTTCAGATCCGAGCTGGCCGTTGCTGCCGGTAACAAGAATTTTCTTCATGGTCAAATGTTCTTATCTTCCCGAATGAGATTCTCGAAATATTGAATGGTCTTTTTCAGCCCTTGTTCCAACGGAATTGTTGGTTCCCAGTTAAGCTTTTCTTTAGCGAGACTGATATCCGGTTGGCGTTGCACGGGATCATCGGAGGGAAGCGGCTGATAAATAATTTTTGATTTACTTCCAATCATACCGATAACCTTTTCGGCCAGTTCGAGAATGGTAAATTCTCTCGGATTGCCAATATTTACCGGCCCGATAAATTCATCACCGGTAGCCATCATTTTTATCATGCCTTCCACCATATCATCCACATACTGGAAGCTGCGGGTTTGCAGGCCATCTCCATAAATGGTGATATCCTGCCCGCGAAGTGCCTGCATGATAAAGTTGGAAACAACCCGTCCGTCGTGGGGATGCATGTTGGGCCCATAGGTATTAAAAATACGGATAATCTTAATTTTTACATTGTTCTGATGATGATAGTTCATGAACAAAGTTTCGGAAACCCTTTTGCCCTCATCATAGCACGACCGCAGTCCGATAGGATTCACATGACCCCAGTAATCTTCCGTCTGCGGATGAACCTTTGGGTCGCCGTAAACTTCACTCGTAGAAGCCTGGAGAACTTTGGCACGAACTCTTTTTGCCAGTCCCAACATGTTTATGGCTCCCATAACCGAGGTTTTTACTGTTTTTATGGGATTATATTGATAATGAATGGGAGAAGCAGGACAAGCCAGATTGAAAATCTGGTCAACCTCCACAAAATAAGGGCTGGTGATGTCGTGGCGAACCACTTCAAAATAGGGGTCATCCATGAGGGAGACAATGTTTCTTTTCTGTCCTGTAAAATAATTATCGAGAGAGATAACTTCGTTTCCTTCGTGTAGAAGGCGTTTGCAAAGGTGAGACCCGATAAAACCGGCTCCTCCCGTAACAAGAATTCGTTTCATAACCAAAAGTATTTAAAAAATTCCCAAACATAAATTGTCCGGGAGTCAGAAGTTCAGAATCTATTTATTTACATTGCTTCGTCCGATGCCGAAGTAGTCGAAGCCGGCTTCCGTTAGATCATCAGGGCTGTAAATGTTACGTCCGTCAAAAATAACTTTTCCCTTTAACAGCCTGTCTATAATCTTTAGGTTGGGGAATTTGAATTCAGGCCATTCGGTAATTACAAAAAGACCGTCGGCATCGATGAGTACTTCATACTGGTCATCAATCAGCTGGACGGAGTCCCCTAAGATTCGCCGGGCTTCTTCCAGGGCAACAGGATCATAAGCCTTCACTTTGGCGCCGGCATCCAGCAGCTTTTTAATAATGACAAGCGAAGGAGCTTCACGCATATCATCGGTTTGCGGCTTAAATGCCAGTCCCCACAAAGCGAAAGTTTTTCCTTTCAAACCGCCATCGAAATAGTGCATCGCTTTATCGAAAAGGACAGATTTCTGCCGTTCGTTGACGTTTTCTACTGCTTTAAGCACCTCCATGTCGTAACCGTTTTTATCGGCGGTACTGATAAGTGCTTTCACATCTTTCGGGAAACATGAACCACCGTAACCGGTGCCCGGATAAATAAAATAGGGGCCAATACGCCGGTCGGAGCCAATACCTTTCCGTACAAAATTTACGTCGGCACCGACAATCTCACACAGGTTTGCAATATCGTTCATAAAGCTAATCTTTGTAGCCAGCATGGAGTTAGCGGCATATTTTGTCATTTCGGCAGAAATAATGTCCATGAAAATAACAGGATGTCCGTTCATGGTGAAAGGTTTGTAAAGCCGTTCCATAATTTTTTTTGCTTTGTCAGAATCCAGTCCTACCACAATCCGGTCGGGTTTCAGGAAATCCTCCACGGCAGCACCCTCTTTCAGGAACTCCGGATTAGAAGCCACATCAAAGGGGATGTTTACCCCTCTTTTGTCCAATTCTCCCTGAATGGCAGCTCTGACTTTTTCGGCTGTTCCCACCGGAACCGTACTTTTGGTAACCATTAAAAGGTATTTGTTCATGTGCTGACCCACTTCCCGGGCAACTCCCAAAACGTATTTCAAATCGGCGCTTCCATCTTCATCCGGCGGTGTTCCCACAGCGCCGAAAACAACATCCGCATCATTCAGATTTTTCGAAAGTTCCGTGCTGAATTTAAGTCGCTCTTTTTCCGTGTTTCTTTTAACCAGCTCTTCCAGTCCCGGTTCGTAAATGGGTAAGATTCCTTTTTTCAGGTTTTCAATTTTTTGTTGATCTATGTCAATGCAGGTAACGTCAATGCCTACTTCGGCAAAACAAGAACCGGTTACTAATCCGACGTAACCGGTACCAACCATTATTATTTTCATACTTTTTCTTTTTCGGTGAATATAATCTTCAAAAGTGAATCCGCTCCGAGAACTCAATTTTTTTCATTGTTTTAGAATGCAATATTTTTGGCAGATAATATATGATTAGGCAATAATGCCTTTAAAAACAGTTTGAAAGCCATATAAAGCTCAA
>BTTE01000116.1:0-3416 GCA_036244975.1 bacterium | reverse complement strand
TTACACTGCTTTTTTGAAGATACAAAATTAGGAAAAAATACCGGATGTGAACGCTATGCTTTTCAGATGGTCTTACAACTATACCCTTTTAGTCCTCCGGATTTCACGCATTTGTCTATGGCATCGTCCGGCTACCTTGCCTCGCAGGAAGAGGAGGAAAAAGAGGATGTCAACCCGGTTACCGCCGCCATTTACACGGGCGTAACCTACCTGATAACGGTGCTGCTGCTGGTCTTCCCCTATTTTCTTATTTCCGGCACCAAAAATGCCATGGTCATCATGCTCGCCATGACGCTACTTATTATTGCCACTTACAACTATTACATTTCGGTAGCCAAAGAGGTCAATTTCAAAAAGCGGTTCTTAACCATGGCACTGATTTCGCTGGGCGTGGCAGCTGTTTCCTTCGGTATCGGTTTTTTGGCAAAAATCTGGCTGGGCGTATCTATTTAAGGTGCTATCGGCCTGTTCATTCTTATGGTCTTTAAAGAATCAGCTTCTTCGCCACTCGTTCGTGTTTGTAACGTGGGCGTATTTATCTCAGTGTCTACATTTCATAATTTTTACTTATACTCATGACGGCATCCACAACCCTAAACTTCAAACATTACCCGTCGCCCTCCCCACAGCCTGTTTCCCATAGCGCCTGCGGATATGGTCCATGGCCTGGTAAAGATCGGCCAGTTCCGGCTTTTCATCAAAAAGATCCAACTGCTGGCTGCCGCTGATGAGCTGACTGAAACGCACACCAACCAACCGGATGAGCATCCTGCGCTGGCAGAGGCGACCGAAAAGTTCCAGCACGCTTGTTATTAAAATATGGTCAAAGGCTGTGTAGGAGAGCTGCTTTTGCAGGGTGTGGGTGTCAAAATTGGCATAGCGGATTTTTACCGTAACGCAGCCGGTGAGTTTTCCTTTTCTGCGTAACTCAAAAGCAATTTTTTCCACCATCCCGATGAGTACGTGGCGTAGTTTGACCATGTCAGCGGTGTCCCGGTCAAAAGTATGTTCGGTACCGGTGGATTTCCGTTCGGTATAAGGCACCACCGGCGCGGGGTCGATGCCGTTGGCTTTCTTCCAAATGACAAGTCCGTTTTTGCCCATGACCTGCACCAGTATTTCCGGCGAAATCAGGCTCAGCGTGCGGATATCGGAAATGCCCATGGAGCGCAGCAGCCGGTAGTTTTTAGGCCCGATCATGGGGATTTTTCGAATGGAAAGCGGAAACAGAAAAGGCTTTACCTGCCCGGGTGGGATGTACAACTCACCGTTGGGTTTCGATTCGTTTGTAGCTATCTTCGAAACGGTTTTGTTTACCGACAGACCAAAAGAGATGGGCAGTCCCGATTCTTTGATGATGTGCTGACGCAACTCGTGCGTCCATTTCAGACTTCCGAAAAAACGATCCATGCCGGTAATGTCGAGATAGTGCTCGTCGATGGAGGCTTTTTCGTAAACGGGTGCGCTTTCGGCAATAATTTCCGTTACCAGCCCGGAATATTTGCTGTAACGTTCCATGTCGCCCCGAATAAAAATGGCATTGCCACACAACTGCCTCGCCATGCGTACAGGCATAGCCGAATGGACGCCAAACCGACGGGCTTCGTAGCTGCAACCGGCCACCACGCCCCGATCGGAAAGTCCGCCGATAATCACCGGTTTCCCTCTCAAAGCATCATTTTGCAGCCGCTCCACCGACACAAAAAAGCTGTCCAAATCCAAATGGACAATCGTCCGTTCTCTCATTTCTTAAAAATATTTTGACCAAATACCTGACATTTAAAATATTTTATGTACTTTTGATTAGAATTTAATCATATTTACGACTGCAATATAATCATTTTTGAGATAAAACAGTATTAGTAACAGAAAATAAAAGGAGGAAATTATGTCATTTTTTAAAGACAACATTAAACTACTCAGAAAACACAAAGGCCACACACAGGATGAGGTGGCTTTTACCTTAGAAATGAAACGTTCCACCCTCAGCGGTTACGAAAACGGTGTGGCACAACCCAATCTGAACGCACTCATGCGCTTTTCGGAATACTACGGCGTAGCCATCGACACGCTGGTGAAAGTGGATTTGTTCTCACTTTCGGAAAGCCGGTTGTCGCAATTGGAGCGTGGTTACGATATTTATGTAAAAGGCAGCAACCTGCGCGTGCTGGCCACCACGGTTGATCAGGACAACGAAGAAAATATCGAACTGGTAAACGAAAAAGCCAAAGCCGGCTACGCCACCGGCTTTGCCGATCCCGATTACATCAAGGTGCTGCCGACCTTTAAGCTTCCTTTCCTGTCCAAACAAAAGAAATACCGGACGTTTCAGGTGAGCGGTGACTCTATGCTGCCCATTCCCGATGGCTCTTATGTAACCGGCGAGTTTGTGCAGGACTGGAATTATATTCGTAACCATCACGCTTACATTGTGCTGACCAAAGAGGACGGGATTGTTTTTAAAGTGCTGGAAAATAAGATAAAAGAGGATGGAAAGCTGAAGCTTTACTCTTTGAATCCGCTGTATCTTCCTTACGAACTGCCTGTTACCGAAATAAGGGAAATCTGGAAATTCGTTAACTACATCAGTTCCGAAGTCCCGGAACCCAACAAGGAAAAAGACCAGCTGGCCGAAGAGGTGAAACAGCTGAAACAGCAGGTTCAGGCCATTCAGATGAAGCTGAATTTGTAAATCTTAAAAACTATAATTATGAAAGAATTTGGAGGTGAATGGACTCAATCAAAAATAGATATTGTGCTAAAATACACAAAGGCGTATCTGCACGTTATGAAAGGAAAACCGTGGAAAATTATGTACTTTGATGGTTTTGCCGGTTCAGGAGATGTCAAAAATCTATCTTTTTTCAGAGAAAGCGTTGCCACTCAAATACTTAAAGTAAATGATCCCGTACCATTTGATATGTATTATTTTGTGGAACTGAAATAGGTATAATGCTGATGCACTTGAAGAAAAAGTTAAAATTGAATTTCCTAAGAAAAAGAATGTACATGTTGTTCGTGAAGATTGTAACAAGAAGCTTTATGATTTGGCGAAATTTCTTAAAGGAGAGGGGAAGAATTATAAAGTATTGGCATTTATTGATCCTTTTGGAATGTCCATCAAATGGGATTCAATCAGAAGGCTAAAAGGGCTTGGAATAGATCTGTGGATTTTAGTTCCAACAGGAATTGGTCCCAATAGACTTTTAACAAAAAGTGGCATTATTCCTGAATCCTGGCTTGAAAAATTGGAATTATTTTTAGGATTGCCCAAAGAGGAAATAAAAAGTAGTTTTTATAAAAAGAAAAACCAATTGAATCTTTTCGGAATTGATGAGTATCAAAAAGAAAAACATTCAGTCGAATTATTACATGAGATATGCCGTAAACAATTAAATAATGTTTTTAGTTTTGTA
>BTTE01000115.1:0-3523 GCA_036244975.1 bacterium | reverse complement strand
ATTTTTTTGTCATTCTGAACGGATCGGCGTAAGCCTGCCCCTTTAGGGGTTAGGGGTGTGGGCGGTGAGTGAAGAATCTCACGAGCCAGCGTTGCCATTCATTACACATAGATCCTTCATTCGCGCCAGCGCACTGTCTACGCTGCATTCAGGATGACAATTCAACTATTATATTTTTTTGTCATTCTGAACGGATCGGCGTAAGCCTGCCCCTTTAGGGGTTAGGGGTGTGGGCGGTGAGTGAAGAATCTCACATCGTCAATATTTTATTTGTATAGTTTCTTTGCATAATACACATAACCTCCCCGGAAATGAAAAATTTATTCCGTAATTTTAAATTCTTTCTGATTTTACCTCTTATGCTGCCTTTGCTTGCCGAAGCACAGACAATCCCCACCGGAATGCCCGTGCTGGCAGAGACTTACCGCAGGGCCCAATTGCTCGGCAAGATAAACCCCGATGTGAGTTTTACATCCTGGCCATTGTTTCCAAAAGCTGCTTTTTCCGTGCAAAACAGCTTTTACCCCGACAGCAGCCTGGAAAAAAAACTCACGCCAAAGTATAACGGCATCATCCGTTTTGGTAAAGGAAAAGGGCTCTTTCAACTCCTTCCGGTTACCTGGCAGCAACAATTCACTACACATCATCCGCAGGGACTGAACGATGGCGCTATGATCCCTTCCACGGGATACGAAACCCTTTTCAGGGCAGGGGCTTATTTACAATACGGCCCTTTGCAAATTCAGCTATGGCCCGAGGTGGTCTTTGCACAAAATAAATTTTATAATGGATATCCTGTAAATTATCCCGACTATCGATGGGCACAATACTACTGGACAATGAACCTGATCGATCTACCGGAACATTTTGGCACAGGTGCCTATTCCAGGATTTCCTGGGGCCAGAGCAGTATCCGTTTAACCTTTGGGGCTGTTTCAATCGGGATTTCCAACGAAAATTTATGGTGGGGGCCAGGTGTTCGTAATACCTTGATCATGACCAATAATGCGCCCGGATTCAAACACCTTACTTTTAATTCGGTTCGCCCTGTAAAAACATTTCTCGGGTCTTTTGAATGGCAACTGATTGCGGGGCGACTGGAACCATCCGGCTACCTTCTGCCGGGAACTGATAAAATATATCACGGGAAATTATTGTTTATACCAAAGCCTGATGACTGGCGTTATCTTAGTGGACTTTTGGTTACCTGGCATCCCAAATGGGTTCCCGGCCTTTTTCTTGGTTTTGCACGCACAATGCAGCAATATCATAAAAAGATGATTGGGAACCTGAAAGATTACTTCCCCGTTTTTATGCCGCTCGGGCTGAGAGCTGCCGGCGGAGATGGAGAGCTGGCCAATAAACGTTCACAACTTTACTCTGTTTTTGCCCGCTGGCTGTGGGTGAAAGGTCATGGCGAAGTCTATTTTGAATACGGCAGATCAGATTATTTTTGGAATGGAAGGGACCTGAAAGTTGAGATGGCGCACTCGGGTGCGTTTGTTTTTGGATTCAGAAAGTTGATCCGGATGAAAGCGCATCGGGATGAAAACATCGAAGTGCTCATGGAGTTTACCCAGCTTGCCATGAATCCTTCAACGATAAACAGGCATGGCCTTAGCTGGTATCTGAGTCCTGCTGTTCGTGCAGGATATACCAACAGAGGGCAAATGCTTGGAGCCGGCATTGGCCCGGGCAGTAACCTGCAAACCCTGCAGGTCAGTTGGGTGAAATCCCTGAAGGTGATTGGCATTAGGTTAGAACGATATGTCCATAATAACGACTTTTTCTATGCTAATGTTAAAGATGTCCGGAGTAACTGGGTGGATTTTGATGCCACTTTGCTGGGGCAATGGTCGTTTAGAAAACAACTGCTGCTCAATGCACAGCTGGAATATGTCCGCTCACTGAACTACCAGTGGCAATACACCCCGCCGCCTCCTCCTGATTATTGGGGCGGAAAAGGGAAAGATATTACTAATATTTATTTTAAAATGGGTATTACATACCGGTTTTAATTTTTTTGTCATTCTGATCTCGCTTCTGGTTTGATTCGAGACAGGTCAGGATGACAAAAGGTCATATATACCCGTCTTTGCGAGCACCGCGGGCAGGCTATGTGCGTAAGCGCGAAGCAATCTCTTAAAATGACTTCTTGAGTTTTATGGAAGACGGCTTCGCTGTTTCTAAGAGAAGAAACTTGAAAAGGGTTTATGAAAAACATATCAGATATACACCTCCATATCGTTTCGTTTGATGTTCCTTTCCCTGCAAATTATGGCGGGGTTATCGATGTTTTTTATAAAGCAAAAGCGCTGGCAGAAAATGGCGTAAAAGTGCACCTTCATTGCTTTGAATATGGTGGGAAAAGAGCTCCTGAACTCCACAAAATCTTTTATGACGTACAATACTACCCCATCAATATGTCTAAAAAAGGACTTTTTAAAAAGAGGCCTTTTATCGTAGAGACACGCCGGTCGCAACAACTGATACAGAATCTTTTACAGGACAACTATCCTATCCTGATGGAAGGGTTGCACACCACCGCTCTTTTGCAGGAAAGCAGACTACAAAACCGCAAATTGATCGTACGTACACACAATATAGAGCATGTGTATTACGGCAACCTTTCCAAAGCGGAAAAAAATTTGATCAGAAAAGTTTATTTTCTGTGGGAAGCAGCCAAATTGAAAAAATATGAAAACATACTTTCCAAAGCCGACCATTTACTGACTATTTCCCAAACAGATAATCAATATTTCTCTGCCTGGTATAAATCTGTGGTTTACCTGCCTGCTTTTCATCCTTATACAAAAGTGGCAAGCCTGACCGGAAGCGGAAAATATGTGCTATATCACGGAAACCTGTCCATCCCTGAGAACATCCATGCCGTTGAGACTTTACTAAATACAGTATTTAAAAATTCGGAAATATCTTTTAAAATAGCAGGTCTCGACCCTCCGGTGATGTTGAAAAAAATGGCAGCTTCCCATCCGCTGACAGAAATCATTGCCAGTCCGGACGATCAGCAGCTAAACGACCTTATTCAAAATGCCCAGGTGAATATTTTGTTTACCGATCAGGCAACGGGTTTAAAACTCAAATTACTGAACGCGCTGTACAACGGGAGGTTTGTCCTGGCAAACAATAAAATGTTGAGTGGTAGCAACATGGAAAAGTTATGTGTGGTGGCGGATACTCCTGATGAAATGAAAGTTTTATTGGCCGGGCTTATGAAAAAAGACTTTACTACTGCTATGAAAAAAGAACGCCGGGAATATCTGCAAAATATATACATGGCCGGAAATAACGTAGAGCGTCTAATTAATTTTATTTCCTGAATAGCCCTAATGGTTCAAGCCTGCGTAACCTTATTTAGCTTTGGTACAGAAGGCCTTGCGGGAGGTGAGTGAAGAATCTCTTATCCCCGTTCATCTCCGAGTCGCTTTTGGTGAGCCGGTGCGATAGAGCGGCGTGGGAGTCTTGGTATATACAAGCAGGAAATACATCGCTTCATTAGATT
>BTTE01000114.1:0-3627 GCA_036244975.1 bacterium | reverse complement strand
AATATTCTTATGAGAAAAGCCTCGAGAAGAATTCCCTATTTTAAAAAATAGTCTTGAAATTTCCGCCATCATAGCAACCTTTAGCGGAAAACAGGTTTGATGCCTGTAACGCCTGAAAACTTATTCCTACTAAAATTAGTCAGCCGGGGCAGTTCATCATCCGGGTCATTTCCGAAATTCTTTGGGTTTATTCAGAACAAATGTCCGGGTGATGTTAAATCCGATAAGAACATCCCCCTTGAGCCAGTCGCCGACACTTCCGGGTATAAAATTTTGTCCGATAATTCCTTGGGAATTGGAAACATACAGCTGAAATACATGTCCGCCGGTTTCTATGTTAAAGCCAATGGAGAAGCTATTATGGTATTCTGCAGCCGCTTTTTTCGATAACAAATAAAAATATTCTGCATCAATACTGGTGTGTTTCGTCAGCAGGAAACGCCCCCCGCCCCCCAAAGCCCAGGTATTATTGTCAATCTGTGGTGTGGCCACCAGGTTTCGGTGAACCAGACTGGGCGTAAGTTGCAGAGAAATTCTCCGGCTGAACTTGCGAGCTATCAATAGCTGATTCAGATACGTCAAACGATTGGTAAAATAATAATTAATGGTTTTATCCGGTTGTCTCAATGAATTAATACCCACAGAGCCAAAATAGCTTACGGAAACAGGCATCACTCTCTTGCCGGTACTTTGCCGCAATATTTTTATCTTCAGATTCCCATCATAAGTTTTTCCATAGGCACTTCGTCCGACACCTACCATGAGCCAGTTGGTGACGCCGTATTCAAATCCCAAACGGATGGTAGCCTGGTCCAGTCCGAAAAACTCATAAGCACCCTGATTTACGTAGCCGAAATGATGTTGTATGACAAAAATCAGGTCGCCTTTTCCCGGATTTTCTACGGATTGTCCCAACACTATGCGTGTTGTTTTGAAGGTAGCTTCTGTATATACGGTTTGGGGTGACTCGTCAAACAGATTCATTAAACTGTCCTGCGCAAAAAGTTGTGCTGTAAACAGAATGGTCAGAATAAAAAAAGTTCCTGTTTTTTTCATGCACTTTAATTTTTTTATTTATTTGAGAATAAAGAAAATAATCCGTCTAAGGCGGTACCTCCCATGGAACCACCTTGTTCTTACATGAAAGATATAATCATTTCGCTGTAATAATCGGATGATTAAATATATTCAAGTTCGTTTCAAAACAATTATTTTAAAGGCTTCAGGTGAATGTTGGTAGATATTTCCACTTCTTTGGCAATTTTATCGGTTACCAAATCAGGAATAGAAATACCGTAGTCTCCGATTTTCAGAGGGAATTTGGCCCGGACTAAAATTCCATTTTCAGAAATGGTGAAAGTTCCTTCTGCTTTTATGGATCGGGTAATCCCGTGGATAGTCATTTGACCTTCAATCACTGCAGGATAGATACCGGGTTTGGAGAAATTGATATCTTTCAGATTAACAATTTTCCCTTTAAAAAAAGCATCGGGGAATTTATCACTTTCTACATAATCTTCATTGAAGTGCTCCTGCATAAGGGCTTTCTCAAAAATGAAAGAACGCATCAAGATTTTCACCACAAAAAAACCTGATTTTGAGTCCAATGCACAGTTAACCTGATGGTTCTGAGCTTCTATCTTTTCCAGAGGAGCATTCGAATAAAAGCTTACACTACCTGTTTTGGACAGATAACGCTGAGCAAAAGATGTGTTGACTGTCAGCAGGATAAAAACAAAAAGAATAATTTTTTTCATGATTTAATAATTTTTTACTTATGAATTATTGAACAATCTTCGAGAATAACGTCGGTACCGTTATACCCGGAGCAAAAACCTTTTAAATAGACAGTGTCACGGAGGGATAACTTTAATGCTTCTTTCCGGAAATCGGGAAGCAAAGTACAGCGAACACCTTTATTACCAAATATCCCTTTTTGAAAAGCAAAGACCACCACCACAAGCGAATCGGAATGTTCGATTTCGGTAGGACGTCCGTAGATTTCAATAACTTTTCCCGCTTCGGCAGCCTTGGGGTTTGCCTTAAAATTTTGATAGCTCTGCCGGGCGCTTTCGACAATTACCGGTTTTACTTCTTCAAAATTACGATGGGGTTTGTTGTAAACAAAGAACCACACATAAGCGGCGGCCAAAACAGCAACCAAAAATAGCACCCCGGTAATTTTGATAACTTTTTTCATCTCCTGGAAAAGTATTATTATTAAGAATTTTAGTTATTCGGGGTTCCATTTTTAACCCACTTTTTTATTTTAGAAATATCGCAATTGCTTAGTCTGGAACCATCCAGGGGCATGGGAGAATACCCTGCATCGTTGCGAATACTCCCCAGTAGTTTCCCGTTCTTTGCCATAACCACCACATCGCTGTAGTTTTCCAAAGCAATGTTTCCTAAAGGTGCACTTCCACTGTGGCAACTGGTACATTGTGCATTGATAACGGGCCAGACATCTTTGGAATATGTAACCTGTGAAGTATCACAGGGGCCTGATGGATAAAGAGACTGGTAGTTGTCGTTATAACAGGAGGAGAGTGTTAGAAGTCCCGAAATCATTATCAGTAATAGTCCGTTTTTAATTGTTCGGTGTTTCATTGTCAATCCGGATTTTAAAGGTTGCTAATTCACTGCCTGAGAACTTATTTGCATTCTTGGACATCGGAATATCACTGTTGTCATGGTGAATGCCTTCCCGGAGTTTTCCATTGTTGGCTACCACCAACCGACGGGGTTGTATCCCGTATCCATATGGCAATAGTTTCAATATCGCAGTTGCTTAGCTTGTTCCCGCCCAGAGGCATGGGAATATAACCGGATTTCTGACGAATGGCGCCCAGCAACGAACCATTGCCGCTAAGAAGGGCCAATTGGCTGGGGTTGGTTAAATCAATACCCCCCAAAGGATTGGAACTATTGTGGCAACCATCACAATATTTTTGCAAAATAGGAGCCACATTACCGACAAAAGTTACCCGGGTCGTATCGCAGGTAGTATCTACATAAGCATTGTTTAACGCTCCCTGACTGATCCATTTAAGCAGAGAAGCCGTTTGATTACTACTCCATGCCTGTGCAGGCGCAGGGGGCATGCGGTCTTCCCCACTCTTGCTCAGGACTCTGTATATGCCACTCTCTGCAGGATTTTGAAGATTAATACCTCCGGTTTTCATAACAGCAGCATAATCTGTTAAAACAACCCCCTCTTTGCCTGTAGTTGCATCATGACAACTGCTCAAGTCACAGGTAGAGTTAAGGAGGGGAAGAATGTCATTTTGAAAATAAACAGTATCTGCAGAATAGTTAGCACTCACTTCCGGCGTGTTGTTGTAATACACTCCCGGTTTATGAGTACAGCCTCCTATCCACAACAAGGTTCCCAAAAAAAGAAAGGCTATTCCTATCTGAATTTTCCTGTTTCCCATAAAATTTATTTAAAAATCTATATACATAGATAGGGTAATAACAACGAAACCCGTATAATATTGTTATAAATTAAGGATATTGCAACAAAACAGTTCAATGATAATTACAATATCAAGATTTTTAATTCATTACGGGATATTATTTTAATTCTCCTCCTTTTACTACCCCTTTGGCCTTCCAGCGTCCGGT
>BTTE01000113.1:0-3657 GCA_036244975.1 bacterium | reverse complement strand
TTCAAGGGAAATATTTAAAAGGTAAAGAACCGGTATTGGTTGTAAAGGGATATAACGAATAACAGAGGCCTTAACCTGCTTCAAAAAAATAAAAGCATGAAACGAAATTATGTCATTGTCGTATTGATCCTAATTACTTTTTTTGTCATTTCATTTCTGACAAATATTCTCGGGGCACTCAATCCTAATGTTTCTGCAGGCTACCACCTGACGGAGACCATGGCCGGATTTTTGCCGTTTGCTTTTTTTATTGCTTACGGGATTATGTCCATTCCCTCAGGCGTATTGCTGGAGAAATGGGGCGAAAAACGGATGATGATGCTGGCCTTTTTGCTGGCCTTTGCCGGTGCGCTTGTCTTTGCACTTTTCCCAAAATTCGATGTATTTGTCATTTCTTTATTTACTATCGGCATGGGAATGGCTGTATTGCAGGTTGTCATTAATCCGCTGCTGCGTGTAGCCGGTGGTGAGGAGCATTATGCCTTCAACTCTGTGCTGGCACAACTAATTTTTGGCCTGGCCTCTTTTGTCAGCCCGCTCATGTACTCATACCTCGTCACCAATATTGACAAAGGAAATACCGGCAGGCCGTTTATCGGGTTAATGGCCCGTTTGGTGCCTCATTCTCTTTCGTGGGTATCGGTTTACTGGGTTTTTGCGGTCATCAGCATTGTGATGATTCTGGTGATTGTTTTTGTGAAATTTCCCAAAGTGGAATTACAGGAAGACGAAAAATCGGGCACTATGGCCAGCTACATAGAATTGCTTAAAAACAAATACGTCATTCTCTACTTTCTTGGCATTTTTGCTTACGTGGGGACGGAGCAGGGCATCTCTTACTGGATGTCCAAGTTTTTATACATTTACCACGGTGTCGATCCGGTTACCATCGGGGCAAGTGCTGTTTCCTATTTCTGGGGGTTCATGACTATCGGCGGCTTTCTGGGGTTGATATTACTGAAACTTTTCGACAGTAAACAGGTACTGCGCTGGTTTACCATTTTGGCTGTCATAAGCCTCATTACCGGATTAACCGGTGGTACGAAAACCTCATTATGGGCCTTCCCCCTTTCCGGTTTTTTTCTTTCGGTAATGTACCCAATCGTTATATCACTGGGGCTCAATTCCGTTTCAAAATATCATGGTTCATTTGCCGGAATATTAATAACCGGCATTGCAGGGGGGGCAGTGATACAGATTTTGATAGGGGCCATCAGTGATTTAACTTCTTTAAAAACCGGTATGTTGGTTATTTTCATTACACTGGGCTATATCCTGAGCATCAGCTTCTGGGCAAAACCCATTATCAATAATAAAACCGTTAACTTAAAAAAATTATTTAAAAAACAAATATAGATACAATGACTTTTGTAGAAGAAGATTATCTAATTGGGGTTGATTTAGGAGGGACAAAAGTAGCCGCCGGCCTTTTAAAAGGAAATGATATTTTGGTACAACGTCATCGGCTTTTGCCCCTGGAAAATATTACGGCTGAGAAAATTACGCAAACACTTATTGATGTTATTGGAGATGTTCTTAACGAGAATGCAAAATGTATCGGAATCGGAATACCCAGTTTGGTAAATCGTGATAATGGTGTTGTGGATGAGGTGCAAAATATTCCTACCTGGCGCAATATTCATGTTAAGAATATTTTGGAAAAACAATTTGGCATTCCTGTTTATCTGGATAATGATGCTAATTGTTTTGCGCTGGGAGAGTATAGGTTTGGCAGGCATGCCAGCAATGTGAAAAGTTTTGTAGGACTCACAATTGGAACCGGGATGGGGGCAGGAATTATTAATAGAGGATATTTACTTTCCGATGCCCATTGTGGTTCGGGAGAATTCGGCAGCATCCAATATCTCGACGGAATTTTAGAAGATTATTGCAGTGGTAAATTTTTCCAAAAATACTATGATGAAGCCGGAAAAATTATGGCCGAACAGGCAAAAGCGGGAAACCCGAGTGCGCTGAAAGCTTTTGACGAATTCGGGAAACATCTTGGCAATGCTGTGAAAACCATCTTATTTACCGTTGACCCTTCCATGATTGTCATTGGGGGTTCGGTTGCCAAGTCGCATACCTATTTTGAAGAAGCTATGTGGGAACAAATCAGAAGTTTTCCTTATGCCAGGGTGGTTGATGATTTGCGTTTGAAATTTACACGGAATAGTAGAAACGCTATTTTAGGAGCCGCTTCTCTGTATTATGACAGGAAAGGAATTATTAGAAGTCCCATATAGTAGTAAATGTTTATAAAATTCATATATAAAAGACCAAAAAATGACTGAAACTGAACAAGAAATTAATAATCCGGTAGTGGGTGTTTCACTCGGCGGACGAACCTTGCTGGCAGGAAAGGTGGAGAAGGGTGAGATAAAAAAGCCGATTACAAAAAAAATCAACACCAAAGAAAGTGAGCACATTGTTCTTGGTGAACTTATTGACAGCATTGGCGAAGTATTCGATGACAATATTGTGGGAATTGGTATCGGCGTCCCCAGCCTGGTGGATGTTGAGCACGGCATTGTTTACAAGGTCGAGAAAATACCTTCATGGAACGAAGTGCATCTGAAAGAAATTCTTGAGAATCGTTTTCAGGTTCCTGTTTATGTTAATAACGATGCAAATTGTTTTGTTATTGGTGAACATTATTTCGGTAATGCCAGAAACCATGAAAATATTGTGGGTCTTATCCTTGGTGACGGTGTAGGTGCGGGAATTATTTTCAAGGGACACCTTTATTCAGGGAGCAATTGCGGTGCCGGCGAATTTGGTTCAGTCCCTTATCGCAACCATAATTACGAGTACTATTTGAGCGAAAGTTACTTTGAAGAAAAATATGGTATTCAGGCTGACAATTTATTCAGCAGGGCAAAGAAAAATGACAAAATTGCTCTTGCCATTTATGAACAATACGGGTACGATCTGGGTAATGCCATTAAAACTATTCTGTTTTCTGTCGATCCCGAAATAATTGTTATTGGTGGAGTGCTTACCAAAGCCTTTTCCTACTTTGAGGCGGCTATGTGGGGAAAGGCAAACAGTTTCCCTTACAAACACAGTTTGAAAAAGTTGAAAATCGTGATATCCGAACGCAAAAATATTGCCGTTTTGGGTGCTGCCGCCTTATATTACGATGCACAAAATACAGTGTTAAAAAAGTAAGCTGTTTTTTTTAAAATCACAACCATGATAGATTATTATGAACAATTGGAAGTTGTTGAAAAGCTAAAGCGTATCTATGAAGAATTATTCACCAACATTTATGATGATGTCGAAAAAGGCTCCCTATATATTGCCCGGCAAATTGCCGAAACCATCCGTAGCAAAAATAAATCGGACGAAACCTGTGTGCTGGGACTAGCTACGGGTTCCAGTCCCATAAGTATTTATAAAGAGTTGGTTCGGATGCACCGTGAAGAGGGATTAAGTTTTAAAAATACAGTTACGTTCAACCTCGATGAATATTACCCTATCGAAAAAAGTCACGTACTGAGTTATCATTATTTCATGCACAAATATCTTTTTGATTATATTGATATTCCCGAAGAAAATATCAATATCCCCGATGGCACGTTGCCTGAAAATAAGGTATATGAATTTTGTCAGCATTACGAACAAAAAATCAAAAATTACGGAGGCATTGATCTC
>BTTE01000112.1:0-3805 GCA_036244975.1 bacterium | reverse complement strand
AAAGTATTTATTGTTCTGCATCAAAAGAACCAGATTGATAAAAAAATTACTTCCTTTTTAGATTTCCATTCTGTATAAAGTTCATTTTTGCAATATTACACAAATTCCATACGAAACCTGACTATAGGGGACTTCTAATAATTACTTCGCATCAAGATTTTCAGAGTTTTTTATAGACGATGAAAATTTTTGATGCACTATCGGGATAATGCAAGAAAGGAATTATTAGAAGTCCCCTATATAAATTGACGCTTTCATAATTGTTATCGTCATATATCATTAAAATCAAATAAAAATAGAACAATTCGGACTTTCTGAGGAAACCCCAATATTTTCTTAGTGAACAATACTATATTTCCGAATAATCTCCGGAACTCTTAAGGTTTGATAGATTTTTTGTGCTTGCAGAGGCCTGTCGTTTTATCTGCGAATAATGTAGTCTGTCACCTGTCTTACTTTTTGGTTGATGTCTTCCGAAACTTTGAAAAAATAGACCGGTGTCATGAAAACCACGCTGATAAACAAACTGCGGACAACCAAATCCAAAATAAAATGGCCCAGCACCGGAATAAAAGTGGAAAGATACCATGAAATCGCAGCAAAGAATATGATTTCCAAATGTTTATAATTGAAAGGCTGAAAACGGAACTTTTTATATAAAAAAAGGAATTTCAAACTGTTGTAGATATATTTGGAGATTAATGAGGCCAGCGCAGCACCGGTAATTCCGTAACGCGGAATGAGCAGAATATTGGTAACGATGAGCAGAATGGCAAAAATAAAAAGCAGATAGGACAGCCACCGGTAGTGTTTGGAATTCAGAATGATGTGGGGACTGACACCGAGAAACAGGTCGGACAGATTAGCCAGCCCGATGAACAGGATGACATATTTGCCGGCTGTGTAATCTTTCCCCACTATTTGAAAAATATTGTCTAAGTTACCCCAGATTCCGATGAACAGTAAAAACCCGATAACACTCAGACTGATGGAACTTTTCCGGTAAATGTCCAT
Source organism: bacterium (assembly GCA_036244975.1). Classification (GTDB taxonomy): domain Bacteria; phylum Bacteroidota; class Bacteroidia; order Bacteroidales; family F082; genus Sulfidibacterium. Next base: position 2,791 of record BTTE01000112.1, on the reverse strand, counting down.
GATGGTTTTACGGTTGTCGATTTTCCAGGCATCGGCAATCACCACCGAACTTATTTTTCCCATGGTACGCATGGGAACCAGAATAAGCGTTCCGAAGAAAAAAGCAATGGTATAAATGCCAGCTTCTCCCAAACCGAGATAATGGCTCACCATGATTACATCAATGTTCAGCACCAACACCCCCGAAAAGCTCGCCAATATTCCGAAAAAGGCAACATTTATCATTTCACGAGCCATCTTTTTGTCAATAAAATCAAAATCCGGTTTTACAAAAAACAGTTTATCCCTGATAAGGGTTCCCATTAGAAACAAAGACGGCGAGATAAATGCCAGCACATACAAAATTACCAACCACTGAAAGTCAATCACTTTGAAAAAATAGAGGAGAATAGCTGCCAGAATAAGCAAACGCTGAACCACCTCTTTGTAAACTATCCCTTTGACGGCATTGTACAATACGCGGTAGTAAGTGTCGAAAATACTGAAAAGCAGTGTGAAGAGAATAAGCGGAACCACGTAGTAGAAATAGGTGGTAAAAAGTGAGGATTTTTCTGAAGCCTGGGAAATAAAGAGTGGTTTTAACAGAAGATATATACCGGTGGACAAAATAAAACCTGCCAGCGAAACCAGCAAAGCAAGCCCCAGAAATCCGTGATGTTTTTTCTCAGGATTACGGAAATAAGGAAAGAGTTTCACACTTACCGAATTTATGCCAAGACTGGCAAACTGGGCAAAGAGCACGGAATAGGATACTAAAATACGAAGTAATCCCACCTGCCCCGTAGATAAAATTCGGGGGAAAAGCCAACCGACGGTGATAAATCCCAGCAATACGCCGAGGTAGGAATAAATAGTTCCCGAAATACTTTGTTTTTGAATAACGCCCAAAGTGCTGTTCTTTAAAAATTACCGTACTGCTAACAGACTGCAAATATCTTTAAAAAAATCAGGTAATGACTTTTTTGAGACTATTCTGCCGTAAATTAAATAACTTCAATAAATATCATCAGTTTTTTAGCCTTCTATTAAAGAGACCAATTCCTGCTCCCGTTTTTTCATGCTGTAATCATTTATAATCCGCTCTCTTGCCAGTTTTGCTAACGTGTTTTTGTTTTCAATCGTCAAAACTTTGTGTATAATATTTTCAAGTTCGGTGAGATCCTTTTTGCCGAGAATAAAGCCCGAATTTCCTATTATTTCAGGAATGATGTTAACAGACGAACCAATGGGAACGCACCCGCACAGCATGGCTTCACTTAAAGCACAGCCAAAGCCCTCAAAGATGGAAAGCTGAAGATAAAATGTGGATTTATTATAATAATTTCTTAATGCTTCGGCGGATAACTTTCCAAGAAAAATCAAATTCTTATTCTCCTCTTTCAGAAAGACAGGCTTATCGGTGCCCGCTATGTAAAATTTACATTCGGGAAATTTCCCGGAGAGTTGGTGTATCAGGTCTCCTCCTTTTAAAAAATATTGAGAAGATGAAAATACGGCTATAAATGAATCGGGCTCTCTGCCAATTTCTTTCAAAGGTCTCCAAAAGTTTTCATCAAATCCATTGAACACTACTTTATTTTTGGTTTTTATACGAGGAAAAAAGTGTTTGTATCCCTGAAAACTAAACTTATCATCGGAATAATAGGTGTTTTTAATAAATACCAAAGAAGCGCTGACGGGGAGTAACATGGTTGCCATTTTGTATGTCAGTCTGATAAATGTTTTTAATGGCAGCTTTCTTAAATCTCCATAATTGGCCGGAGGGATGGATGCACAATCGGTTCCGTTTAAAATAATGAATACATCGATCTTTGCCAACTTACCTGCCAAAGCAGGAAAAAACGACCAATACCCGGCAAATGAAACAATAATTTTTTTTGTTGAACGAATATTTTTCAAAAGAAAATAAATCTGGTGAAGCAGATAAAAAGGTGTCAGATACTTTTTATTCCAGGCATAGGTGTTGGCAACGACGCGAAAATGCTTTGACAGAACAGCAACATCATTTCTGATAAAGGAGCTTAAAGAGGGAGCGATATACAATATCTTACTTTTCTTTCTGTCAAACTTCATAAGGCTGTTTCCTAAAATATTAATATCCTGTCGGACTTATAAATCGGGTATAAAAATAATCTATTATAAAATCCCCCGGCAAACGGACTCTTGTTTAACGAATAATCCGGTATTTTTTCTTCTTGAGCGCTTCGGTACGCGACAGGCGTATGCTGATGTTGAGTTCAAAGCCAATGAGAATGATAAAAGCATTGTAATAAATCCAGACAAGAAGGATGATAAGCGAACCAATGGAACCAAACAGGATGTTATAACGCGAGAAGTTTTCAAAATAGAGCTTAATCACCACGCCGCCTACGATAAACAAGCCGGTTGACAATATGGAACCCGCCGAGAAGAAACGGTAACGGATATCTTCCCTGCCTGATTTTAACTGTCCGAAGTAGTAGAGAATTGAGGTGCTCAGGAGGGTGACAAACAATATGATAAGCCAGCGTAAAAGCTGGAGTGAATAAACGGAAACCCCGCTCGTTAAAAGGTGATTTTTCGTAAGCAGGCGAATGGAAAGTTCGCCAAAGCCCAGGAGCGCAAAGGCGGTGAATATCAGTACGGAAAGAATCAGCATAAGCCCGAAAGACACCATCTTTTGTATCCACCAGGGACGTTTTACGGTGGTGTGGTAGCTTTGGTTAAAGCCTTCGATAATGGAGTCCACACCATTGGTAGCAAAATAAATGGCCATAAAAAATCCGGCAGATAACAAGCCCTGGTGAGGCCG
>BTTE01000111.1:0-3885 GCA_036244975.1 bacterium | reverse complement strand
AAAGCCAACCGACGGTGATAAATCCCAGCAATACGCCGAGGTAGGAATAAAGAGTTCCCGAAATACTTTGTTTTTGAATAACGGCCAAGATGCAGGTTTTAAAATTCGGTTAAAAATACAGATTATGGTCTCGCCAGAAGCACAAACAGCCAGTATGGTTTTTTGGGAGAAATCAGCACATTCATCATGTCGATGGTACTGGCCACGGGATGAAAATGGTAGGGGTACTCAAATTCATGCTCGCATTTCGGGCAAATGGTTTGCCGGTTATTTTTTGGTATCCAGTAGTAGGGAACCCAGGCTGTTGAAGGGGTTAACTTTGTTTTGGCTTTTAACAGCGTCGGTTGGTAATAGCGCGTGCGAGGCCCGAATGCAAGTGATTTTAATACTTCATAGGCTGGAAATTCTTTTTGAAAATAGGAAAGATGGAAACTTCGCTGATGATTCGGACGGTTAAAAAAGAAACCGCACGAAGGACACTGAATAGCGAGCTTATCCGGATTCTCTCCGTTGGGAACGGTAACGAAAATATATTTTTTAGAAAGCCGTTTTATTTCCCGAACAGTACCGGCTAACGTGTTGTCGTCGAGGTGCTCCAGTATTTCACTGGAAAAAACCAGATCAAAACTATTGTCTGCTAGCGGGATGTTGTCAGCGGAAGCTTCCAGTTTCTTTGTTTTCACATAGGATAATGCTTTTTTGCTCCGGTCAACGGCAGTAACCTCATAACGTTCGCCTAAAATATTGGTAATTACCCCGTTGCCACATCCAATGTCAAGGATGGTTTTTACATCAGAAGGTATCCATTCCAATACTTTTTCAATCTTTGGCTGAAGCTTCTTCAATCCCAGCTTTTCCCAGTCATGCTTTTCGTAAAACTTTTTGTTATCCATTTTTTCGTGCTTTGCTGTAAACAGAACATAACACCTTACTGTCCTTTTCCCAGTTGTAGGTTTCCTCCACAGCTTTTTTTCCGTTCACGGCGCATGCGTTATAAAAATCTTTTTGCTGAATCAGCTGTTCCACGCATTTGGCAAATTTTTCCGGGTTGTCGTAAGGATAGATAAGTCCGCTGTTGGTCTTTTCCACAATACGTTTGATGGGGCTGCAATCGGAGGCTACAACAGGCTTCCCTGAGTACATGTACTGAAACAGTTTGTGGGGAATGGTCGAATCGGTATGGGGATTTTTCAGATGTGGTATCAGGCAGATATCCGATTTTCCAAAATAATATTGCATCTCCTGATAGTTTTTCCACCCCAGAAACCGGACCTGGTCACTTACGCCTTCCTCTTTTGCAAGCTTTTTCAGTGTTTGAAGATACGAGCCGTTTCCCAGAATTTGTAATTGTACTGGCTTTTTAAAGTTGCGCAAATATTTCATGCCACGGATAACATGTTGCAAGCCCCTGTGTCGGTTAATACCTCCTGCATATAACAAGGTGGTAATGTCCGGACCGGGCTGTTCCGAAGGTGTGTTAAAATGATTGAAATTAAGTGTGTTGGAAACGATTTTTATTTTGTCTGCATCAATTCCCAGGTTTTCTAACCTTTTTTTAGCTTCTTCCACCACAACGATGACATGATCGGCTTCGGTACAACTTCTTATTTCATATTTTTCCCATTGCTTATCGCTGGAAAGTATTCTGCCCAACAGGGTTTTGGTGTGCGTAGAAATTTTCAGCAGTGCAGGCCAGTTCTCGTGCAGGTCGATGGTACAGGGTATGTCATACTTTTTGCCAAACTCCAAACCTACTTTGGCCAGGGGAAGATCGTGAATATGGATAGCATCAAATTGTTCAGTAAGAAACAGTTTTTTGAAAAAATTGCGCCAGAAGTTAAAGTAAAACGGGAACTTTAATGCTCCCACACTACTTTTGTAAAGAAAAGCAGATATCGGTTTCCTGTGTACTTTTACCGACTGAATTTCCTCATAAGATGGTCTGTTTTGCATAGTGTAGCAGGCCAGATGAACTTTATGGCCCGCATTTGTCAGTGTTTCCATTTCATTTTCCACCCGGATATCCGGAGGAAATTCGTGATCCAGTACCATTAGAATTTTCATGTCTTAGCTTTTAAATACTCTGCAACAATTTTGACAATACGTGGGGCTGCTTTTCCATCCCAGCGTTCGGGAATTTCTCCTTTTTTGCGATTACCATTAAGGATTTCGAAAGCTTTATCTATTGCTTTTGCATAATCCTGCCCTGCCAGGTAATTGGTGCCCACATCACAGGTTACCGGACGTTCGGTGTTGTTCCTGACCGTAATGCAGGGTACGCCCATAAAAGTTGTCTCTTCCTGGATACCTCCACTGTCTGTTAACACCAGTGCAGCTTCTTTGGTCAGAGCCAGAAAATCAATATAGCCAATGGGGTCAAGCAGTATGACATTTTCCGGCAGAATGCCTTCCAGTCCGAATTGTTTAATGTTGTTGCGTGTTCGCGGATGAATGGGGAAGATGACAGGTAATGTAACTGCCAGGCGTTTCATGTTTTCCAGTATTTTTTTAAGCCGGTCAGGATGGTCGACATTGGATGGCCGGTGAAAAGTGGACAGAACATATTCCTGTTTTTTAACATCCAGTGCAGAGAGTATACCGGACCGTTCAATTTTTGGTAAATATTGTACCAAACTGTCGATCATGACATTCCCTGTGAAAAATATGCGTGATTCCCGGACTCCTTCGTTCAGGAGATTTTCCATGCCGCTTTTTTCCGTAACAAAAAGAAGGTCGGATATTTCGTCTGTCAGCACTCGGTTGATTTCTTCAGGCATGTCGCGGTCGAAGCTCCGTAGTCCGGCTTCTATGTGGGCTACCGGAATGTGTAGTTTGGCCGCAGTAAGACTGGCGGCAAGGGTTGAATTAACATCGCCGGGAACAATAACCAGATCAGGTTCTTCCTGCAACAGAATCTTCTCAAAAGCCATCATAATACGGGCCGTTTGTTCTGCATGACTTCCCCCTCCAATTCCCAGTGAGAAATCTGGTTTGGGAATCTCCAGTTCATCAAAGAAGATGCTTGACATTTTCCGGTCGAAATGTTGTCCGGTATGACAAATAAGATGTTGAATACAGTCCTGATACTTGAGGAAAGCTTTATGAATGGGCGCAATCTTGATAAAATTGGGGCGGGCGCCTACCACCGATATAATTTTTTTCACGGATACGGACAATTTTTAAGCTGCAAATTTAGTATTTTTCACTACCCGGTCTATAAAAGAAACATTTCGTTTGCAAGGGCATTTGGTTATTTGTTAACTATTTGATAATCCTGTATTTGTTCTTTCTGACCGCCTCCGTTCGCGATAAGCGAATGCTTGCATTTAGTTCAAAGCCAATGAGAATGATAAAAGCGTTGTAATAAATCCACACCAGCAGGATAATCAATGAGCCGATGGAGCCATACAGAATATTGTAACGCGAAAAGTTTTCAAAATAGAGTTTGATGACAACACCACCAACAATAAATAAACCTGTGGAGAGAATGGAACCTGCCGAGAAAAAACGGTAACGGGCATCTGCGCCTCTCGTTTTCAGCTGCCCGAAATAGTACAGGAGCGATGTGCTAAACAGCGTCGCAAACAAAATAATCAGCCAGCGTAAAAGCTGCAACGAATAAATGGAAACCCCGCTTGTCAAGAAGTGCCTTTCAGTAAGCAGACGAATTGAAAATTCACCAAAGCCGAGTAGCGAAAAAGAGATAAAAATGAAAACGGAAAGGATGAGCATGAGGCCGAAAGCAACAACTTTTTGTTTCCACCATGGACGTTTTACGGTGGTGTGGTAGCTTTGGTTAAAGCCTTCGATAATGGAGTCCACACCATTGGTAGCAAAATAAATGGCCATAAAAAATCCGGCAGATAACAAGCCCTGGTGAGGCCG
>BTTE01000110.1:0-3989 GCA_036244975.1 bacterium | reverse complement strand
AAGCATGCCGGAAACCGAAAACACCAAAATCATCAGCCACAACAAGCGTTTGTTCGTACGATACTTTGTCATCTTTTTTCCTTTTAAACTTGAAAAACAAAAGTACGGAAAAAATGCCGGTAAAATGGCTGTTCTCCGGCTGGCAATACCCGGCTTAAAACTTCCGTAATAATTTTTTCTATTTCAATCCGCTTTCCCTACTTTTGTACGGTAAATGTCAGCAGGAAAAAGAATATTGCTTTGCCCTATGGACTGGGGGTTGGGTCACGCCACACGCATAACGCCCATTATACGGTTGTTGCAGCAGGCAGGCGCCGAACCTGTGCTGGGCGCTGACAACAAACCGTTGCAGTTTCTCCGGCGACAGTTTCCCAATTGTGAGTGGATTAGAATTCCCGGATTCGAACCGGAATATCAAAAAAAAGGTTCGCTACCTATCAAAGTAGCCATCGACTTCCCGCAAATGCTGAAAACTTCTGCAAAAGCACATGTGCTGCTGGAGAAAATTGTTGAAGAGCAAAATATTGATGCCGTCATCTCCGACAACCGCTACGAACTATGGTCAGAAAAAGTACCTACCATTTTCATGACACACCAGCTCAACATTCTGTTACAGGGTATTCTCTTTTCCGGACGTCCGGTGATTAAAAAAATGATTAACAGCTTTATTATCAAGCATAACGAATTATGGATTCCCGATTTTGAAAACGAACATAACCTCTCCGGAAAACTCTCTCATGTACGAAAAATGCCACTTAAAAATAGCTTTTTTATCGGACCACTGAGCCGCTTTGAAGGAGTAAAAACAGAAACCAATAAGCAAAACAGGAAAGATTTGGATGTGCTGTGTCTGCTTTCCGGACCCGAACCCCAGCGAACCATTTTCGAGAAGTTGCTACTAAATCAACTTGTTGACTTGGAATTAAAAGCGGTGATTCTTTCCGGGAATCCGGGCAAAACGGAAAGAAAAGTTCAGGGAAATGTGAAATTATGCTCCCACGCCGGGGATGAAGAGATGTTGTCGCTTATCCAATCGGCAAAAACGGTCATCTGCCGGTCGGGATACAGCAGTATTATGGACCTGGCAAGTCTGGGGAAAAAGGCGGTTTTTGTTCCCACTCCCGGACAGCCAGAGCAGGAGTATCTGGCAAAAAAGCTGAAAAAGCAGGGACTCTATTATTCGTGTAGCCAAAAGGAATTCTCTCTCAAGAAAACGTTGGAGAAATCCCAAAAATACAGTGGTCTGCACCTTACCAATTCATACAAAATCCTGAAGGAACGCATCGATGCACTGTTGAAAAGCCTCCGTTGAAAATTATTCTCTGCCGAATGCTTATCTTTGCCTTATAATTTTCAAGACGCTCACTATGCTCATTCACGAAAATATGAAACTGGCCGATGTGATCCATCACGACCACACACTGGTTCCCATCATAAACCGTTTTGGTATCCATCTCGGTTTTGGTAATGACAACATTGCCGAAATCTGCCAAAAACATTATCTCAACGTCGATTTTTTCTTAACCATTTTAAATGCTTTTCACGACGCACACTATTTCCCAAAAAAGCAACTTCAGCGTTTTCCGGCGGCTCTGATTATCGATTATCTGCAAAAGGCACACCGTTATTTTCTGGAAGATAAAATTCCCGAAATTTCGGCGCTAATGGATAAAATGGCAGAGGGATATCCTTTGGATGAGACAACCTTCCGACTTATCCGGAACTTTTTTACCGAATACGCACAGGAGCTCAAAAAGCACACACATCGGGAAGAAGAAAAAATCTACCCCTATGTTCTTTCTTTGGAAAAAGTGTTTTCGGATGGCAGTGTGGATGAATGCCTCAGGAATCAAATCAGAGATAATCCTGTTTCGGAATATGAATCCGAACACGAAAATATGGAAGAAAAACTCTTCGACCTGAAAAATATCCTCATTAAATACCTTCCCGTACCAAGGGAAGATGAACTTGGCTATCAAATTCTGAGAGAGTTGTTTACGCTTGAAAAAGAGTTGAACGAACATGCCCGTATTGAAAATTTGATTTTAATTCCTAAAGTCGAAGCCATGGAAAAGATACTGAAAAACAAAGAAATCTAAAATGGCTGATATTAAAAGTATGATTATTATTGAGAAGCACTACCTGCTACAAGCCGGCACGGAAGCTCTGATACAGGAAATTCCGGGCATCAGGCATATAAAATCCTATTCGGGTGACGAACCTCATTTGACCGGAATCGTTTTAAAACATAAGCCCGATTTGCTTATCATAAATCCTTTTTCGCTCTCCCCGGAGAATGCCGCATTACCTCGTAAAATACATGCTAAACAAAACATAAATCTTATTGCCCTGATACGAAAAGAAGAGGAAGACCGACTCTCTTTCGACTATTCGGAGATATTTTATTATGAAGACAACAAATATGTGTTGGAGAAAAAGCTACGAAACAAAGCCGGAAGTCAGAGAAACGAAGAAACGAATCGTCAGGAACTCAGTCAGCGTGAATTGACTATTCTAAAGCAGGTCGTTCTGGGGCTGACCCATCAGGAAATAGCAGACAAGCTGTTTCTGAGTGTCCACACCGTAAACACACACCGCAAACACATAAACAAAAAGCTGGACATTAAAACAGTATCAGGGCTTAGTGTGTATGCCATTATGAACCATATCGTAAAATTGGAAGAACTGTCCAACAATTCCCGTTGAAGCTCAGCCGGTACAACCATCCACCGGTGCCGGTGATGTAGTCGCAGCAAAACGCTACTCCATAAAAAATCTCTCCCAAACCGTTCGTACGAAAAAGAAAAGCATTATTTTTGCCGTTGTTATTTATACAAAATCTAAATTACGATGAAAACAATCGGGCTTTTTTACGGATCTACATATGGCATGACGGAAAAGATTGCCGAAAAAATAAAAATGGCTTTTGGAAAATACAAAGTTGTCCTTTACAACGTGGAAGACGCTCCCCAAGAGGCTTTGGAAGAATATGACTATCTGATTTTCGGTACTTCGGCCTGGGGTATTGGCGAAATGCAGGATGACTGGGAACGCTGGATTTTCGAACTGGAAGATATTGATTTTTCGGGAAAGAAGGTGGCTCTTTTCGGACTGGGAGATCAAAAAATGTATCCCGAAAGTTTTGTTGATGGGTTGGGAACCCTTTATTGCCGTCTGCCCGACAAATCGGTCGTAGTAGGAGAATGGCCTACAGTTGGTTACAAATATTACTTTTCTCTTGCTGACAAGGACGGAAAATTTGTAGGATTGGTTTTGGACGAAAACAACCAAAAGGAAAAAAGCGATGAACGGATAAAAAAGTGGGTTTCCCAATTAGAAAAAGAATTTGTTTAGCAAACCGGATTTATTGTTTTCGCAACAATATTCGGCATTGTTTATGTCTTTCTCACCACCCGCAACAAAGAACGGATGGCTCTTATTGAGAAAGGAGCGGATGCTTCGCTGTTCAACACCAACCGGAAATACAACTGGACAGGTTTTGTGTTGTCCTCAGGCATGCTGCTCGTGGGTATCGGACTGGGCATCATGATGGGGGCCATTCTTTCAAAAACTATCCCGCTTGAAGAAGGCATTGCTTATCCCATGAGCATCTTTATTTTTGCCGGCCTTAGCCTTATTATCTACTATTTCGCTGCCCGAAAACTGGATAGTCCAAAGTAATTAAGCGCATAAAAAAAGAAAAATGCCGGGTGATATATTATTCTCCGGCTTTTTTATTTTCCGACTTACTGGTGTTGCGTTAATTCTTTAAAAACATAAATAAACAACTATATAACAAAACATTACAGGCGTTTTTTGATTTTTTGATTTGAATTGACTTTTAGTTTTGCACCTAAAAAATGTAAAACTAAGAATTCTGGAAAATATATTTTTGCCCAACTTTTACAGTTTGTCAGCAGGTATGAATTTGAAAAGTGCGTCAAATGCTGTAATTTTATTTAATAACTAATTTTAACGCATCAGTAGTA
>BTTE01000109.1:0-4122 GCA_036244975.1 bacterium | reverse complement strand
GTTTATCACTCTAACAGTCGCATGGCGAGCGTTTTCATCTCAATTCCATCAAAATTACCGGAACTCATCATCAGAAAAACATCTTCCGGTGTGCTGTTCGTTTTAAGCCAGTCAGTCATTTCACCGGCATCATCGAATACCAGCAAGTCATCTCTGCCAAAGGCTTTTTTTACCTGCTCTTTGTCTAACATGGGCAGCCGTTTCATTTTTAATGCATGCGGATTAAAATAAACAAGAGCGCGGTCGGCCTTGTCCATAGTACCCGCATACTGATCAAGGAAATGGCTGTTGAGGCTGCTGAAGGTGTGCAGTTCGAAACAGGCCAGCACACGTTGACCGGAAAATTGTGATTTTACAGCATTCAGGGTGGCTTTCAATTTGGAAGGCGCATGGGCAAAATCGCTGTAAAGTCTCCCCCCACCCTGCTGCGCAATCAGTTCCAGCCTTTTAGCAGCACCTTTGAAACCGGAAATGGCCTCAAAAAACTGATCATTGGTTAACCCGAGTTCATTACAAACCAACCTCGCTCCGTTCAGATTCAAAAGATTGTGCCGGCCAAAGATTTTCAGCGGAATTTTTGATTTCTCGTCAAAGACATAAGAGGTTCCTCCAATAATTTCAAAATCAGGCGTTTGGTAAGGAATTTTTTGAATATCATTTGTGCTTTTTGTAATCAAATCACGTAACGTATCATCTTCGGCATTGTAAATTAGTGTTCCTTTTTTCTCCATCAAATCGATAAAAACAGAAAACTGCTCCAGGTAGTTTTCACAGGTTGGGAAGACATTGATGTGATCCCATGCAATGCCGCTTAGCAGCGCCAGATGTGGGTGATACCAATGAAATTTAGGCCGGCGGTCAACAGGCGAGCTGAGGTATTCGTCCCCTTCAAAAATCATTACAGGTGCTGTATTGCTCAGCCGAACCATCACCTCAAAATCTTTCAGTTTTGATCCAACGAGGTAATCAAAATCTTTATTCCAGTATTTAAGCACATGCATAATCATGGCGGTGATGGTGGTCTTTCCATGGCTTCCGCCGATGACCACGCGTTTTTTATTTTTGGCGTGTGCGTAAAGAAATTCCGGATAAGAATAAATTTTTGCACCTGTCTCCTGTGCACGGAGCAACTCCGGATTATCCGGCCGGGCATGCATTCCGAGAATAATAGCATCTAAGTCATTGGAAATCATTTCAGGATGCCAGCCATCGGTTTCCGGTAATAAGCCATATTTTTTCAACCTTCCCCGCGATGGCTCAAAAATCTCATCATCCGAGCCGGTAATTTCATGCCCGTTAATTTTCAAAGCAATAGCGAGGTTGTGCATGGCACTTCCCCCGATGGCAATAAAATGAATCCTCATACTGTCTTTTTTATAAAGAGGTAAAAATAGGAAAAAGCCGGCAGAAAAACAGACAAAGGTTGGCGGGTTATTTTTTCAAAACCTCATCAACAACGGCAGCAGCATTATCGGAGGCACCGTTGCTTCCCAGTTTTGTTCTGAGCAAAGCATAATCCGATGCAATTTGTTTTCTCCGTTGGTTATCTTCCAACAAATCGTGTAGCTCGGTCATTAGATTTTTTTCAGAGAATTCGTGCTGAATAAACTCTTTCACCACTTCTTTGTCAAGAATCAAATTCACCAGCGAAATAAATCTTATATGCACCAGGAGTCTGGCAATGAAGTAGCTGGCTGGTGATGCTTCGTAGCAAACCACCTGTGGAACCCCGAACAGGGCTGTTTCAAGCGTTGCTGTCCCGGAAGCCACCATGGCAGCCTTCGCATGGCTCAAAAGGGCATGTGTCCGGTCAAAAACAACGGCTACATCTTGTTGCGCGTAAGTCGTTTTAGGCACTGACTTAACGCCCGCAACAACAAATTGATAAGCAGAGAACCGGGCTTTTACCGTTAGCATTTTGGGTAGAATTTTTTTTATCTCCTGCACCCGGCTCCCCGGCAATACCGCCACAATGGGCCGCTCATCAAGCTTGTTTTGTTTTAGAAATTTATCTCGTGGAATTCGCTTCTCCTCTGCCAGTTCATCCAACAACGGATGTCCCACAAAATCAGCCCGGTAGTCGAATTTTGTATAGAAATCTTTCTCAAAAGGCAAAATTACCATCATCCGGTCCACGTACTTTTTTACAGTATAAACGCGCGACTGTTTCCATGCCCAAATCGTCGGCGAAATGTAAAATGCCACCTTCATCCCTTTTTTACGGGCAAATTTGGCTATACGGAGGTTAAATCCCGGATAGTCAATGAGTATCACTATATCCGGAGTAAAAGATACGAGTTCTTTTTTACAGAAAATCATGTTTTTCCGGATAGTACGGATATTCAGGAGCACTTCTGCAAATCCCATGAAAGCCAAATCACGATAATGTTTCACCAGCGTTCCGCCCACAGTCCGCATTTTATCGCCTCCCCAAAACCGGAACACTGCCTGCGGGTCATTTCTCAGAATGGATTTCATGAGATTAGCCCCGTGCAGATCGCCCGAAGCCTCACCGGCAATGAGGTAATACTTCATAGCTAACGCGGTTGTTTAAAATAGAGAAAGAAAAAGGCAAGAATGAGCGCAATGGTCATCAGCAGTACACCTTTGCCTGTTTTTGGGCTTCTCCATTTCACGAATGTCAGCCGGACAAGCAGAAAGTTTCCCACAACACTCAGCAGATAAATATTTTCGGGCTGCTGCAAGCCATGCCACAAACCTGTACTTTTCATAAGAATATCAATAGCCCACAAAAAGCCGTAAACAGGCAACGGCAACAGCAAAGCCATCGCTATCCCGAGGAAATAATTATCCTTTTTTAAAAAACTTTTCATTTAAAGTTCAAGTTTTTTCAACAACTCCGTGGCTGTAAAATCAAACCGGACAGGAACAACCGCCACATAATTATCTGCCAGCGCTTTTTCATCTGTATCTTCCCGCGGGTCGCCATTCACAAAAGTCCCGCCAATCCAGTAATAAGTACGTCCGAAAGGATCGGTACGCTTGTCAAAATCTTCCACCCACCGGGCTTTTGCCTGCCTCACTACTTTAATCCCTTTCACAGGTTCGTCCGACTTTCTGGGAATATTCACATTCAGGCAAATACCTTCCGGCAGCCCGTTGCGCAACACTTTTTCGGTAATGCTCTCCACAAACGGGTCCACATGGCTGAAATCGGCTTCGTGGTCGTAATCGTCCAGTGAAAAGCCAATGGAAGGAATCCCGTCGATGGCACCTTCCACAGCAGCAGCCATTGTGCCCGAATAAACAATGTTGATAGCTGCGTTGGAGCCGTGGTTAATACCCGAAACTATCAAATCGGGCTTGCGTTCTAACAGGACATGTTTCCCAAGTTTCACATTATCCACAGGCGTCCCGTTGGTCAGAAACTCTCTAAATCCCTCTTCCTCATGAATCAGTCGTGGCATTAAAGGCGTTTTGATGGTAACGGCATGGCTCATCCCCGACATCACCTGTTCGGAAGAAACAACCACCACGTTGCCAAATTTGCGCATGATGCGGATGAGCTTACGCAGCCCCTTCGCATGGATGCTGTCGTCATTGGTTATCAGTATGAGCGGTCTGTCCTGCATAAAATTTCTCTTTCGTAAAATTATGGAAACATCTCCGTTTCTCCCTGCAAATATACAATGAGTTTTGCTTGGAAACCGCCGACAGATCAATTTATACCTTAATTCCGCAGGCTACTTCGTAATGAAGTGTCGAAATGTGCGCCAGGATTGGCAAGCGCAGTGAAAAAGTATCACAGCCGTAGCACCGGCTACGGTGAGAAACTTTAAACGAGCATTATCAATAATGGCGTGCAGTTTGGTGCTGTAATATATTTAGCCTGCGGATTTAAGGTTATGACAGAAACCTGCTCAGCTCTTCATATAACCGGTGTGTAGGCAGTCCCATGATGTTAAAGTAAGAGCCTTCGATTTTTTGGATGGCCGCATGTCCAATCCACTCCTGGATGCCGTAAGCTCCGGCCTTATCCATTGGCTTGTAGTTTTTTATGTAATAATTTATTTCATCTTCCGAAAGGACTTTAAAATACACGGAGGAACTGACGGTGAAGGTTTTTATCCTTTCGCGCAACCGCAGGCACACGCCGGTAAT
>BTTE01000108.1:0-4160 GCA_036244975.1 bacterium | reverse complement strand
TTTCCGGCCAAAGCCAACCGTCCGTTCTACAGTGTGTTGAATAAATCGAAAATAAAAAGAAATTTCGGAGTAGAAGTCCCTTACTGGCTCGACAGCCTGAAAATTGTGTTGCAACAATTAAAAAAGAAATAAAATAATGGAAACGAAGGTAGATCAAAACGTGCTAAACAAAGCCAACGTGTGGCTTAACGGCGATTACGATGAAAAAACCAAACAAGCCGTTCGCGATATGATGGAAAACAACCCTCAGGAACTTACCGAGGCTTTTTATCGTGATTTGGAATTCGGAACAGGAGGCTTGCGCGGCATCATGGGTGCCGGCTCCAACCGTATGAACAAATACACTGTTGGCATGGCAACACAGGGATTCAGCAATTACCTGAAAATGAATTTTCCTGAAAAAGAGCAAATCAGTGTTGTTATTGCGCACGATTCCAGAAATAACAGCCGCTATTTTTCCGAAGTGGCAGCCAACATTTTTTCCGCTAACGGTATCAAAGTCTATCTGTTTGATGATCTGCGGCCTACACCGGAGCTCTCTTTTGCCATTCGGTATTTAAAATGCCAGGGCGGCATTATGATTACCGCTTCGCATAACCCGAAGGAATACAACGGCTACAAAGCCTACTGGGAAGATGGCGGCCAGCTGATTAGTCCGCACGACAAAAACGTGATGACAGAAGTCAGTAAGATTGGCAATATTGATGACGTTGAATTTTCCGGAAATCCTGCTTTAATTGAAAGTATTGGCAAAGAGGTGGATGATGTATATCTAAAAAAGGTAAAAGAACTTTCCCTTTCGCCGGAAGTCATTAAACATCAGAAAGATTTTAAAATTGTTTACACGCCATTGCACGGTACAGGCATCAGGCTGGTGCCGGATTCGCTAAAGAATTTCGGCTTCCAAAACGTCCATATCGTTGAGGAGCAGGCTGTTCCCGATGGTAATTTCCCTACCGTAAAATCGCCCAATCCCGAAGAGCCGGCTGCTTTAAAGCTGGCCATTGAGAAAGCCAAAGCCATTGGTGCCGACCTCGTTATGGCCACTGATCCCGATGGCGACCGGGTGGGTATTGCCGTTAGAAACGGAAATGATTTTGTTTTGCTGAACGGCAACCAGGCTGCTTCACTGCTTATCAACTATCTGTTGGCAAAATGGTCGGAAAATGGCAAACTCACAGGCAATGAATTTATTGTGAAAACCATCGTTACCTCGGAGCTTCTTTTCGATTTGGCAGAAAAATATCACGTATCGCATTACGATGTCCTTACCGGGTTCAAATACATTGCCGATATTATCAAACGTTTTGAAGGAGAAAAAACCTTTATCGGCGGTGGTGAAGAGAGTTACGGATATCTTGTCGGCGATTTTGTCCGCGACAAAGATGCCGTGATTTCCTGCTCGATGATTGCCGAAACGGCTGCCTGGGCTGCCGACCAGGGTATTGGCATGTATGAAATGCTGAAAGAATTGTATGTGGAATTCGGTTTCTACAAAGAAAAACTGGTTTCCATTGTCAGGAAAGGCAAAGCCGGGGCCGAAGAAATTAATAAGATGATGGATGATTTCCGTTCCCATCCGCCGAAAACGCTGGGCGGCTCCAAAGTGGTACGTATCAAAGACTACCAAATCGGCATCGACCATGATTTGATTTCAAACAGCAAGAAGACTATTGATTTACCCGTATCAAACGTCTTACAATTTTTCACTGAAAACGGTTCCAAAGTGAGTGTTCGGCCTTCCGGAACGGAGCCGAAAATTAAATTCTATTTCGGCATAAAAGGCAGGTTGGAAAAAACAGAAAATTTCGATACAGTAAATGCCACGCTGGAATCACAGATTGAGGACATCATCCGTGAATTGAAACTGGCGTAAACTTTCAGAAGGTTAAGTTTGTCATTCGGGTTTGAGAAATTACAAATCCCCCCATTCCCTATTCACAATTCCCCATTCACTAATCTCGCTAAAAGAAACTATTTTCGCAAAAAAAATTGACTATGAGCATCGACCCCCACGATATCACACTGAAAAAGCCTGTTTTGGAAATCCTGACCGTGGCCAACGAATATTGCTATTATTTTGAGCATCTGGGTGGGAAATCACACACCGAAGTTCTTGAATTTACTTACCGTATAGGGCCGTTACTCTATTTAAAAGGAAGCTTAATTCCTGATTTGGAAGTGGAAAATCCGGAAGCCAATGAGCGGTTTGTTACGCCCGAAGAGTGGGAGAGGTTGTTTTATTCCCTTCGGGAAATTTTTGGGAAATATGATGAGTTCTGGATTATTGACCCGCAGTATATCAATGAAAACGAGCCGTTAAAAGCAAGTCTTTCTGAAAATTTTGCAGACATTTACCAGGACATGAAAGATTTTGTATTGCTCTATCAACGAAATACTTATGCAGCACGACAAAATGCTGTGAAAGAGATTCGGAAACTCTTTGCAAACCATTGGGGGTATCGCATTACAAACATTCTGCCGAAAGTACACCATTTGCTACACGATGAAGACTCCGATTCGCCACCTTACATGCAATCATCAGACACGTTTTGAAGAAACTCATGGAAAAATAATACCGTGAGTCAGGTATTTTCTAATTGAAAGAAAGAAGCGTAATTTGCAAAAAACAAAAGCAGACAATAATATATGACCCTGGCAGAGCTGAAGACCGGAGAGAAAGGAATCATCACAAAAGTACGGGGTCGTGGCGCGTTCCGCAAGCGCATCATCGAGATGGGCTTTGTGGTGGGCAAACAGGTTATTGTGATAAAGAACGCCCCGTTAAAAGACCCGGTTGAATATAACATCATGGGTTACGAAGTTTCGTTGCGCCACAGCGAAGCATCCCTGATCGAAGTTACCAAAAATCTGGATTTTATAAGTAAAGACAACAAATACCGGGGGACGCTGGAGCTGGAAGAAACACGGAACATCAACCAGGGGCATACCCATAGCAAAGTGATCAATGTAGCGCTCGCAGGGAATCCCAATTGCGGCAAGACCACCATTTTTAATTTCGCTTCACATTTCAAAGAAAAGGCAGGAAATTATGGCGGCGTTACCATCGATGCCAAACAAGCCGTTTTTGTCCATCGCGGCTACACATTTAAGCTGGTTGACCTGCCCGGGACATACTCTATTTCAAGCTATTCGCCCGAAGAGCTGTATGTTCGCGATCACATCGTAAACGAAACCGGCCAGTGGAAATGGTCATTGTTCCTCGCCGCCTACACCACTACGCTGGCCTGGATTGTAGCCTTTATTGTTTTTCAGGGAGGGAGTTTTCTGGGATTTTAGGAGGTTTGGAAGTTTGGAGATGAAATGTGGAGCGAATAGAGGTTCCCGGATAACAAACACAATTTTTCCCTATCTTTGGCAATATCCGATTTATAATCGGCCAATCAAACAGAATGATGCATAAACATATTTCTGCTGAAACAGAAACCGGAGCAACAAGATATGTTTCATCAGGTCAAATAACTACCGGTTCAAGGGACGAGATAATAACTTCCAGTCCTTTGGGTTCGTGTGTTGCTGTTGTGGCTTATGATACCAAAAACAAAATTGGCGGCATGGCACACGTTATGTTGCCGGGCAAATCATATAGAGAAAACAGGTGCGATAAAAACAAATATGTTTGCGATGGTATCAATAATTTATTAAGCAAATTGTATGAGTCAGGAGCTCAAAATACAAACATTAAGATTTGTCTTATCGGTGGGGCAAATGTGTTGAGAAAAAAGGATGATTTAATAGCAGAAACACTTGTTGTCAGTGTCCTGAAAACTATTGGCAAAAAGAAAATGAAAATATGCGCAAGCTCATTGGGAGGCTTTGAAAGGCGCAGTGCCAGGTTAGATATAGAAACCGGAACTATTTGCTTCACCATCGGGGAAAGTGCAGAAAAAGTGTTATGGGAGTTTAACCGGAATACAAATAATAATTCATCAGTAAAATTAAAATAATTCATCAATAAAAGGGCATACGTCATGTTGAGCAATACAGATAAAACGAGAGAACAGCTTATAGATGAAATTAAAACATTGGAACAGAAGCTTGCAAAAACAGAACAGCTTGAGGCAAAACTAAAGGGCATCAACCAACAATTAAATACCGGCAAACAGCAACTACAGGCAACCAACCAACAGCTTGAAGCA
>BTTE01000107.1:0-4176 GCA_036244975.1 bacterium | reverse complement strand
GAACCCGGCAATCCCTCCAACTGCATATTGAAGATTCCAATTTCCGGTAATATAATGTTGAATGACAGAGAGCGGTTTATCGTATAAAGTTATTGTTGCCTTTTGCTGAGGTTTAATTTTTTCCTTCCGGCAACTAAAAGCCGTTATTCCAATAAGCCCGCTCAGAAGTAAAATTTTAAATATTGTTTTCATAGCGCATTCATTTTAAGTGAGTTTTTTAATTTAGCTTGGATAACAAAACATATTATAAATTGAAATGATATTCTTACTACTGCAATAAACCTGCCATAAATGGCGTGAAAAGTCCCGGTGTTATCAGCGATAAAAGCATGTTGGCGGTATTGGATTATTCGATGGTTAATATACAAAAAGATTAAGTGAAAGGCAAATTTTTAACATTTTGGCAAGACAGCGCAGGTTCAAGTCAGCTTCCTGCATGGCCGGCGCGCAAGACCTGCATTAGTTGGAGAGAAAATTGTCGATTTTATGCTTTCCGGTCTAACCGAACGTAACGTGATTTATAAAACTACTATTGACGAAGCGTAGAATTTTCGAATACCGGATATATCCCGAAGAGGGATGAAGTCAAAAGCAAAAGGGAGACTGTTGAAACAGCCTCCCTTTGGGTCTATGGTTGAACCTTACCTGTTTATTTGGGGGTTGGTCCCAGGCTAACCTGAACCAGGTTGCCGGTATCCATCCATTTTGCAAAAGCTGCTTTGACCTGACCGGCTGTAAGCGATATGTAATGCCTGGCCGCAATGGTCGGTTCATCCAGCGGTAAACCTTTCAGGGAACGTTGAAGTAAGCCGCTTGCAATATCGTCCACGCTCGATTCTGACAGCGTAATTTTACGCAGGAGAAGAGATTTTGCCTGGCGTAATTCTTTCGGAGTTACGTCTTCTTTTTGCATTTGTTTTAAATCCCTTGCAACAATGGCTTTCGCTTTTAAAACATTTGGTGGATCACACGCATAATTCACAACATAATTCGAACGATGTTTCCCAATATTGAATGATGAAGAAACATAATAAACCAGGCCTGAATTTTCGCGAAGATCGCGGTATAAGCGTGTGGCATAAAAAGCACCACCCAGTACATGGTTGCCAACTTCAAGAGCATAATGATCAGGGTTTGAACGGGTAATGTCCAGATTTTCAGCAAGGACAACACGATCCTGCACCCTGCTTGCATCCGGTACGTGAACTACGGCTGCTTTATTCAGCGGTACCGGCGAGAGCTCAACATTGGGCTTATTTCCGGATGCTTTCCAACTACCGAAATATTTTTCGATTACCGTTTTGGCTTTTTCGGGATTGATGTTTCCGATAACAACAATGGTTGTCATATCAGGACGGAAAACATGTTGATAGTAACTATTAACATCGCTCAGGGCAAGAGACATAACAGAAGCTGGTGTGGAATGGCGCAAAGCCGGATCTCCTTTTGGCAATAAAGAAGTATGCAGGGCCTTACCGAAGAGATAATCGGGACTTTGCAACTGACCGGCCACTGTTGCTGCCGTTTGATGCTGAATAATCATAAATGCACGTGCGGGTAAAGCCGGATGCAGTTCATTGTCTGCCAGTAACTGAACCCCCCGGTTGAAATGATCGGACAAAACCTGAAGCGAAAAGCTGCTTCCTGCCGATTCATTTGCACCAATATCATCCAATGCTTTTTGAAACTGAACCCGGTTTAGTGTTTTTGAACCGTAATTAAACAACTGGTCCAGTACATCGTCAACGCCTTCCTGCCCTTTGGGGGTTTCCAAATCGGATTTGTTTTTTATACTTCCGTAAACACTGACTGTGTTGCTTATGTGTATTGGCTGAACAATCAGTTTGATGCCATTCGGTAGTGTTGACACTACCGGATTTACAATAGACTTCGGAATTGTTAACCGGCCCATGGCTTTTTCGGCCCATTCCGGCAGTTTAACCGGTTTGGGATTTTTTGGAGCGAAGGATTCCTTTCCGCCAAATCCTTTCCGGGATATTGGTTTCCCGGAAGATTGCGGGGTTAGAATCACATAAATGGCATGATTCGGGTTCAAATATTTCCGGGCAACCCTGTTTACATCCTGAGCGGTTACTTTTTCTATCGCATGCAAATCTTCAGCAGGAGATTGCCGTCCTTCGACTGCAAGAGCCTGAGACCAGACAGAAGCAAGGCCTGATACGGAATTTTTCTGAAATTCGAATGTGGAAATTTCATGCCGTTTTGCAGCAGTAACCAAGTCGGAATTCACCCCGTTTTTTACTTCTGAGGCCAATACTGAGGAAACTTCAGTGAGTAATTTTTCGGAATTTCCACCTTTCGGGAAAACAGCAATGCCAAACCCGATACCTGCCTTGCGCAATCCATTCATAGAAAAACCGGTATATAAGGCTTTCCCTTCCGGAACCAGTGAATACAATTTTCCCCGATGATTAGACAAAACATCGGATAAAACCTGGGCCGCAGCATAATCCGGACTGTCTGTACCCGGCATCCTGAATGATATAATAGCCAATCCGTAAGGCAAATCTGTTTTTAAATGAAGGGTGTCAGGTTTTACGGGTTGAAGGTTAATGGCGGGACGAGGGGGTAATTTTTTAGAAGGAATGCTGCCAAAGAGCTTTTCTACTTTTGCCAGCGTTTTTTCAGGATTGACCCTGCCGACAATTACAAGAATGGCATTATTGGGTACATACCATGCATTATGAAACTTTTTAAGCATGGCGCCGGTCGTCTTATCAAACGAAGGACGGGTGCCGAGTGCATCATGTGCATAGGGTGTTCCTTTAAACATTTCTGTCAATAGTTTTTTATAAAAAACATACTGGGGATTTGACAAATCGCCGGCAACTTCCTGCTCGATGGCTCCGCGTTCTTTGCTCCACAATGCCTCGCTGTCCAAAACGCCACGCATACGAATTGATTCAATGTGAAGAGCAATGTCCATATCCTCTGCGGGAACGGTGAAAAAATACTGCGTAACCATTTGCCGGGTATCCGCATCGAAATCTCCACCCATGGCAGCCGTAATATCAGCCAGCTGATTGGCAGATAAATCGAGACTACCCCGAAACATCATGTGTTCCTGGGCATGTGCCGTTCCGGGAAAGCCTTTGGGCGCTTCATTGGAACCGACAAGATAATTCATCTCGGTTGTAACAACAGGCGCAAGCGGATTTTTGATAATGACGACACGCAGTCCGTTTTTAAGTGTACGGCGGATTACCGTCTCACTATCGTTTTTAACTCCCTGTGGTTGTCCCATCATGGGCGAGACGAGAAGAAATGCAATGAATACAAAAAGAATTTTTTTCATAATAAAATGATTTTACTCTCAAAAGAGATGAAAGGGTTCTAAAAATTTATTTTTTTCAATTTGATTAGAGAAAATCGCAGAACCCGTTTATCAATTTTCAGTAGCCGAAACTAAAACACAATATTATCTCGTATTATTTCTCTCTAAGGTTTCACGTTTTTATCATTTTTAACCATACTGTGTTTTTTCCGGGTATAAACCGGCTACCTGTACGGCTGACCGGCAAGCCTTACGCCCGTTGGAGGTCAATACCCTGAACAATATTACAATATCATAAGGCTTTGTCCCTACGTTATTCTTCTGATTCTGATTCAAAATGCTACTTTCCATGTTTTTCCAAACATTTCAAAAATTTAAACTATAGAAATCACTCTTAATTTAAAAATAGGTAAGTTTCACAAGGTTGTCTAAGAATCGTTGTATTAGCTGTTTAGTATGAGGATAATAATCTAGTTTACAAAAGTACAGAAAAAAACTGTGGAAATTACAAATTTAACAATTTTAAACAATTTTACCCAGGCACAGGTCAACCTCACTGGCGCGCATTTCTTGTCTGAGACGAGACAGGTGCAATGCATGTCCTCTATTTTATCATTTCACTCAACTTTCTCAATGCAGTTGTGGCACGCGAAACATTCGCACGCCAGTTAGGTACAAAACAGTTTACCGCCGGTTCGATTCCTCAAAAGGCAGCCGGTTCAGGATGGAACGCCCGAGGGTGATTTCATCGGTGTATTCCAACTCGTTTCCTACGGCCACACCCCGCGAAATAGTGGTGATACGCAGATCGAACGGCGAAAGGAGTTTATAAATGTAGTAACCTGTGGTATCGCCCTCTACTGTCGCGGATAACGCCAGAA
>BTTE01000106.1:0-4234 GCA_036244975.1 bacterium | reverse complement strand
CTAAAAATAAAAACGAGCTGCTTTTGCTCTGGGAAAAGTAGTTCGTAGTAATTGCATAAAAAACTAATAAGCAGTTCGTTCGCCATTGGCGAATGGGACTTAGGAGGCGGAAGCGTGCCTGGAAGGGTAGATAAGGTATCAGTATCCAGGTTTTGAAGTTCCAAACCTGAAACTTTAGTAAATAATAAACCTTTATCTTTGACAAAATAAAACTTATGAAATCACATTTTAACACCAGGCGAATAACACGAATCCTGTTGCTTGCTTCATTTTTTATCTTAGCGGGAACACAGTTAACTTACGCACAGAACATTCCGCCGGCTATACAGGCTCAAATAGATGCTGAGTTGCAGCGCCGCGGGCTTAATGAAGCGGATGTTCAGGCCCGATTGCTTAAAGAAGGAATCGATTTCCAGAATATCCCGAAAGCCAAATGGCCTCAATATCAGAACAAGGTTCTTGCAATATTAGACAAGATGCAGGCAGAAAAGAAAGCGGCTGTTAATCTTGCTGACACTACTACGATAACCCCAAAAGTTGTGGTTACCGCCAGGCAGGGGACAATCCTGGCTCCATCCCTTTTACAGGAACCGGTTACTACATCGGCGGAGGCGGTGGCTTCAGCTGCCCAGCGGGTTATCCATGTTATTGCAGATAGTTCAAAAGGTTCTCACCAAATTTATGGTCATTCCTTAATTTACGAATAATACCCTGGAAGTATTTCGCACTACTGTCGGGGCTCACGCTCCCGACACTTATATTTTGGGCGCAGGGGATGTGATCCGGGTTACTATTTTTGGCGCTTCACAGACAGACATGCAACTTACAATTAATAAAGAAGGCTATATTCAACCCACAGGCATGCCAAAAATTTTCCTGCAGGGTATCTCGTTGCGTAAGGCACGTGAGTTATTGTACAAACGCTTATCCTCTGCTTATACTTTTCAACCAGACCAGTTTGCCGTCACCATCGTTACGACACGTACCATCTTGATCAATATTTATGGAGAAGTAAAAGTCCCCGGAACTTACACACTGTCGGCACTTAACTCAGCTTTTAATGCTTTAACCGCTGCCGGAGGGGTTACCGATATAGGTTCCGTGCGTAACATTCAGCTCATCAGGAGCAATAAGCGCATTACCATGGACCTTTATGCTTTTATGAATGACCCCACCATAAAGGATCATTTTGATTTACAGCAAAATGACATTATTTATGTGCCGGTGGTTAAAAATCTGATTTCCATTGAAGGAGCTGTGAATCGTCCGATGCGTTACGAATTACTTCCTAAAGAGAACCTAAAAGATCTTATTCGTTACGCCGGTGGTTTGAAGGTAAACGCTTATCCCGACTTTGTCCAAATTCAACGTTATGTAAATGGCGAAATAAAATTAAATGAATATAACCTTGCCAGTGTTTTATCAGGGAAAACCAACGTGCAACTGAAAAATGGCGATATTGTGCGTATTAAATCCATCAACCAACCGTTGGTTCAATATTCTAAAATCGCCGGCAGTGTCTATTACCCTGGAAAATATGCCTTAAATGACAATTCCACCCTGAGCAAACTGCTGGCTCATGCAAAACTCAAAACCGACGCCAAAACCGATGTCATTTTCGTTGACCGGATTCGTCCGGATGAAACCGTAAAGGTTCTGACCATCCCCTGGAAAAAAATGCAGCAGTCAGGAAAGGATTTTACTTTAATGCCCCGGGACCTGGTAACGGTTCCCTCGCTGGTCACCTACCGTGATACCGACCCCGTTTCGGTTAGTGGCTTTGTGCGGGTTCCCTTTACAAAATATTTGGCCATCGGAGATCATTTGTCGATAAAACAGGCCATCGAATTGGCCGGAGGACTTAAACCAAGCGCTTTTCCTGTTGCATATGTTTTCAGGAAAGACCTGCTAAATCCGGCAAAGATACAATACATCCGTGTTGATCTGAAAAATGCAGACCACTTTATGTTGCAACCGGGAGACCGGCTAAATGTTTACGACAATAGTTCTTTTACAAATGTTGGCGAGGTGCAAATATTAGGGGCAGTAAAAAAACCTGTAAAATTTATATTTGACCCAAGCCTTACCGTGCAAGGATTAATAACTGCCGCTGGTGGACTTAATGTAGGAGCAGCCTATAATAGAGTACAGGTATTTCGGACAATCCTTTCATCAACAAAAGAAATACATTTAAAAATGATTACTGTTAAGGTGGACTCAGGTTATAAGGTAGTAAGCCCCGCTAATTTTAGCTTGCACCCTTACGATCAGGTCGTTGTACGACTGACTCCCGGGTTTACCCTGGGAAGAACCGTTGAAATTTCCGGAGAGGTCAATTACCCTGGGGCTTATTCCCTTACCTCCAGGCAGATACACGTTAGCGACCTTATTAAAATGGCCGGGGGATTGAGGGATGATGCAGATGCCAAAGGAAGCCGATTGTTTCGTACATACAAAAACAGGGGATTTATTACAATGGATATTGCTAAAGCGATAGAAAACAAGGGAAATACCAAATTTGATCCTTTTTTATTTAATGGCGATGTAATAAATATTGATAAAAGAGAAAATATCGTATCCATTAGAGGAACCGGAACCCATTTGTCTGATTACCCAGGTGAGTTAAATAATGGAATTATGAATATTGTATTTCAGGGGCACAAATCAGCCCGGTGGTATATTAACAACTATGCAGGCGGATTTAAAAAAAGGGCAAATAAAAAAAGTGTGGTCGTCATTCTCAAAAACGGACAGGTGAAACCAACGAGAAGATTTATGGGTATTTACAAATATCCTAAAATAGAAACAGGATCTATGATCAGTTTGCAAATGAAACCGCCCAAAGAAAAAAGGGTAAAACCTAAAGAAAAGATGGATTGGGGTAAAGTCTGGGGAACCACCCTTACTGCCATCACAACAGCCCTGACAATTTTTGTTTTGGTAAAAAGACTTTAGAACTTTAAGGATAAAGGCCGGAAGTACAGACCCGGAGCCTCCGAAAGCTTTCGGCGAGGGACATGCGAAGGTTTAAATGATGCGGATAGAACAAGAAAAAGCTGTTAGCTTTCATCCTTTATACTTTACAATAATTTGTAAAACTTATTTTAAATAAAATAAAATGACCGATACCCAAAACAAACTTCTTCCCGGAACTTCCGTGGAAGAAGATGAAATCGATCTGATACAACTGGCCAAAAAACTTTGGAACGGCCGGAAGCTGGTGATCAAAACTACATTGATCTTTATCGTCCTCGGACTTTTAGTAGCCCTGCTTTCACCCAAAGAATACAGCGTAACCAGTATTGTGGTTCCTCAGTGGGGGTAGTAGTAAGGTGGGTGGACTTTCTTCCCTCGCGGCTATGGCAGGCATTAACCTCAATATGAATTCCGGGGGTGCTGAGCTAAGCCCCATGATTTATCCCAAAATTGTTCAAAGCATTCCTTTTAAAAAGGCTTTGATGCAAACAAAATTGACTTTTAAAGGAATTGATCATCCGGTAACCTATTACGAGTACTTTACAAAATATGCGAAACGCGGGGCATTAAGTTATATAACAGGCCTTCCAGGGATGATTAAAAGTCTTCCCGGAATGTTATTAAAGCTGTTTCATCCTAATAAAACTCAAAGTGGAGAAGGAGATACTACGCATTTGATCCGCCTCTCGCCAAAAGAAAGAAGCCTGGCCAATGGATTGAAAAACAAGGTCTATGCCGATGTGGATGCCAAAAACGGATACATCACCCTTACGGCCATCATGCCTCAGGCCCTGGCCGCTGCCCAGTTAGGTGAAAAAGCCCTTGAATTGCTGCAACAACAGGTTATTGAAATTAGAATCCAAAAGGCAAAAGCCCAATTGTATTTCGTTCGTGGAAGATATGAAGCCAAGAAAAAAATATATGAGGAAATTCAGGATTCACTTGCCTTGATGACGGACAAGAGTAATAATGTGATGACTCAGGTCGATAAAACAACCCTTATCCGCCTTCAGGGAAATTACCAGATTGCTTTGAGTGTGTATAATGGATTGGCCAGTCAATTGGAAAACGCACAAATTCAGGTTAAAAACGATACTCCCGTTTTTTCGGTTATTGAACCGGTAACGATTCCTAATAAACGCTTTAAACCCAAACGCACACAAATTCTGATTATCTGGACTTTCATCGGTATCATCATCGGCATCGGCTGGGTCTTTGGAAAAGAGTATTTCGATAAAGTAAAAGTGGAGTGGAAGGA
>BTTE01000105.1:0-4338 GCA_036244975.1 bacterium | reverse complement strand
AGAAGGTGGAGAAACAAACACTACACGGAGGTCGAAAATAGGTGGCGTTTTTAAAAGGAAAATTGGCAATTTAGAGTCATAATTGGTATTGTTCATCTCATTTGTTTCTTGAAAGAAAGGAATTATTAGAAGCCCTCAATATTTTTTTGACTCTTTGGCCTTTCATTTTACTCTCCAACCCCCGTTGGCTTTCTAATTTCAATAACTTTGCCGATGCTGTTAATATTTATATGTCAGGTCTTTTATCCTGTATTAAAATTGACTTATATAATAATTGAACCTGTGGTGGAATGAACAAAGAACAGATACCCTTAAATGATTACATAACGAGAATCATCCATTTTCATGCCGAAGATGAGATCATAAAACGAGGCATCAGAATTTATCGTAGCGGCAATGTGCAACCTGAATTTTTTAACGAAAAAGATGATGTTTTCAGGTTTAAAGTTACCGGAAACCATACGTATGATGTTAAGATAAATAATCTGCTGGCACGTAATGTCAAGACCTCATGCTCCTGTCCGTACGACTGGGGAGGGATATGCAAACATACGGTTGCTGCGTTAAAATATCTCGCGAAAAATGATTTCCGGAATTTCTATATGGCGAAAATTGAAACGGTAACGGCGGTCGAAAAAGCTCCCGTATTGCGAACCAAAGATGGTTTTGAGATTGCTGACTACAGGGTGATAACAGAGGATTTTGTCCGGAAAAACTATCACAGCCAGGACTTCTTTCTCTATCAGCACGATTATTTGGAAGTTAAAAAATTTAAGTTTACCAGGAGTAAGATTACGCTGAGCATGTTTCTTCATGACAGAAGTTTTACCATCTATGTTACCCTGAAAAACGGTAAAGTTTACATTTCATCGAATAACGGACAAAAAACCGGTGAGTTGGATTATTTTGAAGCCCTGGCTTTACTCTATATCGCCAAATCAAAAAATCCGGATTTACTGGATATCATCTTTAGTGGCTACGTTTACGATGAGCAAAACAGGACTCTCGAAAGCTACGGACTTGAAAATGAAAAATATGAAGACTATTTTTATACATCCTTTTCGTCAGAAGGGCTGTATAGCCTGACCAATGAAAGGGCGGATGGTTTGTTGCCCGTTGAAGATCTGAAAGGGGCTTTTTTGTTCGACCTGGTGGGCAAGATTAATAAAGTTGCTGACAAACTGGATGTTGTGGAAGCAGAAGCGGCCAGAGAAAAAAGAGCGCTGGGGTTTGTGATAGAATATAACCAGATTGATGATGGGTATAATCTAAGTGAGGAAAACTATATAAGACCTTTTATTGCCAAACCGAATAAGGCGGGCAGCGCACTCATTAGCTTTTTTGAATATTATGAGAATATCATCGACATCTCAAAATACGATCTGTCTGTCTCCGATAATGCAACAGCGTTGATAAAAGTTTGTAACGTTTTGAACCAGAATGGTTTTGATGATGATTCGCTCAGAAAATTATATCGGTTACAGAGACGTGCCGTTGAATTGTTGAAAAACGAAAAGTTTGTATATCGCAAGACAGAGGGTGATTCCGGATACAAACTTCACAAAAAGGATTTGCAGCCGATAAAGGTCTCTGCCGAACCGCTGGATGTTTTCTTTGAAGTTACCTCCGATGACCGGTTTATCCATCTTGACCTCAAAATAAAAGCAGGCAAAGAGTTTATTGCAAGAGAAAATCTGGAGACAACAGGCGATAATCAGTATTTGTATTTTATTGATGATATTTTATATACTGTCCAAAGTTTCAACGCCGGAAATTACCTGAGCAATTTGACTGACAACCACAAAATGGTAAAATCGCACAAAGCATTGTTTTATACGGAAATTATCAAGCCTCTGGCGAAAAATATTGAAGTGATTTTCAATACGGACGAGTATGACCATGAAACTGTGGAGCTCGATTTCCGTGAAAAACAGGTTTTTCTTTCGGAAAAAGAAGGATACATTGTGATCGTCCCGCAGGTGGAGTATAAAAACGGTATGGCAGCAGCACTTTATCATACCGGCGATGTGCTTTCGGAGGAAAACGGAAAGATAATAAAATATCGGCGTAACTTTGAGCTGGAAGATGATTTTGTGGATTTTATCAGCTCCCTGCATCCCGAATTTGAGGGGCAAAAAGGAGACAAAGTATTTTATCTTTCCTACGAAGATTTTGCAAAAGACCTCTGGTTTTATAAATTCTTTGACGAGCTGCGAAAAAATGAAATCGAGATATTCGGCCTGAAAGAGCTAAAAAACTTTAAGTACTCGCCACATCGTGGAAAAATATCCACTTCCGTGAAATCAGGGATCGACTGGTTTGAAGTGGAGATGGACATTACTTTCGGCGACAATAAAGTGAGCCTGAAAGACATCAGAAACGCTGTCATCAACAAGGAAAAATACATCCGGCTGAAAGATGGTTCGGTAGGGATTTTGCCCTCCGAATGGCTGCATAAACTGGAAAGATATTTCCGCCACGGTGAGGTCAGGGGCGACAGGCTTTCGGTCTCTCACCTGAAATTTTCTGTTATTGACGAGCTGTTTGACGACATAAGCGATACCGAAGTGTTGCAGGAGATAGAAGAGAAAAAAAGAAAGCTTGCCACTTTTAAAGAAATTGCAAAAACCAAAATTCCCAAAACGATAAAAGCTGAGTTACGCCATTACCAGAAAGAGGGTGTTAACTGGTTGAATTTTCTTGACGAAATGGCCTGGGGCGGTATCCTGGCCGATGATATGGGATTGGGGAAAACACTGCAGGTGCTCGCCTTTCTGCAGCAAATCGTAAAAAAAGACAAAACGCCCAGCCTTATTGTTGTGCCTACCACACTGTTGTTTAACTGGGAAGCCGAAATAAAGAAATTCGCACCCGGCTTTAAAGCATTGTATCATTATGGAATCGGGAGAGCAACCGATACCCAAATGTTTCAAAAATACCCATTGATTTTTACAACTTACGGTATCTTGCTGCGCGACATCGAAATGCTGAAAGATTTCAGGTTTAATTATGTGATACTTGATGAGTCTCAGGCCATAAAAAACCCGGCATCACGACGTTTTAAAGCCGCCGGACTGCTCAATGCCAAAAACCGGCTTGCCTTGACGGGAACCCCCATAGAAAACAGTACGTTCGATCTCTATTCGCAAATGAGTTTTGTGAACCGGGGATTTTTCGGTAGTATGAATGCTTTTAAGAAAAATTTTTCCAATCCCATCGACAAAGAGAGTAATGAAATGATTGCTACAGAGTTGCAGAGGATGATCAATCCGTTCATATTGCGGCGTACCAAAGAAATGGTCGCAACAGAGCTGCCGTCCAAAACGGAGAATGTCATCTATTGCGAAATGGACAAAGAGCAACGTGAAGTGTATGATGCTTACCGCAACGAATTCAGAAACAAATTACTTGGCAATATTGAAAAAGAGGGCATCGGCAAATCAAAAATGATGGTTCTCGAAGCGCTGACCCGCCTGAGGCAGATTTGCGATTCGCCGTTATTGCTTAATAATGACGAAATAAACGTTTCCGAATCGGTGAAGATAAAAGAGATTGTCCGGCACATTACCGACAAAACAGCCAACCATAAACTCCTTATCTTTTCACAGTTTGTTAAAATGCTCGGGTTGATAAAGTCAGAACTCAATAAGCATAATATTGAATATGAATACCTCGATGGTCAGCGGAGTACAAAACAGAGGGAGCAGTCGGTGAAGAATTTCCAGGAAAATCCCGACTTAAGGGTGTTTCTCATCAGCCTGAAAGCCGGCGGCACCGGCATCAACCTTACGGCAGCCGATTATGTGTATGTGGTGGACCCGTGGTGGAACCCGGCGGTGGAAAACCAGGCCATCGACCGCTGCTACCGCATCGGTCAGGACAAAAAAGTGTTTGCTTACCGGATGATCTGCACCAACACCGTGGAGGAAAAAATTCTGAAACTTCAACAGAAAAAAACAAAAATAGCCACCGACATAGTGCAAACCGACGAAAGTATTATGAAAAACCTGAGCGTGAATGATATAGAAAGCTTGTTCGCGTAATCTTTCACAGCTTGCCCCCGTTTCTTCAATACCTTCTTTGGCACAAAATATTTTCTTTTTCCCAAAAGTGTTTTAGCAAATTAACAAAATAGTATAAAAAACGTTTTTATGAATTAACAAAAAAGCAGAAAAATGTTTTGACAAATTAACAAAATCAGCTGTTTTTGTAAAATGTGACATCGAAACCGGTGCTCCCGGTGTACTGCCTTTGTGGCTGTTTGGGTTTTTGTATTAAACCTTAAATTCGCAAATGAAAATTGGTGTTTAATTTAAAATTGGTATAATACCTTGTTTG
>BTTE01000104.1:0-4363 GCA_036244975.1 bacterium | reverse complement strand
CCCTTAATGTTTCTTAATGTTTAAAAATGGTTCAAATCGCCACCCGCACCCCTAACCCCTAAAGGGGAACCCCAACGCTAAAAATTAAAACCATTAAGGCATGAAGCCATATAAAAAACCCTTATCTTTGTATAGATGAGTGCTCCTTTTTTACATAACATTAATAAAATCTACTTTTGGGATGTTGATACCCATGCCCTTGATGAAACACAATCCAAAAGGCTCATCATTGAAAGGGTGGCCACCCTTGGAAACCTGAAGGAGATAAAACTGGTAGTTCAATATTATGGGAAACAAGAATTTATTAAAACGCTCTGTAATCTTAACTACTTAGATCCTAAAACATTAAACTTTTTCTCCCTAATTTTTCAGGTGCCTAAAAGTAAATTTAAATGCTTCACAAAGAAACAGTCGAAAATACAACGCTGGAGCTCTTAAAAGGCTTGCAATCAAAACCCTATTTACAAGAGTTCTGTCTTGTTGGAGGTACTGCGCTGGCATTAAAATTAGGCCACAGGAAATCAGTAGATTTAGACCTGTTTACAGCCCATAGTTTCAATGTCATGCAAATGCTGGAAAATCTTTCGGCTGATTTTGATTTTCAGCTTTTTTACTCGGCCAACAATACCATTAAAGGAAGTATCGATAACGTAAAGGTTGATATCTTAGCCCATCGCTATCCGCTTGTTAAAGAACCACTTATTGAAGAAGGGATTACCATGCTTGACCTGCAGGATATCATTGCGATGAAGCTGAACGCTATATCCGGCAGTGGCCAAAGGGTGAAAGACTTTATAGATATCTTTTATCTGTTGCGGCTGTTCAATCTGGAACAAATGATAGGTTTTTATAAGAAAAAGTACCAACAATACAGCGAAGCGGTTGTTTTGAAAAGTCTTGTCTATTTTGATGATATTGATTTCTCTGAATGGCCGGTACTGCTTTCCGAACCAAACTTAAAATGGGAGGTTATCAAAAAGAAACTGGAAAATACTGTGAATAACTATATGAAACAAAACGGATAAACGAAGCAGTTAAAAATAATCCGGACAAATTTCCCGAAGATTATATTATTGAAACCATCGATGAGGAATGGCACTCTATAAAATCGAAAAATTCGACCTTAAAAAGTAAAGGACGAGGACAACATAATACATTTTTCATTGCTAAAACTCTTAATTTCTTAATGCCTGCCCGATTGGCGCGGTCAGGCGGGCCTAAAAACAATAAACTATTCTTTCATAAAGAACAATAAACAAACAAATCTTTCGTTTCAAACGAAAGAAACCTTATGAATAAAGAACGCTTAACCGAAATACTGCTGGACCAAAAGGAGGTCTTTTCATCCAAAACAGGACTGATAGAAAGGGATATCCCGTTGGAGGATGCCATAAAGACCTCTTTGGTGGTGATTATTACAGGCGTTCGCCGATGTGGCAAATCATCCCTGCTTTTCCTCATAAAGAACAGAATGAACCTCGATGAAGCCGGCTACTGCTATTTCAATTTCGATGACGAAAGGATTATTGACGATGTCTCATTATTGGAAAGCATTGACAATCTGCACAAAGAAATTTACGGAACAGAACCGGTATTGTTTTTCGACGAAATACAGAACATTACCGGATGGGAAAAGTTTGTAAACCGTATGTACGAACAGGGACGGAAGATTTTTGTCACCGGTTCCAACGCCTCTATACTCAGCTCGGAGATTGCTACCAGCCTGACGGGAAGAAACAAAGTGCTTGAGCTGATGCCTTTCTCTTTTAACGAATACCTGAGGTTGAAAAATATCAGCTCCGACTTATCCCGTTTGTCCACCAAAAAGCGATTACAAATTACCGGCGCTTTTGATAAATTTATGGTAGAAGGAGGTTTCCCCCTCGCTGTCAAAGAAAACGACCCTGAAATTCTGGCCGGTTATTTTCAGGATATCTTTTACAGGGATATCATTGCCCGTTATCGTTTGGGCCAGGTGGACGAGATCAAACAAATTGGAATCTTTTTCCTGTCCAATATTGCGAAAAAGTTCTCCTATTCCACCTTGCAGAAAATATCCTCGGTGAAAAGCCTAAGCAGTATAAAGAGCTATTTGACTTATTACGCCGACTCTTTCCTGTTTTTTTATTTGAATAAATTTGATTTTTCCGTAAAAAAACAAATTCTGAACCCGAGAAAAGTTTTCACCATAGACCAGGGGTTTATCCATAAAATAGGTTTTAACTTTTCGGCCAACAAAGGACGTGTGCTGGAAAACATTGTATTTCTTGAGCTAAAACGCAGACAAAAAGAAATTTATTATTTCGCGGGAAAAGGGGAATGCGATTTCGTAATAAAACAAGGAACCCGGATTACACAAGCCATTCAGGTTACCTACTTGTTAAACAACGATACACGGCAAAGGGAAATCAGCGGACTCACCGAAGCCGTTACCCAATATAAACTCAATTCTGCTTTGTTGTTATATTACGACAAAGACATAGACGAAAAGCTTATTCCGGAAAACATTCAACTTATGCCGGTGTGGAAATGGTTGCTAAAAGAATGAATAATGAAAAAATAAAAATGAAGAATGAAAAATGGGGAGCAAGAATATTCTAAAAATTAAAAGTTTTGAATTTGCTACTACAACAATCGGGTTAAATAACACAAAAATTTCTCATTTTTCATTCTTCATTCTTCACTTTTCATTCTTCATTCTTCACTTTTCATTATACATTTTTCACTTTATCCTTTAAACTTTAGCCTTAACAAACTCAATGGCTAAAGGCTAAAACTCAAAGTAAAAAGTAAGAAAAAACAAGAATCATTTTAAACTTTAGCCTTTACACTTTACCCTTCAACCGCACCCCTGACCCCTAAAGGGACATGCCAACGGCCAATAGCTTTAAACATTTTTCACTTTTCGCTTTAGCCTTTACACTTTACCCTTCAACCGCACCCCTGACCCCTAAAGGGACATGCCAACAGCCAATAGCTTTAAACATTTTTCACTTTTCACTTTTCGCTTTAGCCTTTACACTTTACCCTTCAACCTTTTTTATAAACGTATTTACAACATTTGCTATTTTTACCAAAAATTGTAATCATAAATAAATGGCCGCTTTCCAATTACCCTCAAATATTGTACAACGCGAAGCCTATATTTCGCGGGTAAAACCTTTTATAGGAAAGTCCGTAGCCAAGGTGTTTACCGGCCAGCGAAGGGTGGGAAAAAGTTATATGCTGTTCCAGCTTATTCAGTTGATTCTCGACAACGACCCGGAAGCAAACATTATCTATATCAACAAGGAAGATATTGCTTTTGATGAGATAAAAACTGCAGCAGACCTTAACGATTATATCCTGAAAAAGGCTTCACAACAGAAGAAAAATTATATTTTTATAGACGAAATCCAGGAAATTACCGGTTTTGAAAAAGCAGTGCGTTCGCTACTTCTCGACGAAAACAATGATGTATATATCACAGGCAGCAATGCCAAACTACTCTCAGGCGAGTTGGCCACTTTTCTTGCAGGCCGCACCATTGAAATTAATGTTTACAGCCTCTCTTATGCTGAATTCCTCTCTTTTCATAAGTTAACGGATACCGATCGAAACCTGCTGAAATATTTTAAGTACGGAGGCCTGCCCTATTTAATAAACCTGAACCTGCGTGATGATATCGTTTTTGAATACCTGAAAAATATTTATACCACCATAGTTTTTCGGGATGTAATAGCGAGATACAACCTGCGTAACATAAATTTTCTGGAACGCCTTGTAAAATTCCTGGCCGACAATACAGGAAGTATCTTTTCGGCAAAACGCATTAGCGATTTTTTGAAATCACAAAAGATAAACCTTGCCCATAACCAGGTTCAGGCCTACACCGATTATTTAACCAATGCTTTTTTAATTCATAAAGTCTCACGTTACGACATAAAAGGGAAACGAATATTTGAAACCGGTGAAAAATATTATTTCGAAAACAGCGGCCTTCGTAATGCCATTGTCGGATATAAGCCGGGCGACAAGGCAAAACTACTCGAAAACATCGTTTATAATCAACTTCTTTTTAAAGGCTGTGAGGTAAAAACAGGTCAGCTTGAAACGGAAGAAATTGATTTTGTCGCCATAAAAAATAATGAGACAACTTATGTACAGGTATCCCTGACACTCAACAACCAAAAGACCATTGACCGTGAGTTTGGGAACCTGCTGAAAATAAAAGACAATTATCCGAAAATGGTTGTTACCATGGAGGAACAGGGAATAAATACTTATAAAGGAATTCCTGTTATTCCCGTTCGTAAATTTTTATTGGAAAGCTCGTAATCCCTAAAACCATGAAGACATGAAGACATGAAAAAAGAAAAATGAA
>BTTE01000103.1:0-4376 GCA_036244975.1 bacterium | reverse complement strand
GAAGCCGATGCTTACACCATCGCCAACAAACCCATTGCCGATATTGAGCTTATGGAACGTGCAGCCGGACAACTTTTCCAGTGGTTAACCAAAAGAGTGGACAGCAGTCACCGGTTTTTTGTGTTTGCCGGACTGGGCAACAACGGCGGCGATGGCATGGCTTTGTCGCGCCTGTTGACGGATGCCGGATATATAGTAAACGTTTATGTCGTCCGGTATTCCGACAAAACCTCTGACAGTTTTCAGAAAAATTGGGACCGTTTTGAAGCGATGGGCAAGAAAATGTTACATAATTTGAAAGAGAATGACCCGTTCCCCGAAATCCTGGAGGATGATGTGGTGGTGGATGCTCTTTTCGGATCGGGCTTAACGCGGCCGGTGAAAGGCTTTCCGGGTGAAATAATCCGGCAAATCAACCAAACTCCTGCGACAAAAATCGCCATCGATATTCCTTCCGGTTTGTTTGCGGACACTTCTTCAAAGGAAACAGATGGCGAAATTGTCCGGGCGGATTATACGCTAAGCTTTCAGTTTCCGAAACTAACTTTCCTGTTGCCTGAAAATAATGCTTTTGTAGGAAGCTGGCATGTGCTGGATATTGGCCTGCATCCTGATTTTATCAAAAGTGTTCCGGCCAGAAACTTTTATTCCACCCGTCAGGATGTGGCAATGATATTGAAACCGCGCAAAAAATTTTCTCACAAGGGTACTTACGGCCATGCGCTGCTTATTGCCGGAAGCTACGGAAAAATGGGAGCCGCCATTCTCTCTGCTCATGCGGCTTTGCGTTCGGGTGTCGGCCTGTTGCACGTACATATTCCAAAAGTGGGTTACTCCATTATGCAAACCGCCCTGCCGGAGGCTATGCTGAGCATCGACCGCTATGAGAATTATTTTTCTGATATTCCCGAACTTTCCATGTACAATGCCATTGGCATCGGTCCCGGACTGGGAACGCAGCATCAGTCGCAAATGGCACTGAAGCTTTTGATACAGCAGTATCCACAACCCATGGTACTGGATGCCGATGCGTTGAATATTCTGGCTGAAAACAAGACCTGGCTGGCTTTCTTACCTCATTATTCCATTCTGACACCGCATCCCAAAGAGTTTGAGCGGCTGGCAGGCAAATGGAAAGATGATTTTGAGCGACTAAAGAAACAACGGGAATTTGCCGAAAAATACCAGTTGGTGGTGGTTCTCAAAGGTGCATACACCAGCATTTGTACACCACGAGGGGATTGTTATTTCAATTCAACAGGTAATCCGGGAATGGCTACTGCCGGAAGTGGCGATGTGCTTACAGGTATCCTGACATCCCTGCTGGCACAGGGTTATGCTTCGGTGGAGGCAGCGATTTTCGGCATTTATCTGCATGGGCTGGCAGGCGATATTGCTGCCAAAAAGCTGAGTGAAGAGGCTATGATAGCCGGCGATATTATTGAAAGGCTGGGGAAAGCTTTTCAGAAATTATACTAAACAAGGGGTTGCACCCCCTTGTTTAATTCTCCTCGGTTTCTACGACTTTGCAGTCCTTTGTTTCTATATTTCTTCTGTTTCCACTATTTTAGCCAGCAGGTCGGCATAGGGAACCATCAGGTATTTCTTTGATTCGAAATCAAATTCGGTACCGGAAAATTTTTTGTAAAAAACAGTATCTCCAACAACGATGCCCGGGTTTTCAACATTCCCGATGGCCACCACTTTGGCATATTGTGGTTTTTCTTTGGCCGTATCGGGAATAATGATTCCGGAAGCGGTTTTTTGTACTTCTTTTCCTTCGGTAATATCCAATAAAACATTTTCGTTCAATGGCTGTAACTCTTTCATCTTTTTCTGTTTTTAAGATTAATATTTATTTTTTTAATGAATTCCTAATAAAGTATTGATACGGTTTTTGTCGAAGCCGACAATAATTTCGTCGTACGAATCAACCTCTTTTAATGCCATAGTCATATTCCTTTTTTGTCTTGCAGGTGCATCAATTAACATGCCATTTCCCTAAATCTTTCTTGTGGTATGACTATTTTACAGATGTGACAAATTTTCACGACCGTGTCGTCAGTAGATAAAAGGGAGTACTTTTTTTGTCTTTTCCCTGTATTCGATGTAAGCCTCGCCAAATTGTTTGATGAGACCTTTCTCTTCGTAATGCATTTTGAGGATCAGGGTAACGATGAGCAGGACAAGAATACTGAAACGGAGTAGTGTAAAATAATCGCTGACCAGCGGGATAATAGCAACAATCTGTGCCAGATACATAGGATGCCGGATAAGCCGGTATGGTCCACCGGTGATGAGTATGCCGCCGGTTTTTGGCGTGGGCGTAATGTTGACATTGTGCATGCCGGCCACAAAAATGGCATGTAGTGCCAGGAAGATGCCGGCGACTTCCAGCAAAATACCATCCCAGCTTTTGGCGATTACCGGCGCGCTGAGACCCAGAAAGGCCAGGCTCCCCAATTGAGCGGTTGTCAGCAGATAAGGATATATTTTTTCTTTGAACATAGTTGCCTTTCCTGAAAAAACAGGCTCCGGAACTTTTAAAATTATGTGCAAGTCGAGTAGAGAAAAAGTTATTTTCCCGAAGCCGGCAGACAAAAGTAACAATTATGGTGATAAAAAGAGTCCTCTGTTCTATATCCCCGAATTTTTCGTCCGGTAGTATTGACATATAATAGAAGAAAAGTGTAATTTTGTTTTTTAAAATCCGTTGGCTATGAGTGATTATTTGGTAGATATTCCCGGGCAGTTTTACTCAGATTCGGAGGGCAAACCTTTTGAAAAATGTGTGGTTTGCGGAAAGAATCTGTTGGAGGATGGGACGCATTATGTTATTGAAAAGGCCATGAAGAACTATGAAGGCTATGAATTCAGCTCCACGGTTTTTGAATATGCTATGTGCCTGGATTGTTATCAGGAGATGCAAGGGGGCATGTCAGAAGAATCCATGCAAAACCTGCAGAAATATTATCAGGATATCGTGGCGTCCCGCGGAGGCCAACCCGTGATGATTGATATGCAGACTTTTGATTTAAGCCAATGGCTTTCCAAATGCTTTTTTAAGGAGAAGCCGGTGAGCGAAATGAAAGAGTATCAGCTCATTGGCCAGTTCAACGGAAATCATTTGGTAATGAATACGCCGCCTATGGCCATTGGCGATGAGGTGATGGAAGAGATGGCGGAGTTGCTTTCGGAGAAAACCCGCGGTGAGATGGACCGCTTCCGTGAGCAGTTTCTCGGCCCACCGCCTGAAATTGAGGAGTTGATTTACGGACGGAAGCTTTTGCTTATTTAATACGGAACAAAAACTGCTATTTGGACAAACACTGTTGCCGAAATCAGCCCGTATAAAAATTTTGGTACTACTGCAATTTTGTGGAAAACTGTTGTATCGTGTAATTATTATCCATTCAGGTTTTATCATGGTTTTGCACCCTCAATATATGCCGTATTTTCCAATACATTATCAGTCACCAATCTCCAATAAGGCAGGAAATAAATAGTTGTATCTTCGATCCTGATAATTTCATCCAGCTCCAGATTAACAATAATACCTGTTTGGGGTTTGTATTTTTTTATAAAGCTTCTAAACGAACGGCTTACCATCGCCATTTTCATTTTTTTATACTTCACTTCTACAGGGACTACACCTTTTTCGGTATGAACAATAAAATCCACCTCGGCTTTGTCTTTGGTTCGCCAATAGTTTATTTGTGAAAGCCCTTTTTCGTATTTTTCTTTCAGGATCAAGTAAATAAAATTTTGAAACAACATGCCGTCATGGTGCTTTGCAATAAAGTTGTTTTTACTGAAATTAAGCATGCCCAGATCATTAAAATATATTGTTGGTGATTTGGTAAGCTCTTTTTTCAGGTTTGTGAAGAACGGTTTTATGATATTGATAATAAAAGTTTGTTCGGCGTACCAAAGGTAGGTTTTTAAAGTCTCAAGCCGCATACCAGTATCTTGTGCCAATTGGGAATAATTAATGATACTGCCCGATTGAACCGACAACAATTGAATGAGCTTTACAAATTTGTCGGGATGTCGCACGCCAAGCAAAAAGGAGATATCTTTAGTGAGATATGATACAAAGACCTCATTCATTACTTCCTGTTTTCGTGAAGCTGTTTCGGCGGTTATAACAGCCGGATAACCTCCGAAAGTAAGATATTCGGTTAAAAGCAATTCTGTTTTTTCATCCTCAATACGAAAAAAGTTACCCATCCGGTTTTGGTATTTATATTGGGTTTTGTAGTTCACAAACTCCAAAAAACTGTTCGGGTGCATTTCAATCAGATGCTTTCGCCCTGTAAGTGCCTCACCGATTTTTTCCTTCAATTCAAGACTCCCCGAACCTGTTACGATGAACT
>BTTE01000102.1:0-4468 GCA_036244975.1 bacterium | reverse complement strand
AAACCGCCATAATCCCCCCCTAATCAGGCCGTCCAAATAATTTCAATAAATTTCCCGTCAAGCCATGGAACCCGGAAAGGAGTTTTCAGTTTTTCAACTTCTTTCAGTACAGGTGTGTGACCCTTATGTTGCGAGTTGCTCTAACTCACTGATTTTAAATGCCTCTTGTCTCTGACGTCAGGAAACGTGAAATCGCTTTAAAAAACAACAACTTAAGCCAATATTCTAAAAGTTTAAGGATTAACCGGCAACATAATAATTGAGTGTAGAATAAACCTTCCTTAATTCCACTCCTGCCCGGAGTTCCCCTTTATAGGCTATCCAACCAGGAAAGGATTTCTTCTTTATTTTCCCAATCCAGTAATTCTTCTATTTTTGGATCATCCATGAGAAGAGATTTGGTATATTGAATAAATTTTTTCTGGACCTGTTTTTTTTGCGACAGATTCAGATGTAGATATACCATAGTTGATTGAATGTTTTGATGACCCAAGTGGTTTTTAATATCCGAGATGGGAGACCCTGAACTAAGCATTTGTACCGCTCGGGAATGGCGAAAACAATGGACGGGATCAAGCTCTTTGAAACGTTTTTTCGGTAATGCCTTGAGCAGGTATTTTTTGCAAACACGATGAATGCCATGCCTGGTAAAACCTTCCCCGCGTTGAGTGATAAATAATATATTCTGATGAAAAGGCTTTGGTTCGCGACGGTAACTGGCAATATACAGTTTGAGCAGTTGGACGGTTTTATCCCAAATCAGTATTTGCCTGTAATGGTTTCCTTTGCCCAGGATGGCTAAAGTTTTATTTTCCGGATTGAAGTAGTCCAGCTTTAGGCTTGCTATTTCACTTGCCCTGGCCCCTGAGTCATAAAGTAGATGAAGAAGAGTAAAGTCACGGAGTCCTTCTTTTTTCTTGATGTTTACTGTTTCCACGATCTTTAGTATTTCTTCCTGATATAAGAAACCAACCAAGGGTCTTTGAGTTCGTTTTTCCGGGATGTTAATTATTTTTTCCGCGATTTCCTTGTGCTCCGAGACCATAAGCAGGAGCATTTTTGCCAGGGATTTAAAAACAGCCAGGCGGTGATTCCTGGTTCTGGCGGTATTGTTGCGTTTTGTTTCGATATATTTTAGAAAGGCAAGAATTAACTTGGGAGTGAGATGATCAACCCTGATAGAATCTACCTTGATGGAAAGATGTTGAGCGGCAAAAGGCAAAAAAAGGGTAAAGGTATCCCGGTAAGCTTTGATGGTATTCTCACTGACCCCTTTTATATGGGTGAGATACTGGGAAATAAATTGATGAATACAAGTAGACAGTTTCATATTTCCTCCTGCCGGGAGATAGAAAAATCGACCAGTCCATGGCGTTGTTCGGCATCTATCACCTTAAGATATACTGCGGTATATCGATACTTAGTATGCCCCATGTAAGTGGCTAATACAGGCAAAGCATCTTGTAGGGATTTCCCCCGTTGCTTTATATTCTTTAATGTGTTTATGGCAAAGGAATGCCTTAAGCTGTGGGGACGAGGGGCGCCGAATGTAGTATCGGCTATAACCCGTCTTGGCTGATTAAGCCCAATATCGTTTACCGCTTGATGGAAGACTGAATAGACTTGTGTGTCAGACATGGTTTTATTTGCGTGGCCCGCAAACAAAAATGGGTTTTTATCCCCATGGATCCATGTATTTCTGGTTGCCAGGTAGTTGACTATTTCCGCCACAGCCCGCTTAGGCAACGGGATCAAACGATCTTTATTGAACTTTGTTTTTTCAATATAAATGGTTCCCTCTTTGGGCCGGTAATTCGCATACAGCAATCGCAAAGGTTCGGAAATTCTCAATCCGCAACGGGCCATCAGCATGAGAACCATATAAATTCCCAGGTCTTTTAAGAAGTTTTTTTCGGATTTCCGGAGTCTTTTTTGAACCGCATTGAGCAACCGTTGGGTTTGTTCCGGAGAAAAGACAAAAGGGATAAAGGCCCTTTCGGCTAAAGGGGGAACATGCTGCATGGGATTTTCCTTGACACTGCCCTTGCGCACGAGAAATTGAAAAAAACCCCGCACGGCGCAAAGAATTGCATTAACCCAGCGAGGGTCCCCTTTGAGGTGTTCTCTGAATCCGAGAAAAAACAGGGGCTGGAATAAATCCCAATTGGCCGTCTTATCCTTTGCATACCGGTCAAAAGGCCGTAGAAGGGACCTGATATTGTTGCCCGTATATCCCAGCGTCGAGCGATAAGCAATAAACTCTTCCAGATTTTGCGCCATAATGCTTTCAAAGGGTTTCATTAAAAAGGACCTCCCGCATTAATTTGGTATGGATATGAATGTAGCGTTTGGTGGTTTGGATCCTGTCGTGGCCCAGCATCTGTTTTATTTCAAAGGTTGAAGCCCCTGCCTCTAAAAGGTTCTGGGCGTATGTATGGCGCAGCCAATAGGCCGATGAGGGAAGGTTTATACTTCGCATGTAAAGACCGATGTCTTGACTGACAACGACCGGCAAGATGGCCGTATAAGGAGCCCTGAATTTTAAGAAAAGGGTCCTTGCATCGCTTTTGGGTCTTGCGCCGACTATGTAGGCCGCTATGGCCTTTATATCGTCTTCCGGCAAAGGGAGTTTCATTGGATTGCTGCTTTTTCGCTCCCTCAAGGTTATTTCTCCCTTGCGAAAGGAGATGTCGTCCAGACGTATGGAACTGATTTCCTTGGGGCGCAGCCCTAAGGTGTAAGCCAGGCGAAGCATGGCGTTGAGTCGAAGTTCCTTGGGAGTGCAAAGCTTTAAC
This sequence comes from bacterium, assembly GCA_036244975.1. Taxonomy (GTDB): domain Bacteria; phylum Bacteroidota; class Bacteroidia; order Bacteroidales; family F082; genus Sulfidibacterium. Next base: position 1,673 of record BTTE01000102.1, on the reverse strand, counting down.
CCAGCAAATAATCTTTGAACTTCTTGTGAGCGTAAAAACTTCGGTGGTTTGGTCTGGGACCAATAAGGCCCCCCCACAAAAAAAGACGCAAGGTCTCTCTTTACCTTGCGCTCTTGCCACAGATATCTTAAGAATCCCCTAAGACAAGAGCGTATGTTTTGTTGCGTCACTGGAGCAAAGTCGACGGCATACTTTGCTAAAAAGTCATCTAATTGTTCAATCCTGATCCTGGAAAAATCGATTTTTCGTTTTTCAAGATAATCATTTAAAGCGGACAATGTTCTTCTGGTGCGCAGGATTTGAGTAGGTTGAACCTGTCTGCTGCTTTCATAGTCAATTAAATACTCCTCATAGATTTGCGGCAATGGATATCTCTGTTTTTGTATGGGCCGGGGAATCTTTTTTTGTTCAAAGAGATACCGGGAAAGCCCTGTCACCGCATGGAATTTAAGGGCAAGTCCATTCTTTTTTTGGAAGGCCTTCAGGATATCGGAAGTAAACGCGGCTTCGAATGAAATTTTTCTGGTGCCTATATAATTGAGAAAATGTTTCAATGTCCACTCATACCCCCTCCAGGTACTATGGGCATACCCTTTGTCCATCATCCATAATAAATAATCCTCTATCTCTTGTTTCATCGCTATGTCCCTGCCTTAGACCTGTAAAAGCGAAGCCAAACAGGTTTGAGGAATTTTACTGATTCAAGAAAACTTTTAGTACGCACCGCCATAACCATATCAATGGGATTAAAGTTTTTGCCGCATCTAAAGCACCTTGCCAGATTGGTTGCCTTTTTTGTCGCCGTATTGAACTCGGAACAAACCGGGCAAAGGAAGCGCAAATACCCTCCTCGGCGTTTGTTTGGAACTTCCAGGATATCGATGATTAACTTTTCTATTGGGATATCGTTTCTCATGCTTCTTAAGAGTAGAGATGAAAATTGCCGGCACATTTTTTCTCCAAAAAATAATTGAACTTCATCTATAATTTCCGGACCAGTATATTTCAAAATCTAAAACCTCCTGTTGCTAACTTGGGAAAATCTGAAACTTGCACAAATTCCTCTTGTATCAAAAAGAATGTCTTGGCTTGGATCAGGAGTTGTTTTCTTTGCTCGCTCTTGTATTTTCCACCAGGAAATTTTTTTGTTTTTTCGGATATTTCTGATGGCTCAAGGATCAAAAGAACTTTGCCCATGGCTTGCCGCAGGGAACCGATATAGCTTAACCACCTCCAAACGGTCGAAGGTTCAAGCTGTCGTTCCTCTTGTTCATTTTCGTCATATACAATGGGCATCTTGTCAGCTTTTACCACTTCACCATAGGTGGCATTTTTGTCACTCAAATATTGCTTGCTTAAATCAACAAGACTATCTTTGATGTAACGCTTGAAAGGGATGGCATAATCCGGGTAATAGAGGAATTTCTTACCGCAAAGAGGGCATTTCCATCGACTAAGGAAGGAAAGTATTTTTTTAACGATCCCTTGATCAATGGCTAAAAATATTCTGGACCGGCAATCATACGCCTTAAAAAAATCAGGATGTCCCTGACACTTCGGACAAGTCTGCAAATCCGGTGGTGCGGTGTCGGATAAGGCCTCTTGTTCATGGGCGCGGATTTTATCTAAAATAGACATGAGGGGTAACTCCCTTGTTATGGGGGGCGCAGAGT
>BTTE01000101.1:0-4681 GCA_036244975.1 bacterium | reverse complement strand
TGTACTTTCATCGCAGTCAAAGTTCTGCAAACTTATAAACGCTTTTATCCTGGATATCTTTTTTTATTAAAAGGACAATGTTAATTACTTTTTTTACTTTTGGGGGTGAACAGTAACAAAAAACTTTTATCTTTGTAGCCAATCTCATCCTAAGATTATTCGTTTTATAAAAGTCCTCATTAGATGAAAACACACACATTTATTGGTTTTAAATTTATTTTTCTGATAGGTTTGGCAAGCCTGTTTTTGGTCTCCTGTGTTCCGCAAAGAAAGATACTTTACATGCAGGTCAAAAGTGTGGCCGACACAATGTCGTCGTTTAAAAACCAACGTAAAATCAACTACCGTGTTCAGCCCGGAGATAACCTGTATATCCGTGTTGTCAGCATGAACGATAAAACAAACCTTTTCCTTAACTCCAGGGGAGGCGGCCAGTATTCCCAAAATGTAACTTCAAATATTTCCGTTTATCTCAACAGTTATATGGTTTCGACAAACAGTATAATTCAGTTCCCGCTTATCGGTAATGTTTACGTGAAAAACCTGACGGTAGCCCAGGTAAAAGATGCTATTCAGAAAAAGCTGGGTCTGTATCTGAAACAATCAGTGGTTATTGTCAAGCTGGTTAATTTCAACATCACCTTGCTGGGTGAGGTGAGAAGACCGGGACAATACAAAATTTACCAAAACAACATCAACCTTTTTGAAGCGGTCTCGATGGCCGGCGATCTTTCCGATTTTGCCAAAAGAAGCGATATAACCATTATCCGGCAATCAAAAGGAGGTTCTAAAGTTTATCATGTTGATATGACAAAAAAAGACATGCTGTCGTCGCCCTATTTTTATTTGAAGCCCAACGACATTGTATATGTTCCGCCTTTAAAAGGCAAACAATTTTCGTTTGCCACCTTTCCTTACGGTATAGTGTTTAGTGCCCTCTCTACGACTCTCCTACTTATCAATTTCTTTAAAAAATAACCCTAAACAAAAGCAACCTTGGAAAACTTCGATAATATTCAACCACAGGAAGAAAACATAGATATTAAGGCGCTGTTTTTTAAATTTTCACGTTACTGGTATCTGTTTGGAATTTCAATTTTTGTCGCAATTGTTGTTGCGTTCCTGTTCAACAAATACACCAATCCGGAGTACGAAGTCAATACGACCGTTTTGGTGAAAGATAACAAATCAAATCTGGGCCCGGCAGCTTTACTGGGTTTTGGACTGGCTAACACTCAGCAAAATTTAGAGAACGAAATCGGCAAACTGAGCTCTTTTTCTTTGGCTTACCAATCAATACGCAAACTGCATTTTGAAATATCCTATTTTGAAAAAGAAGGATTAATGACAAAGGAAATGTATAAAACGGCGCCTTTTGAGATTGTTTTTGACAGTACTGTTCCCCAGGCTGTAGGATTAAGATATGACCTGAAGTTTTTAAATAAAAATGAATATGCAATAGAAGCCGAAGGGGAAATGATTAAAAAATATAATTATGCCAAAAGGAAATTTGAGGAAGGCAAAACAGATAAGGTAAAATACAAAGGAAAATACCGTTTTGGTGAGGAAGTTCGCTCACCATTCAATACTTTTAAAATTATCCTGAACAGAAACTTTGACCCGGAAAAGGATTTTAACAACAGCTATCAGTTTGTTTTCAACGATTACATTTCGCTTACAAAGCGTTATATGGGAATAAAAATTGAGCCTATCAACCGGGAGGCTTCCATTCTTAAACTAACGTTAAAATCAAATTCATTACCCAAAGCTGTGGATTACCTGAACATGCTGACCAAACAGTATCTCGCCAGAAACCTGGCGGTTAAAAATAGAATTGCCGAAAACACCATTAAATTCATTAACAACCAGTTGGGAATTATTTCCGATTCTCTTAGGACGGCAGAACTTAACCTTCAAAAGTTCAGATCGAAGAATGAAGTTATGGATATCTCTTTTCAGGCGCAACAGGTTTTTCAATACATGGGCGATTTGGAAAAGCAAAAAGCCGAAATGCTCATAAAGTCTCAATACTACAATAACCTGAAGGATTACATAAAAAAGAACGAATCCAACCTGAACAATCTGGTGGCCCCTTCGGCTATGGGTATTGAAGACCCGGCTTTGAATGTGCTGGTAGCCCAACTGATTGAATTGTTCAATAAAAAAGCGGAAGTGTTGCTCTATTCTACGGAAAAGAGTCCTTCGATCATCACCATCAACAGCCAGATATTGAGTACCAAGCGTGCCATTATCGAAAATATTTCCAATATAATAATAAATTCTAATGAGGCTATTGCCGATATCAACCGGCAGATTGATAAAATCAGCAGCCAGCTTTCCACACTTCCCATAACACAGCGGGAGCTGCTAAATTACGAACGGAAATTTAAGCTGGCAGACAATATTTACACTTTTCTGTTGGAAAAACGTTCGGATGCCCAGATAACCAAGGCTTCCAATACGCCGGATAATGAAATTATCGACAAAGCACGTGCCGATATGAGCAACGAACCTGTTTTCCCAAAGAAATCACTGAATTATCTCATTGCTCTGATCCTCGGGATAGCTTTCCCGGTAGTTTATGTTCTCGGTAAAGATTATATGAATGATAAAATTTCCGAGCGTAAAGATGTGGAAAACCAAACAAAATTTCCTATCATCGGTCAGTTGCTGCACAGCAACAAAGATACTCAGCTCGCTGTAGCACATTATCCAAAATCCAGCGTCTCCGAGTCTTTCCGCTCGCTTCGTACCAACATTCAATACCTTGTTCATGGTAAAATGCCGGTAACCATTATGGTTACTGCCGATATGTCCGGTGCCGGCAAAACGTTTGTTTCCATGAACCTCGCGAGTGTGTATGCCCAATATGGAAAGAAAACTGTTTTGTTAGGATTCGACCTTCGTAAACCAAAAATTTACCAGGACTTTAAATTGAATAACGACAAAGGAATTACCTCTTATTTAATTGGAAAAGACAGTTTGGATGACATTATCCAGCCTTCCGGTGTGATTGACCATTTGGACGTTATTATGGCCGGCCCCGTCCCTCCAAACCCGGCTGAACTGATTGCTTCAGACCAGAATGCTGTTCTTTTTGAAGAACTGAAAAAACGTTACGACTATATTCTTATTGATACGCCACCAGTTGGCTTAGTTACAGATGCATTCCTGCTGATGCCTTACACTGATGTGAATATTTATCTCGTGCGTCAAAACTTTACCATCAAAAGAGTCTTTAACGCACTGATCAAAGATATCGAAGAACGCGGTATGAAGATGAGTATCGTTATCAACGATATCAGTATGGAAGGCGGCTATGGTTACGGTTACGGCTATGGTTATGGTTATGGTTATGGTTATGGAAAACAAGGTAGCGGTTACTATACCGATGACAGCCCGAGAAAGAAAAACAGCTTTTTCAGACGTCTGATAAACAAAGTATAAATTTTATCCCGGCTTTTTGTGCCGGGATTTTTTCTTTTCTCTTTTGTCACTTCCTTTTTCACCAAGTGGAAATTTTGCATCTTTGCAAAAACATTAGAACTCTATTCCCATGTCGAAAAATTTTGCGTTAATAGGCGCTGCCGGATACGTCGCCCCGAGGCACATGAGAGCCATTAAAGAAACCGGAAATGAACTAATTGCCGTATTAGACCCGTTCGATAGTGTAGGAATCATTGACTCCTTTTTCCCGAAAGCAGATTTTTTTACCGAACCCGAACGTTTCGATCGCCATCTCGATAAACTACGACGGAAAGCGTCGGGGAAAGTGGATTATGTCAGCATCTGCTCACCCAATTACCTGCACGATGCACACATCCGCCTGGCTTTGCGGAATAAAGCCCATGCCATTTGTGAAAAACCGCTGGTGCTGAACCCGTGGAACCTTAACGGACTGGAGGAAATTGAGAAAGAGAGTGGGAAAAGAATTTTCAACATTCTCCAGCTACGGCTCCATCCTTCCATCATAGCGTTAAAAAAGAAAATTGCCTCCCGGCCTGCCCACAAAATTTACGACATCGACCTGACCTACATCACCTCACGGGGAAAGTGGTATTTCTATTCCTGGAAAGGTAATATCGCCAAATCGGGAGGTTTGGTAACCAACATCGGAATTCACTTTTTCGATATGCTCAGCTGGATTTTTGGCGAAGTACAGGACAATAAAGTCCATGTGTATCAGGGAAATAAAGCCGCCGGATTTTTACAACTGAAACAGGCGCGGGTGCGTTGGTTTTTAAGCCTCGACCGCAACGACCTGCCCCGGAAAGCCGTGGAAAACGGACAACCTACCTACCGCTCTGTCACCGTAAACGGAAAAGAGATAGAATTCAGCGGCGGTTTCACCGATCTGCATACTGAAAGTTACCGGCAAATCATTCAGGGAAACGGCTTTGGCATTAAAGAAGCCCGCAACAGCATCGAAATCGTTCATAATATTCGTACACAAAAACCATTGGGACTTTCCGGCGATTATCACCCCTTTCTGAAAAATATCTAATCAGTGGTTAGTCTCCCAAAGCATTATAAAAAATTAGCGTTTTAATTAATGAAAACGGTTAAACCGGCTTTGTGTTTTTCCAAGGACATCCATTGAGGTGTGGGCTTTAATGTGATTACTGCGGAATCCTTGTCTCAGAATTCATTCCACCGGTATCCGAATGATTTTTCCGGAAAA
>BTTE01000100.1:0-4708 GCA_036244975.1 bacterium | reverse complement strand
GGTCACCGAAAAGGTCACCGAAAAGGTCACCGAAAAGGTCACCGAAAATCAATGGAAAATCATCGAAAAAATCAATAGTAATAATAAAATAACAACCGGACAATTAGCAGATTATGTTGGTATATCTCAAAGGAAAATAAAAGAGAATATTAAAAAATTAAAAGAATTTGGTATCTTAAAACGTGTCGGTAGTGCAAAAAGCGGGCATTGGGTAATAATAAGCAATTAAAACCTGTCCGATGAAATCTGAAAGTGTTCCATTTGGATTTCACAGGGAAGAAATTATTGATATTTCTAAGAAAGTACTTCGTGAGCTAATAATGAAAACGCCGACCGGCATATAAACAGCTTGATTAATGTTACGGGTCGCGTATTACAATATACCACAATATACTGGTTATTAGAAAGATTTGTCATCAGGATTTGAGGCTCATAAGAAAGGAGAAGTTCAGTCCACAAAAAGCAGACGTCCGTTTGAACTTATTTATTTTGAAGGATGTTTAAATCAACAGGATGCACTAAAGCGAGAAAAATATTTACCCCGTGGAATAAAATCATAGATTTTAATGCAAAGCATTATTCCACAGGGTAAAAGCATGTTCACGAGCAAAAAAAGTGAAACTTATTGAAGAAAAGAACCCGGAATGGAGAGACCTTTTTAATGAGCTTTAGCGCCCTGGCGTTGAAGGAGATTGTTTACCCGTCCGAAATGAAATGGAGGCGGGCTTCGGGCTCTCCCGATAACTATCGGGAGAGCCCTCGCAAATTACTTCTCCGTAGCAAAGTTCCGGAGCAATACCCACAATAACTTATCTTCGTTGCGAAAAATATCGTAATGTGATAAAATCCGGCCCCTTTTATGAACTTGACGACCCTTTCTTCGCACAATGGATAAAACGCAAAAGAGAGAAATCCCCCGGTATAGAAACGTCATGGATACAAGGAGATTCCTGCCTCTCGCCTCTCGCCTCTCGTCTCTCGTCTGAGCCGAGACAGGTGAGCCGAGACAGGTGAGGCGAGGGCTGACTGGCATGGTCCCGTCCGTACCGGCACGGGCAGGCAGGCGGAAAAAAATTCTTAATAGTTCAAAAAAAATTAATTTATTAATAGTTATTCTGCCTATAACCCTAATAATACAAATATATTTCATATTTTTGTGCCTGTAAGCATAAAGGCACATAATGATAACCAGAAACATATACCTCAACCAGCTCAAAGACTTTATAGGCAAACCGTTTATAAAGGTAATTACCGGCATTAGGCGTAGCGGCAAATCAGTGCTGTTGATGCTTTTAAAACAGGAATTGCTGAAAAGTAATATCGCGGCTGAAAACATCATCTATATCAACTTTGAAAGTTTTACTGTTTCTGACCTGAAAAATTCTAAACATCTGTATGGCTTTATAAAATCCAAAATCACCAACAACAAAAAATACTATATCCTCCTCGACGAAATTCAGGAGGTAACCGAATGGGAAAAAGTCATTAATGCTTTGCAGGTAGATTTTGATACCGACATCTATATTACCGGTTCCAACTCCCGCCTGCTCTCTTCCGAATTGGCAACTTACCTCTCCGGAAGGACCATACAAATAAATATTTATACTTTATCGTTTGCCGAATATCTTCAGTTCCGGAAGGAATATTCCGGCACAGACACAAACGACCCTTATGTAGCATTTGATAAATATCTTCGCCTTGGGGGATTTCCTTCCGTTCACACTGCAAATTACAATCAGGAACAGGCATACAAAATTGTTTACGATATATACTCATCCGTCATTTTGCGCGATGTGGTACAACGCTTTAAAATACGTGATATAGCGTTGTTGGAAAGGGTTGTGAAGTTTGTTTTTGATAACATCGGTAATAAATTCTCGGCCAAAAATATAGCTGACTATTTCAAAAGCCAAAACCGCAAATTAGACCTGAATACGGTATATAACTATTTAAATGCCCTCGAAAGCTCGTATATTATCTTGCGCATACCGAGGTACAACCTGAGGGGAAAAGAAATTTTGAAAACCAACGAGAAATATTTCCTCAGCGATACCTCCCTGCTGTATGCCCTTACAGGTTACAGAGACCGTTTGATTTCAGGCGTTTTGGAAAATGTAGCAATGCTCGAATTAAAACGAAGGGGGTACAATGTCTTTACCGGAAAACTCGACAACCTGGAAATAGATTTCGTTGCCGAAAAACAAGATAAAAAACTCTATCTGCAAATAGCTTACAAAATGACCGAAAAATCTACCATCGAAAGAGAATACAAACCATTACTAAAAATAAAAGATAATTTCCCCAAATACGTCATTACAACCGATGAAAAGTGGACCGACACCCTTGAAGGAATAGAACATAAACATATCGCCGATTTCCTGCTTATGGAAAATTGGTAATCTGATGAACTCAGAAATGAAAAAATGGTGGTGAGAATAGTGGAGAAAGCCGATGACTTTTAGCCTTTTCACTTTATCCTGCCCACCGCACCCCTGATCCGCCGGGGCGGACATGCCAACAGCCAATAGCCTGCCACCATCTATTGCATTCCTCATAAAAAACAGCTATCTTTGAATTATGAAAACTACTCTTAACAAGGAATTAAAGGGATTCATTAATGACCACAGCGAACATTTCTGGTACACACCGGAAGAGAAAAAAGAGGAGATAAGTCCTGAGCTTTTGCTGGAGACTATATTGAATTACGGCAGCCTGAAAGAAAGTTTGCAGCTGATAAAACTGATTGGGAAGGACGAAGCCCTGCACATCTTACAGCGTGCAAAAGGGAGAAAAAAGATGAATTATTATCCTGAAATTTATAACTTCTTTATGCTTTATCTTAGCAGAAATGTACAAAGAAATATTAAATAAAAACCAACAGGAACTATTGCCACTTGTAAAGCTTTTTAAGCATGAGTTTTATCTTGTAGGCGGAACCGCTATTGCACTGTATATAGGACACAGAAGATCCATTGATTTTGACCTTTTTAAACAGGACAGGTTGGTACATAACAGGATACTGACCAAAATAGATGCCTTTAAACCTTATACGGTTACCAGGAGAGTTGAAGAACAATTAAATCTGATACTGAAGGGGGTGAAGTTCACATTCTTTGAATATCCATATCCTGTCGAAGTAAATAGCACATTTGAAGACATTATTAAGTTGCCCGATTTATTGAACCTCGCTTCCATGAAAGCTTTTGCCCTCGGGCGCAGGTCAAAATGGAAAGATTATGTTGATCTTTATTTTATTCTCAAGAACCATTATTCAATAAAACAGATTACGGAAAAGTCTTTAACTATTTATGGGCAACTGTTTTCCGAGAAACTATTTAGGTCCCAGCTGTGTTATTTTGATGATATCGATTACACTGAAGAGGTTGAGTATATTGTAAAACAACCTTCCAATAAGGAAATTAAAGGATTCCTTACCGAAAAAGCGCTTGAAGTTTTTTAGCGCGTTCAATCCGCCTGCCCCATAGGGAGGCACAGCCTGCCCCGTTTTTTCAGGGACTGTATCGGAGATGACAAAAAAATTCCGATGACATCATCAAAACGAAACATATAATCCATCATCTAATTACGCGAATTATAACTTGTCTCGCCTCAGGCAAGATGAATAAGTTTTCTGCTTGCAGAAAAGAAAAAATCTGTTAAATCCGTTAAATACTTCTGGCAACACAGAGAACAATACCGGTTTAGCATGAACAAGCTGTATAATACATTAGGAATCAGCAAGCAATCCTTTCATCAAATGATGGACAGGGAGCTGAGAGTGCACTCGGAAAAGAAACAACTCTTAATGCTGATCTATCAAATACGCGAAGATCATCCAACCATGGGAATAAGAGATATGTATTACAAATTACGACCTGAGACCATGGGCAGAGATGTTTTTGAAAACTTTTGCAGAGAAGAAGGCCTAATAGTTGAAAGAGTCAAAAACTGGCGTAGAACAACAGATAGTACGGGAGTTATCCGTTTTGATAACTTACTAACAGGGATGAACCTAACGGCAATAAACCAGGCATGGCAAAGTGACATCACGTACTTTGAAATCAGTGGCCGGTTCTATTATATCACTTTTATTGAGGACTCCTTCTCAAGACGGATTCCGGGGCATTCCGTTTCAAGAAGATTGACCACCGGGCAAACGACACTTCCTGCTTTAAAAATGGCTATTCGCTTAAGAATTAAAGAGGGAATGTCCATTGCAGGTGTTATTTTTCATTCTGACGGAGGCGGTCAATATTATGCCAAAGAGTTTTTAAAACTAACCCGAAAAGAAGGTATTGTAAATAGTATGTGTGAGTACCCATGGGAAAACGGGAAAGTAGAGAGGTTAAACGGTGTAATAAAAAATAACTATCTGATACATCGTCAAATAAACAGCTTTGAGGAACTTGTCAAAGAAGTTGACCGAACAGTGTTACTTTACAACAAAGAAAAACCTCATATAGAGTTACGAAGGAAAACTCCAAATCAATTTGAAAAAGATTATCTTTGTAACGGACAACAATCCGACGGTGAGAAGTCAACGACGGAATTAACAACTCAGAACCCGGTGGACTTTTCAGCCCTCCGGGCTGAGGACAACAATCCTTCTGGCTTAAATATCACTCAAGAATTAATAACTCAGTAATGAAAATAAGTAAGTAAAAACGGTCAACGCTATTCAGGCATCAACAATTTTTTTCACTTTTCA
>BTTE01000099.1:0-5131 GCA_036244975.1 bacterium | reverse complement strand
TTTTGGTAAAACCAACCTGACAACAGCTCCGCCTTCCGGTGCATTGGAAAGCTGTAGTTCGCCATTTAAGTAGTGCATGACCATCCGTGCAAAGTGCAGGCTTAAGCCCGTTCTTTGATCCTGATGTTCCACACCGGGTGAAAAGACCATCATACTTGATTCAAGCATAGACCCGGGAAAGCCGCTTCCCCGATCTTTAATAATACACACCAACTCCTCATCTTTTTCTTCCACGATAACCCGGACCGGTTTGTTCTCCGGAGAATATTGCAGCGCATTTTCCACAATGATTTCCAACACTTTTCGAAAATAATCATTGTCTGCCTCCACCACACTCTTTGTAGTATCAAAATGAAGCACCAGGCGGCCGGGTCGAATATCATTTGCTTGCTCATATTCTCTTATAAAAGTTTCCACAAAGGCAGACAGGGAAATTTTATTCAAATGCAATGTTGATACGCCCAAGGTTTGCAACTGTGTAATATTTAAAGCTTTATAAGAAAAACTTTCCAGCCGCCGGGTAGATAAATCCAGAATACTAAGATACTCCATAACTTCATCGGAAAAAGTGTGTGTTTTCAACAGTTCCATCCCTCCCAGGATACCGTTGAGCGGTGTCCGCAACTCATGGCTTACCATGTGCAGGAAGTCTGTTTTGGTATTATCGAGTTGCTTCAGATCTTTCAGGGCAATAGATAGTTTTGTGTTGGATTCCTGCAGTTCGCGGGTTCTTTCACGGACTTTTTCTTCTAAACGTGCATTGAGTTCCTTCAGTTCTTCACGCCGCTGTTTCAGCTCCAGATGAGTAGCAACACGAGCCAGCAGCTCCTTTGAACGAAACGGTTTGGAAACGTAATCCACGCCCCCTGCCCGAAAGGCCTTGGACAGACTTTCCGTATCGGTTTTAGCTGTGAGAAATATTACGGGGACATCGCGGCAAGCCTCCTTTTTCTTTATCTGCCGGCAGGCTTCATAGCCATCAATGCCCGGCATCATGATATCCATCAAAATAAGATCAAAAGCCGCCTCTTCGACCCATTCCAGTGCCTCCTTCCCACTAACGGCAAATTCAATGTCATAATTATTTCCCGAAAGTAAATTAGCAACAACCTCCACATTACGCGGATTATCGTCAACAATCAGAATCTTTTTGTTCTTATTTATTTCTATACTCATTATACATATTTTTTAACTGTTTCACAAAATCAGGTAAATTTTCAATCAATATTTTTTCTTTCTCCAACAGAAAATACTTATTGGCAGCCAATAATTTTTTCCCATAACGTAACACTTCTTCTGACTTATATTTTTTACCAATGGCTATGAGAAATTTAGCCAACTTTTTCTGTGTTTTGCATCATCTCGTGGGTATGGCTCACCCTCTTTTCTTTGTTGAGTAAAGCATCCATATTTTCAATAGCATACCAGTTTCCTCCGGCAACAATAATCAATGCAAATAATAGAAACAGGACAGCTGCGAATGTATTTTTAAGAATAGTCATTTTTCAAAGTTTATCCCGAACACAATTGCGAAAATATTAAATGAACAAAAAGTTGTATTGGCAGCTTGAATTCAGTACTTGATTTGACAGATTTATTCGTCATTTCTTTTAACATTCTACTACTTCTCCGCTATAGCTTTTTTCAATTGCTCTAACCAATGCGGAAATTGTTCAATTAATTCCTTTTCTTTCACCAGTTGAAAGTTTGCGTTGGCGGTCATCAACCGTTCTCCATAGTGTTTTACTTCCACTGAATACAGGGTTTGTCCAATATCCAGCAATGCCTGAGCCATGACACGCACTTTTTGTCTCGGTTTAATACCTAACAGTTCCTTTTGCAACGGCATTACCTTCTTCTCCAACTCTTCCAAAAGGATATTGAAATTTTTCAGGGTTCCTTCTGACAAAGCATCAGTGGTTTCACTTTCCTTTGCCACCCGGCTAAACCGAAGAAAATCGCATAAAGCTTTTTCGAGTTGTGCTATCGAGGCCGGTTTTCGTAGATAGGCATTAAATCCTTTCTGTTTCAGCTTTTTACCATCAAATTCGCTGGAGGATGCTGTGAGAGCCACAATGGGGATATGTGACCATTCCTCATGGGCACGTATTTTTTTAGTGGCTTCCATACCATCCATAACCGGCATACGAATATCCATAAACACCATATCCACCTTGTTTTTTTCCATTTGTTCAAGTGCTTGCCGGCCGTTTTCTGCTTCGAGAATGTGAAAAGGGTATTCTTCGAAAGCAGCTTTTAACACAAAACGGTTATTAAGAGTATCATCGACAATCAAAACAGTGGCAGGCTCAAACCGGACATCCGGCGATGAGGTCATTTTTGGCGGAACCTTTTTCGTTGGCGCTACACCTGTTAATGAAATTGCCGGCAAATAAACCCTGAAGAGGCTGCCTTTGCCTTCTTCACTTTCCACATCGATACTTCCGTTCATTTGTGATACAATCTGGTGAGTTATGGCCAGTCCCAGCCCCGTTCCACCATACCGGGAACTTATCTCTGTATCCTGCTGCTCAAACAACCTGAATATCTTTTTATGATATGCCGGAGGAATACCTTTCCCGGTGTCCTGAACTTCCAGTACCAGGTCAGCAGTGTGTTTTTTAATATTTTCAGCTCTCACACTAATTTTCACAAATCCTTTCTCTGTAAACTTAATGGCATTACCGGTGAGATTCAACAACACCTGTCGTATCTTCAACTCATCCAAAAACATATCACGGGGAACGTTTTTGTCAATACTAATCCTAAAATCCAGTTGTTTTTGCATAGCTTTCAAACGGAAAATGCTTTCAATATCATGCACGAGATAGCGCACATCGGTGCTTTGTTCGTGTAGCTCCAGCTTGCCCGATTCCGCTTTGGAAAAATCGAGTAAATTATTAATCAGGTTCAACAGGGCTTTACCGCTGCTTTGCATGGATGTGAGGTACTCACGCTGTACAGGGTCTTTGATACGTTGAGACAAAATTTCAGCAAATCCCAGAATGGCATTCATAGGCGTGCGGATTTCGTGGCTCATGTTGGCGAGGAACAAGCTTTTGGCACGGGTGGCTTCTTCCGCCCGTTCTTTTTCTGTGATTAGCTCCCGTTCCAGTTGCTTTCGGCGGGTAATATCCTGGCCCACAACTGAGATACCTGTCAATGCTCCTTTTTCATCTTTAATTCCCGAAAGGGAAAGCGATACTTCAACCTCTTTTCCGTTTTTGCAAATACGGTGTGTTTCAAAATTTTCCACCCGTTCGCCGGCTTTAATTTTATTTGTAATTGTTTCCAGTTCGTTTTTCAAAGCATGAGGGACAATAATATTTACAGGAAGGCCGATAACTTCCTCCGCCTTATAACCATACACGTGCTCGGCGCCCCGGTTCCAGGTACGGATGATGCCATCCAGGGTTTTTCCGATAATAATGGCATCGGAGGAATCCACTATGGAAGCCATTTCCCGCACAGCCTGCATGTCCTTTTTCTTTTGGGTAATGTCTTCTTTAATCGCTACAAAATGAGTAATCTCATTTTCCTGATTATAAATGGGGTTGATGCTGGCCGCTTCCCAAAAGAGTTCACCGTTTTTCTTTTTATTATGGAATTCACCCCGCCAGGTCTTTCCGGACAAAATGGTTTTCCACAAGTTTTGATAAAAAGAGGAATCCTGGAAGCCCGATTTAAATATCCGTGGGTTTTGTCCAATAGCTTCTTCCGGCAGGTAACCGGTAATTTTTGTAAAGTGATGGTTTACATATTGAATATTGGCCTGTGCATCCGTAATAACAACTGAAGCAGGGCTCTCATCCATGGCTTTGAAATAGAGTTTCAGGTTTTCATTGGTTTCGAGAAGCGCTTTGCGGTCATTTTCACGTTGGGTCACATCGCGCACTACTACCACCGCTTTGTTATCATCCACAGGACTAATTCTGGCTTCAAAATGGCTTGTTTCACCATTTACTTCCAACTGATAACCGGCAATTTGTATATTTCCGGTAGCAAAAGCTTTTTTGAGTAATGTCAGGTGTTCTTTTGCCACTTCGGATGGCATTACCTCTGTTATCTTTTTACCGAGAAATTGCTCCGGAGACACAATGGGTTGAATATCTACCCCTGCCACATAATCCTGGTAAACGCCCTCTTTATCTATCACAAATATCATGTCAGGGATGGCATTCAGAATGGCAGCTTTTTGCTGTTCCAATTCTTTCAATTCTATCTCTGCCAGTTTCTGTCGTGTAATGTCCTGTACAGCAGTAATAACAGAATGGGGGTCTCCTTTTTCATCGTACTTCACCTCACCGACAGCATTAATCCATACCACCTTTCCATTCACCAGCAGGCGGTAAGTGCTGTTAAAAGTGCCTTCCTTCAACACGCTCATATCCTGCACCAGACCGCATTCTTCCATGTCTTCAGGATGAATCCGCTGTGTAAAATCCTCCATAGTATAGTGTGCTTTTGGGGGCAACCCATACAATTTAATAAGTACCTCAGAAGCCTTTATCTGCTTTGTTTTCAGATTAAGTTCCCATGTTCCTATACGTCCCAGTTCCTGAGATGTCTTGAGCAGATAACTCTCTTTCTCTAACTGAATCTGTTTCTCTTTTTGTGCGGTAATATCTATAGCTGCTACTATCATCCCTGCCTGTTTCCCATCTTTCAGCACAGGAACCGCACGAAAGACAGCAGTAATATATTCGCCGTTCTTCTTTCGAATTCTGTATTTGGCCGGCTTAAGCATTTTGCCTTCCAGCTTTTTCCGGATATTTTGTAGTAAATATTGTTTGTCTTCCGGGTGAAAGAGCTCAAACCCGCTTTTACCAATTAACTCATCCGGACGATAGCCCAGGGTTTCATTGACATTCTCACTGGTATAAATTATTTCATTGGCCAGATCCGATTCAAAAATCATAACCGGCAAAAGGTCAACCAACTCTTTCCAATGGTTGTTTTTATGAGTAGATGAGCTGTGTTCTTTTTCCATAATTAAAATAAATCAGGTTGCTTGTTCCTAAGAAATCAGGCAGGTTGAAGTTTATCAATTAAGTTATTGTCCGTTTATATTGCGAATATACACATAATTTATTATTTTACACTTTTCCAGGGGAAAGAGCAGGGAAAGAGC
>BTTE01000098.1:0-5159 GCA_036244975.1 bacterium | reverse complement strand
ATGGAAAAGGTAATGGTGGCCAAAAGCCGGCAAAGCAACGGCACCCGCATGTGCGGTACCCGCTATGGCAATGTGATGGCTTCGCGTGGCTCGGTTATCCCGCTGTTTGTTCAGCAGATAAAAGCAGAGAAACCCATAACCATTACCGATCCTAAAATGACCCGCTTTATGATGACGCTCGAAGATGCGGTTGACCTGGTGCTGTTTGCTTTCGAAAACGGAGAACCGGGAGATATGTTTGTGCAAAAAGCGCCGGCTGCTACCATAGAAACACTTGCCAAAGCGTTAAAAGAGCTTTATCATTCGGATGTGCCGGTAAAAAACATAGGTACCCGCCATGGTGAAAAATTGTATGAAACGCTGGTGAACCGGGAAGAAATGGTAAAAGCTGTTGATATGGGCAACTACTATCGTATTCCTGCCGATACCCGCGATCTGAACTATCGACTCTACTTTTCAGAAGGGGAAAAAGATGTTTCTCAGGTGGTGGAATATACATCACACAATACGGAGCGCCTTGACGTGGAAGGAACAAAAAAGTTGCTGATGAAACTTCCGCTTATACGAAAAGATGTGCTGGGAGAGAATGTGGAACAGTATCCGGATTAAGGAGTGAATGGAGGGACGAGGAGACAATGAGACGTAGAGATAATGGTCGAAGGGACAAAGAGAGGAGGTGAATTTGAGATTTGACCCACACTCGCCTCTTAGTCTCTACGTCACTCAGTCTCTCTGTCCAAATTATTTTAATCAGGAGGAAACACATTTAGCATGTTGCCACAAGAACCAACCCTCATTCCGGGAGGCACTTTCTCTGACCAACGGGGTACTTTACGTTTTGTCAATGATTTTTTGATGAATGATGTGATAAGGTTCTACATCATACGTCATAATAACACGGAACTTATACGGGCCTGGCAGGCACACAAACAGGAGCGAAAATACTTTTATGTGCTGAAAGGCAGGTTTGTCGTGGCGTATTTAAAGCTTAATAAGTTTGACAACCCTGATATGAGCTTAAAACCCGAATATACTGTTTTGTCTGAACTGGAAAGCAAGGTTTTGGCCCTCCCGGAAGGCTATGCCAACGGACTAAAAGCTTTGGAGCCCGATGCTGAAATAATGGTTTTTTCAAACTTAACCGTTGAAGAATCCCAAAAAGATGATTATCGGTTTCCTGCGGAGTGGTGGTTCGACTGGGAGAGACTGGAGCCGAAGACGCGGAACTGAGAGACTGAGGGGTGTGGAGAGATGGTGAAAATTGTTTTATTAAATTGTGCATGGTTTAGACGAACTTCTTTAATACAACCCATAAAATAAATTATTATGAAAATTCGTACGCACAAAGAATTGCAGACATATCAATTATCCTTTAAGTCTGCAATGAAAATTTTTGAAATTACCAAGAACTTTCCAAAAGAAGAGAAATATTCTTTAACCGATCAGATTAGAAGATCATCCAGGTCTGTCTGTGCAAATCTTGCAGAAGCATTTAGAAAAAGAAAATATCCAAAACATTTTGTTTCAAAACTATCGGATTGTGAAGGAGAAGCAGCTGAGACCCAGGTTTGGCTTGACTTTGCTTTAGAATGTAACTATGTGGATAATGCAACTTATGAAGAATTATTTCAGCAATATGATAATATTCTTGGCAAACTTGTTAACATGTCTCTTCATCCCGAAAAATGGACTTATTAAATTTCAACGTCTCCTCCTCACTCCGTCTCTCCGTCTCTCCGTCCTTCCGTCTCTCCGTCACCCCTTCCCTCAGTCTGCAATAAAAAAACATGTCTGTAAATAATACACAATGTTAAGAATAGGAATCACCGGTCAACCCGGCTTTATGGGCACCCATCTATATAACTTTCTGGGTTTGCAGGAGGATGTGGAACGTGTCCCGTTTAAAGACGCGTTCTTTGATTCGGAAACTTCTTTGCAGAACTTTGTTAAACAATGTGATGTAATCGTTCATCTCGCCGCCATGAATCGCCATCCCGACCCACAAGTGTTGTATGAAACCAATATTAATTTGGTTCATAAACTAATTAATGCTTGCGAAACTACTGGTTCAACCCCTCATATTTTGTTTTCTTCTTCGACTCAGGAAGAACGAGACAATTTATACGGAAAATCCAAACGGGAAGGCAGAAAACTATTGGAAGAATGGGCTGAAAAAAATCATGCACACTTTACGGGATTGATCATTCCCAATGTTTTCGGCCCTTTCGGGAATCCATATTATAACTCCTTTATTGCAACATTTTGTCATCAGCTGACTCATGGTGAGCAACCGCGTATTGATGTGGATGGAGAAGTGAAGTTGATTTATGTTGGAGAACTGGTACAGGAGTTTTGGAAACAGATTAAGAGAACACAGATAACACAGATGCGACAGATGGGCACAGATAATGAAATCAGTGAAGATCAGTCCAATCCGCGTCATCCGCGTTCTATTATTCGGTATGAAGTTCCTCACACATCAGAAGTGAAAGTTTCAACGGTATTAGATCTATTAGACGGATATAAAGAAAATTACTTCGGGAAAGGTATCATCCCCAATTTAGACAATGCCTTTGAAAAAAACCTGTTCAATACTTTTCTTTGTTACATCGACCACAAGACATTTTTCCCGTTTCATCTGACAAAGCATGCGGATGAAAGAGGCAGCTTTGTAGAAACAGTAAAGTTAAATTCAGGAGGACAGGTGAGCTTTTCAACAACTGTCCCAGGCGTTACAAGAGGCAATCATTTTCACACGCGAAAAGCGGAGCGGTTTGCTGTTATCAAAGGAAAAGCCAGAATAGAATTACGTAAGATAGGAACAGACGATGTTTTGAATTTCGAACTCGATGGTGAAAACCCCGGTTTTGTGGATATGCCCGTTTGGTACACACACAATATAACTAATATAGGACAAGAAGACCTTTATACTATCTTTTGGATAAATGAACATTATAATCCGGAGGATGGGGATACGTTTTTTGAAAAAGTTTAAAAAGGACAAAAGATAAAAGGATAAAGACAAAAGAAAAGAAGAGTGTCATTAAGAAAAAACGATTTAGAAAAACGACTTTTTGATTTTTCGGTTAGGACAATTAAATTCCTGAGAACATTACCTGCATCCTCAGAATATAATGTTATAAAATACCAATTGACCAAAAGTGCTACTTCAAGTGGTGCAAATTATGAGGAGGCTCAAGCAGGTTCATCTAAGGCAGATTTCACTAATAAAGTCAGAATTTCATTAAGAGAAATGAGAGAGTCAAATTATTGGTTAAGAATTATTGCAGGAATAAATGATAAACAAAATTCAGAGCTTGATTATTTAATTCAAGAATCAAAAGAACTCAAATTGATTTTAGGATCAATAGTCCAAAAATCAAGAACTTAGTTCTTATTGCCCCATTTTTATCTTTTGTCTTAAACCCCACTTTCATCTTTGTACTTTTGTCTTTTATCTTCCACAAGAATATAACATCATATGGCAAAAAAACTTAAAGTAATAACCATACAGAGTTTTTAATAAACTTTTATCTTTTAACTTTTATCTTTTATCCTCAAAAGAATCATAACATCATATGGCAAAAAAACTTAAAGTAATGACCGTAGTAGGCACCCGGCCTGAAATTATCCGCCTGTCGGCCACCATAAAGCTACTCGACAAATACACCAATCAGGTATTCGTTCACACGGGTCAAAATTACGATTACGAACTCAACGAGATATTCTTCGATGATTTGGGACTTCGTAAGCCCGATTATTTTATGAATGTAAGCCGGGATTCGCTGGGTGCAGCAATTGGAGATATTTTTAAAAAGACCGAAGAAATTCTCGAATTGGAAAACCCGGACGCCCTGTTGGTTTTGGGCGATACCAACTCTTGTCTTTCAGCCTATATGGCCAAACGAAAACACATTCCCATTTTCCACATGGAAGCAGGAAACCGTAGTTTTGACTTTAACGTACCGGAAGAGATAAATCGCAGAATTATTGACCACATTGCCGACTTCAATTTAGTCTATACCGAACATGCCCGCCGCCATTTAATATCCGAAGGTTTACCTCACAGAAGAATTTACCTTACCGGTTCACCCATGTGGGAAGTCCTCCGGCAAAACAGGAAGAAGATAGACCGTTCTAATATATTAGAAACTTTGTCAGGACAAATTCAAGAAGGAGCAGAGCGACAAAATTTGCGTAAATCTGCAAAATCCGTGTCATCCGCGTTCCATCTAAGCCCAAAGGACTATTTCATGGTCTCAGTTCACCGTGAAGAGAACGTTGACAACCCCGAAAACCTAAAGAAGATACTGACAGTATTAAATAGTTTGGCGGTACAATACAAACTACCCGTAATTGTCTCAACCCACCCTCGTACCCGCAAGCGTATTGAAAATCTGCGCAAATCTGTAGCACCTGCGTCATCTGCGTTCTATTTAGATCCACTCATCCACTTCATGAAACCCTTCGGCTTCACCGACTACATCGCCCTCCAAAAAAATGCCTGCTGTACAATTTCCGATTCAGGTACTATCAGCGAAGAATCCACTATGCTAGGCTTCCCCGCCATCAGCCTGAGACAATCCATGGAGCGTCCCGAAGCCCAGGATGCCGGAAAAATTATCTTAACCGGCTTTGAGCCGGATATAGTGTTGAATGCTATTGCCACGGTGATTGATGAGTATAAAGATAAAAGACAAAAGGAAAAAGATAATAAGGTTAATAATAATGTTAGGCAAACTACTTTTGACTTTGAACTTTTGTCTTTTGTCTTGGATAAAAAGCAACCAACAGAATACTTTATTCCAAACACTTCCTGGCGGGTGGTGAAACTGATTCTCGGAAATACGAAATTATCTAATAAATGGTGGGGAATAAATGAAAATAGATAAAATCTACATATTAACTGATGCACCAATTCCTATTGGTTTTGCACCTACAAACAGGATTCTTTCTTATATCTCTGGGTTCCGGCAAAACAGAATGGAATGTGAAATTCTTGTTTTTAGAAAGACAGAAAATCCGGCAAATGTTAGAAATGTTGATCCAATTGGCCAAATTGATGGTACAAAATATAGGTATTTGTATAAAACTACTTTCAAATCAAAGTATTTTATTAAAAGAAGAATAGATAATTTTTTTGCGCTCTTGCGTTTAAT
>BTTE01000097.1:0-5368 GCA_036244975.1 bacterium | reverse complement strand
CGCTTTAAACCCAAACGCACACAAATTCTGATTATCTGGACTTTCATCGGTATCATCATCGGCATCGGCTGGGTCTTTGGAAAAGAGTATTTCGATAAAGTAAAAGTGGAGTGGAAGGAGAAAGAGTGACGGAAGTGACAGGGTGAGCCGGGAAAGAGTAAAAAACTCCGGTAAAAAGGAAAGTAAGTGTTGATAATCAAATACTTTTAATCTTTAACTTTTTGTCATTCTGTCCAAGGTCACGAAGTGATGCCTACGGCAGACTCCTAATGGGGAATGCAGCGACAGCCGGAGGGCAGGTGCGAATGAAGAATCTCTGTGATCGACGATAACGATTAATTATTGACATGAATACCTTTTTTAATTATCTTTGATAAAAATAAAACAGAAATGAAGTCATTAAAATATATAGTGTACAAAGAAGGTAGTTATTATGTCTCGCAATGCCTGAATGTGGATATCTCCAGTTTTGGAACTAATGTTCAGGAGGCTATTGACAATCTGAAGGAAGCACTGGAACTATATTTTGAAGGAAATGAGAAAATAAAGAACATCCCTTTAATAAATGAAACACTTATTGGCGAGACTTTCATAAATGTCTAAACTGTACTCTTCCGGTTCTATTATTAAAATTTTGTTAAAACAAGATTTTTATTTTGTTTCACAAAAGGGAAGTCATCGTAAATATTCAAACGGAAATAAAACAGTTATTGTTCCGCATCCAAAAAAAGAAATTCCTGTGGGAACATTCCGCTCTATTGTGCGTCAGTCGGGATTAAAGATTGATGATTTTGAGAATCCTAAAAAGTAGCGTGAACACACGATGGCCCTAATTAGTTAAAAGGCAAAAGTGGAGTATCACAAGATAATCAACCTTAAAACATAATATCATGGAAAAAAAAGTAAGCCCTACCAACACCAAAGCCCAGATATTGGAAGCCTACAACGAACTTCTTAAACAGTTAGAAGAAAAAGCTGCCGACAACCCGAAAGAGGTACGGGAGCGGGAAGAAAAACAAAAAACTGTGGAAAAAGCCGCTGCCAATGACGAACCGGCTATCTCCAAAAACATCACTGCATTAAAATCCAATGTTGCCGGGGTACTCGATAATATTGAAGAAAATCTTTTGAACGAATACAAACGACTTTCCGAAATCCGGGGAGCCATAAATATAGAGAAGGCAAATCTCAAAGAACTTTACGAAATCTCTGCCGGCGCTGACACGCTCGCAGCCATCCTGTTGGCACAGAAAGGGAAAAAACAGCAGTTTGAGGAAGAGATGGCGCAGAAAGAAAAAGAACTGAATGAAAGCCTTGCCGCCGGGAAAACGATGTTTGAAGAAGAAATGACCCGGCAAAAAGCCCAATGGGAAGCCGAAAAGAAAGCCATGCAGGCAGCATTAAAAGAGGAAAAAGAGCAAACTTCGAGAGAACGCAAACGCGAAGAGGAAGAGTACCAATATACCCTGAAACTAACCCGCAAAAAAGAGCAGGATATTTACGAGCAGAAAAAAACAACTTTGGAGCGTGAGCTTGCAGAGAAAAAAGCTGCTTTTGAAAAAGAAATTGCCGAAAGAGAAAAAACGGTAGTAGCCGTCGAAGAAGAACTGAATATGCTTCGCAAAAAGTCCGAACAGTTTCCCAAAGAACTGGAAAACGCCATCAAAGACACCGAAAAACAGGTTACCGAAACCCTGGAAACCAAATACAAATTTGAAAAAGAACTTTTGGCTAAAGAAACAGAAGGCGAACTGAAACTTCGTGACCAAAGCATCAAAACCCTGGAAGCTAAAATCAAAGAACAGGAGACGCTGATAAAACAACTTTCACAAAAAGCCGACAGCTCCGAAAAGACCGTGAAGGATATCGCTATCAAAGCCCTCGACAGTGCATCTAAAATCCCAATGATGAATAAAGAACCCAAACAGGGAGAATAAAAGTTTTGTGTTCAAAGGTCTGAGGTTGAAGTTAACTTTTAAACTTTGAATTCAGAAACCCCTCGAATCCTATGCTTTATCATCCTGATCCCGCCTCAGGCGGGACGAATGAAGGAACTCAAATAAAGGAATAGTTACCTCAATAATGAGATTTTGAACGTGCCACCCGCAAAGACGCGAACTTATCCCCCGCTGGCGGGGGAGTGCGGTTGCCAGTGGGCGGTAAGGGGGTGGAACAGGGAATCTCATTAATGACCATTTCGCCCAGGCGCAAAAAAGATTGCCGCGTCCGCCAATAACCCTTTCGGAAAACATAACAATCACGGAAGGCGGTCTCGCAAAATCGTTCATTCATAGCACATTGGTGACGAGTACTGTGCACTAATAGAAAATTGTATGGAAGTACGACTTTGCGAGGAGCCTGCGACGAAGCCCGCCCGGACGACTACTGGTCGGGCAGGCAATCTCTCCTTGACTGAAAACAAATTGAATATTAAAGAACAACAATGAAAAAGATAACAATAATCGGCCTCGGCTACGTCGGCCTTCCCCTCGCCGTGGAATTCGCCAAAAAAACACAGGTCGTTGGTTTCGATATCGATCAGGCACGTGTGGATGAACTTAACACCGGCCACGACAGCACGCTCGAAGTGGAAGACGAGGATTTGAAGTTGGTATTCATCTCTTCGTCTTTTCGTCTCTCTGTCTCTTCATCTTCTCACCCCACCGCACCCCCAACCCCTAAAGGGGCGACCACCCACCCCTCTTCCCAACTTCGCTCAACCGGACTATACCTGACTACCAGCCTCTCCGACATCCGAGATTCCCAAATCTACATTGTAACCGTCCCCACTCCTATTACAGAGGACAAACGTCCTGATATGATGCCATTAATAAAAGCCTCCGAAACAGTGGGAAAGGTCATTGCAAAAGGCGATATTGTCATTTACGAATCCACCGTTTATCCCGGTGCTACCGAAGAGGTCTGCCTGCCGGTGATTGAAAAGGTGAGCGGACTGAAATTTAATAAAGATTTCTATGCAGCTTATTCTCCCGAGCGTATCAATCCGGGCGATAAAGTCAACACCCTGACAAAAATTAAAAAGGTAACTTCCGGCTCCACTCCCGAAATTGCCGATGAAGTGGATGACTTATACAATACCATATTGGAAAACGGAACCCACAAAGCGCCAAGCATAAAGGTGGCCGAAGCTTCCAAAGTGATTGAAAACGCCCAGCGCGACCTGAACATCTCTTTCGTGAACGAGCTGGCACTTATTTTTGAGCGTATCGGTATCGACACCAGCGACGTGATAGAAGCTGCCGGCACCAAATGGAACTTTATAAAATACAAACCCGGTCTTGTGGGCGGCCACTGTATTGGCGTGGACCCATATTACCTGAAATGGAAAGCCGAGCAGGTAGGTTATCATCCGGATGTAATCAGCTCCGGGAGGCGGGTGAACGACAACATGGGGCGTTTTGTCGCCGACAAGGTGATCAAGCTGATGATAAAAAAAGGACACCGTATTCTCAACAGCAACGTGCTGGTTCTCGGTATTACCTTTAAAGAAAACTGTCCCGATATCCGCAACAGCCATGTGATAGATGTAATAGAAGAAATCAACACTTTCGGTTGTAAAGTGAGCGTGTATGACCCCTGGGCAAATCCCGCCGAAGTAGAACGTGAATACAGTATTGCCTTAACACCCGAAGCCAACCTGTTTTCTATTCACTATGACGCAATTGTGCTGGCAGTTTCCCATAACCAGTTTCTTGAATTGGATTTTAAAAAGCTGGTCAATGGAAACAATGCTGTAATTTTTGATATAAAAGGAGTGCTGCCCAGGGAGATTGTGGATGGACGATTGTAATCCGCTAATTACGCAAAAAAACAATTTGATTAACCTGCCTGTCCTGTGGCGATAGCGTTACCATGGATGACGGAGCCGTCCTGAAAAAAGTTGACACATTATGCTGCATAATATAAGTCATTGTTAATATCTAAAATTGTTTATTTTTCATTGTTAAAACCCTTAATTTCTTAATGGTAAAAAAACAAAACCATGAATCCGTTTCAATATGCAAATATCGTAGAAGGCAGCTTCTTTTATAACAGAAAAGAGGAACTTAAGCGTATTGTCCAAACATTGGAGGGCGGAAATAATTTAGTGTTATATGCCCCAAGACGTTACGGCAAGTCTTCTTTGGTTAAAAAGGCATTAAAAGTACTTAAAAATAAAGACTATAAAACAGTATATCTGGATTTTATGAGCGTTTATTCGCGCGAAACATTTATCAACAGCTATACAAAAGCAATTGCTGAAGAAGAAGGGGTTACATTTGAAAATACGTTAAAAAAAATTGCAAGACATCTAAAAGGAATTGTGCCTTCCGTTTCGTTTGATGCTTATGGAAACCCCAATTTCTCAATAACCCAAATAAAAGGTGTTGATGAAGAAAAGACACTTCAGGAAGTGTTAAATCTTCCCGAAAAACTGGCATCGGCAAAACAAAAATGGATAGTGGCTTTTGATGAGTTTCAGGAAATAACCACGCTTAACGGTGAATCTTTCGAAAAACAGTTGCGCAGTGTTATTCAACATCATCAAAATGTATCTTACCTGTTCCTTGGCAGCAGGACACATTTGTTAAAAGATATGTTCAATAATAAGAACAGGGCATTTTATAATGCTGCCATGTTGATGAATATAGACGTTATTGATAAAACTGAATCAGTAGAATATCTTTTGACACGTTTCAGCAAGGACAATATTGATATATCGGAAGAAACCGCCGGCTACATTGTTGAAAAGGCATTCGGGATCCCCTATTATATTCAGTTTATTGCAGCTGAAATTTGGCAACAGGTTATTAATACCGACAGAATCGTAACAAAAGATTCTGTTGATAAATCCATTACCAATATTATTTTACTAAAATCGGATTATTACTGGGAGTTGACAGGAAAACAAACCAATTATCGCAAAAAAGTGCTAAAAGCCCTTTGTGAAATGCCTGAAGAGATATTTTCACAGGAAACGGCAAAGAAATATAACCTCGGGTCGGCATCAAGTACCCAAAAAGCATTGGAAAGCTTATTGGAACAGGGAATTATTGAAAAAGTAAACAAAAATCATATTTTTACCGATCCTCTGTACAGCCTGTTTATAAAAGAAAAATTATAATTACGCTGTCAGGCGTAACGCCAATAGGCGTAATATACTAAAACCAGGAAATAAAACGTAAAATCACATTAATAAACCTTAATGCCTCTTAACTTCTTAATGGTTCAAAAAATAAAATGACAGAAAAAGAACTACACAACATAATTGCCAAGGGCGAAAATAAAACTGCCGAATTTAAAACTTCATTTTCAAAGGCGGATACTGGGAAGTGATGGACAAAAAAGCCATCCACGAATTATACTA
>BTTE01000096.1:0-5398 GCA_036244975.1 bacterium | reverse complement strand
CTTAAACAGGAAGAGGGAAAAAGGAGAATGAAAAAAATTATAATTGCAGTTATTGTCGCTGTTTTGGCTTTGGGTCAAACAGAAGGTTTTAGCCAAAACACAAATAATGCTCAGGCAACAGACACCACCCGTTCTCCAAAAACCGACACCATAAATCTTGCCGCTGACAGCCTGTTAAACGAAGACAGCTTAGAGAAAAATTTACCTTCTTTTAGGGATACCATAGTACTGCCTGCATCTCTTGGCGTACTGGGTCGTATTAACGACAGCATTCACAAAACAAGAAAGTACCACGGGCATTTGCTCATCAGCGATTCGCCATTGGTACATGCTCTTGACAGTCTTGCTTATGTGAAATTCTATAAAAGAGGCTTTTTGATTCAGGATACGGCCTCCATAAAGAATTCAAAATTCAAACCCGGCCAAATTCCGGTTTATCCCGATTCGGTTTATGCCAAACGCATTGCCGCTCTGAATGTTGAAACACCTATTGAGATGGTTTACAACAAGCCGGTGAAAGCCTTTATCCATCTTTATGCAGTAAAAAAACGCCTGTTAACGGAAAAAGTTCTGGGACTTTCGGAGATTTACTTTCCGATGATTGAGCAGATTCTGGACCGGTACAACCTGCCGCTTGAGTTGAAATATCTCGCCGTGGTTGAGTCGGCGTTAAATCCTGCCGCCGGGTCCAACAAAGGAGCCAAAGGGCTGTGGCAATTTATGTACGGTACCGGAAAGGTTTACGGGCTAAAGGTTACTTCACTGGTCGATGACCGTTACGATCCTTATAAAGCTACGGTGGCTGCCAGCGAACATCTGAAAGATTTGTACGATATTTATGGAAACTGGTCGTTAGCGCTTGCAGCCTATAACTCGGGAGCCGGTAATGTAAACCGGGCCATCAGAAGAGCTGGCGGCACCAAGAACTATTGGGCTATCTGGCCCTTTTTACCACGGGAAACAAGAGGATACGTACCCGCTTTTATTGCAGTAAATTATATTATGCATTATGCCTCCGAGCATAACCTCTACCCCATGCGACCCGGTATTTTTTATTATGATATCGATACGGTAACCGTTCATGACGTACTCTCCTTTGGCCAACTTAACGAAATGATCGGAATACCTCTTGATGAGCTTAAATTCTTAAATCCACAGTTTAAACTGGGAATTATCCCCGCCGTCAATGGCAAAACTTATACCTTGCGAATACCCCGTCAGTTTGCCGATGATTTTTTAAATAACGAAAAAGCGCTGTATGCTTTTAAAACCAAACGAGGCATAGCACATGATAAACTACTGGCAGAGATAAAAAAAGCCGGAAACAGAGATGTTATCATCGTGCGCAGAGGCGAAGTGTTGGGTATTATTGCCAGGCGTTATCATGTTTATGTCAGCCAGCTGATGCGCTGGAACAGGCTACGCAGCAGTAGAATCTACCCGGGACAAAAATTAATTGTTTATGGTGCCGGTAGTCGTCAGTTTTATCAAAAAGCCTCAACACCCATTGCCAGGTCTAAAGCCAGAACCATACATCTGGTCCGCTCAGGTGAAAACCTGGGCATTATTGCCAAAAGATATCGCAGTACGATCACCGATATCAAAGAGTGGAACAACCTGAAATCATCACGAATCTATCCGGGACAAAAGCTCTATGTTTATAAGCCGGTAAACAAATCAAACAATATGGTGAAAGTGGGCAAATTTCTCTACCATATAATAAAACGCGGCGATACCTTATGGGATATTGCCAAAGAATATGACGGTGTTACCGTGGAACAAATCAAAAGACTGAACCATATTCGCAATTCGCACCATCTGCAACCGGGACAAAAAATTAAGATTGCCGAAGTCAGTTAATGGGCACAATCATTGTCTTTGGGTAAAATTATTTTCTGTTAATAAAATATGAAACCCTTGTTTGCGTTATTTATTCGAAACCGTAAAATATTCAAAATGACAAAATCCGGTGTATTCTCTCTTCTCATGCCAGCATTGCTGATTTCTTTTGGTTTGTCATCCTGCTCCGGTGAGCTAAGGAACAGCGAAAAGCCCACGTCTATTGGCAGCACAGCCGAAATGCTGGTGGTTACCCAAAACGAACAACAATGGGAGAACCAAATCGGTCAATCTATTAAAAAGTATTTTGCCGCCGATATGTACGGCTTACCCCAGGCAGAACCGGTTTTTAAGATACTACACATAAAAGCGGATAATTTCAGTAATGTTTTTAAAAGCGAACGTAATATTTTTATCGTAAATATTAACCCGAAAGCCAAAGAACCCAGAATAGTTGTTGAAAGAAATAAGTGGGCTGCCCCTCAGCTGATTTTCAAAATTACAGCTCCGACACCTATGTCATTTGTAAAAGCCTTTAAGGTGAAGAAAGATTATTTAATTGAAAAGTACCTCGCTTTTGAACGTCAGCGCATTTTAAAGGTTTTCAAATCTTCGCTGGACAATAAAGTTATGCAAAAGATAAAAAATAATTTTTCTTTTACGCTTGACATCCCATCCGGATTTTATGTCGCCAAAACAACACCGACTTTTATGTGGATTCGTCATGAAGCCAACCTTTACAGCCAGGGAATCATGATTATTTCCATTCCTTACAAAGATACCACCCAGTTTTCAAGAGATAAAATACTTTTGCGAATTCAGAATTTCCAGTTACATTTCATCCCGGGTCCCTCCAATGGTTCTTACATGTCGCTGGACCGCAAATTTGTTATTCCAAAGAAAACTCTGGTCACGGATTTCCCAACCCGTTATGCTGTCGAAATTCGCGGCCTCTGGCGTGTGAAAAACGATTTTATGGGAGGGCCTTTTATCAGCTATACTTTCCTGAACAAAAATACAAACCGGATTGTAACATTGTTTGGTTATATCTATTACCCCAACCACAAAAAACGCAATTTGTTGTTACAGATAGAGTCCATACTCTATTCAGTGAAATTCAATAAAACAGGGAAAAAATAGAATAAGATAAGTTTTTTTATCCGTAAGGTTAAACTTTCGAAAACCTGTAGCTTTTCCGGGCATGGTATTTTGAGATACTGCACTAACCAGTATTTTCCAGGTTTTTAATATTCTCCTCCGGCAGATATTCCGGCTCAGAGGAATCGTTATTCCGGTATCTCAAAATATTATTCAGCCTGGAAGGCCGGGTTTGCAAAACGCGACCAACAATAAAATTAATCTTTTAAAAATATCCATTCGTTATTTTATCTGTCATTAATTACGTAATTTTGGGCTTCCGGGACCTGAATAACGGATTGGCCTGTTTATTTTTTTAAAATAATTAAAAAATGAAAACAATTAAACTATCGCTTCTAGTAGTCTTGTTCTTTGCCACATTCGGCATATTAAATGCGCAAAAGATTACAATCCTGCACACAAATGATATCCACTCAAGAATTAACGGAGACGGACCCCAGGCCGATTACACTCCGCTGGTTATTAACAATGGCAGTAATGTGCTGGGCGGTTTCGCCCGCCTCGCCACATTGCTGAAACAGCAGAAAGCAAAAAACCCCAATGGCACACTGATTTTAGATGCCGGCGACTTTCTTATGGGATCTTTATTTAATCCGAACGAACCTGAACCCGGTTTTCAGTTGTCATTAATGAAAGCCATGGGATATGATTTTACCACCATTGGCAACCACGAATTTGATTATGGGCCTAATGCCCTGGCAGATGATATTATTGCGGCAAAAAAACAGGGCGGACTACCTCAAATTATCTCTTCAAATTTAGTTCCCGACCCCAACTCTCCCAAAGATAATAAGCTGGCAAAGCTGTTTGAGGATAAAACAATTTTACCTTATGCCATTGTTAATGTAAAAGGTATTAAAATCGGAATTATCGGAATATTGGGTAAAGATGCCGCCGATGTAGCTCCTCTGAAAGCTCCCGTACAAGTGGAAAAGCAAATAAAAACGGTAAAGAGGCTGGCCAAAATGCTGAAAAAGCAAAAACATGTTGATTTGGTCATTGTCCTGTCCCATAGCGGGGAATATCCTAAAGGTGATGTTTATTACAAAGCGGGACTTATGACTCCGGAAGCAACCTATGGATATCCTGATGGGAAAGACGGTTTTTACGGCGAAGATGTAAAACTGGCCAAAAGAGTAAAATATATTGATATTATCATTAGCGGCCACACCCATCTCGTTGTCCCACAGCCAATTAAGATAAAGAACACCTTAATTGTGCAAACCGGCGCTTTCCTACATTATCTGGGAAAGCTCAACATTACGGTGAAAGACGGGAAGATTGCCGGCTATCATTATAAGCTGATTCCCATAAACGATAAAATTAAAGGAGATAAAATGGTAAACGCTGAATTGAATCATTACATCAAAAAAGTAATTGATAAGAAATTTCTAAAACCGTTTCATCTTAACTACAAAGAGCCCATTGCAGAAACATCATTCAATTTAATGAAACACAACAAAAAAGGCTATCAGGATGCCGATTTGGGAGTGTTTCTTGCCGATGCAACAAGAAATTATGTTGATACGTATGGTGGTGGTACTGATGTTGAACTTCTTGCCTCCGGCACCGTTCGTGATAATATTTTAAAAGGTAAAACAGGTATTATCACTGTACCGGACATCTTCAGGATTTTTCCGTTAGGAAGGGAAAATGACAGCCTTCCGGGATATCCTTTAGCCAGGGTCTATATTACAGGCCATGAATTGAAAAATCTCATGGAAGTTCTTTTGCTTTCAAAAGGCGATGACAGTTACGTTTTTGTTTCCGGGATTAAAGTATATTACAACCCTAAAAAAATTATGCTGCGAAGAGTTTATAAAATTGTCCTCAATGGCAAACCCATCGATCTCTCCAAAAAGAACCCCAAACTTTACAGCCTTGCAGCCGACACCTACCTTCTTGGCTTCATTGGCAGGGTAAAAAAACTCAGTTTTGGCCTGGTGAACGTCGTGCCAAAATTTAAAGACGGGAAGCCCATCCATAATATCAATAATGCCCTCATCGATTTTAACAAGAATAAAAAAGGAGTACAGATAGGAACAGAGTGGCTGGGAGTGGTCAGGTATATGCAACATTTAAAAGACGTGAATGGAAACGGAATTCCCGACATTCCGCTAAAATATGAGCCGGCGCTTTCAAACAGAATTACAGGGCGCAAACAGAAATAGGACGTGTTTTTTCTTCCTTTTGTTTCTTCCGGATTTGCCATCCGGGATGAAAACCATTTTTGAATTTTCATACTTATTATGTTCGTTGTAGCCAATCCCCCTTCGATAAAAATACCGATGAATATCTTTGATAACGTCTAAAGGGAAGTCGAAAAAAGAAGAAAATGTGTAAATTGGAAAGAAATATAAATGATTGATAGTCAACGACTAATTTTGACGTTAGTTGGAAT
>BTTE01000095.1:0-5479 GCA_036244975.1 bacterium | reverse complement strand
TTCTTCGTAAACCTTTGCTTTTAAAAGTAAAGATGCCCCGTCAGATATTTTAGCCCCAAACACGTAAAAAACAGGATAATAAATGACAGAACACCTTTTTGAGAAAAACTACAGACTTAGAGAAATTGAAACAGACTGGCTTAAAGCATCAACCTGTTTCAATTTCTGATACTATTTATTATTAACATCCCACCGCAACATGATAAACATCGAACAATGAACGTTTGGCTTTATTTTCCGCAATATGAACCCCTGGCAACATTTCACTCACCATGTCTATTGTTACTATTTCCGGCTTGTGTGTTCCGTTTCAAAAACTTATAACCGAACAAAAGGGCCGCATTATTACGAATTCTTTTACATTGAACTTCCAACTCTCCATGTCTGGAAATTATTCTATAAAATTGAATAGATTCATGGTCATTGTATTTTTATGTAGGATGAATGGAATCCTTTTTTGGTACATAACATAAGCGGATACTTATAAATTAATAAATTTATTTGGAAGATTATTTTGCCCACCATAGTTTTGTTCCCTGTACATCAGCTCCCTGACGTGCTATAGCCTTGGCTAAATTATCTCCGTTAGTATTATAGGCCTGATTGCCATAGCGTAAACGCTGGGGAAATACTCCGTTATCGTCGCCGAGGCCGAAAATGACCGGATCATGAACGCCCTGCGCCAATTTCAACGGGTAACCTGATTTCCGGACATCTGACCAGCCTTCAAAACCATCAGGATAGTTTGCAATCCACATCTGAACGGCAATTTTTTCAAGTTGCTCATCTGCACTTCCGGTAAGTTGTGCCAACGGGGCGGTTGCAATATAATTTTCGGCAGCACCGGCATCAACACCCCAAAGATTCATGGCAGCACGGATACCATCCTGAAACAGGCTGGTGGCATCACCAGTAGCAAGCCCACGAACTACAGCTTCAGCGCGAAGGAAATAAACCTCTGCCGCGCTCATGACAATCTCAGGGAATATCTGTTTCCCCTGATTCTTTGCCTGAATAATCTTCTCGCCCGGAATGGACCAGAAATCATAAAGGGCGAACGGATAGATTTGAGCATTAAAGCGAGGTGGCTGACCAATATAATATTTATTTTTCGGAATCGAAATTACCACACTGCCTGTGGACTTGGTGAAAGTCATGTCACCGCCGGTAGCCCTGTTCAAGACAGTATCAATGTAAGCAATACGAGCCGGGAAATTATCATATCCTTCCGGATCGGTGGAAACATTCGGCCGGGAAAGTGTAAAGGTTCCGCCGGGTGCAGGCTGGGCATACATCGGAAGCCTCGGGTCGTTATTGTTACGCAGATAATTAATCAGGACATTACTCACGGTCCACTTGGAACCTTTTCCGCCAAACCCATAAAATATATCACCATAGGATGCGCTGTTCCATGTGGAAATAACGTTGTCTTTGGGAATCAGGGCGTCTTCACCCGTTACGAGGAACGGACCGGACATCGTCGAACTGACTACATTTTTTACCCAACCGGCTCCCGGTGCACCATAGGCGCGCATGGCAATACGCAACTTGAGTGAATTGGCCAGACTTTTCCATTTCTGGAGGTTGCCATTAAAGATTATATCATTATCCCCCAGGTTATTAACACCATTGCCCGTGATTGTATTGTTACCAATCGTATCCATGGCCTCATTCAATATGGTAATCAAACCCTGATAGATTTCATTCTGTGTGTCAAATTTGGGCTGGACAATATTGGGAAGCCCGGCTTCCGAGAAAGGAATCTCACCAAATATATCAGTAAACCTCTGGTAATAGAGAGCTTTGATAATCTGCCCGACGGCATACATCTTGCCATTCTGAAAAACACCACCCGGCTTGGTGAGCTTCATAAAATTGTCAATTTGGCTGAAATAACCGTCAAGCCAACCCCATGCAGCATCCGTGTAACCTGAATTATATTTATAACCCAATTCACCACTCCACCAGTCACCATTGAAGCCAAAGACAAAATAACCGGCATAACGATCAACATGAATCAGATTTGCACGCCAATAGGCATATCGAGAAGGTGCAAAAAGCGGATATTCCGCATTGGTGAGGAAATACCTTGCACTAGCCTCACTGGGAATAATCGCATTCGGGTTTTTGTTGATTTTAAGAAAATCCTTTGTGCATGAAGATAGCCCGAGTATGAAAATTAGGGGTAGGATAAATTTTAATATTAATGTTTTCATTTTATATTCTTTTTACAGTTAAAATTTTATGTTGACATTTAATCCAATACTCCGTGTAGTAGGTAATGTGAAGTACAACATACCCTGTGCAAAGTTACTGGTACTGTAACTTGAGGTTGGATCAAAATTCTGCATTTTCTTATAGAGAAAAAACAGATTTCTGCCAATGATACCTACCGATGCCGATTGTATAAAGACGTTTTTAAGCAAGCTTTTCGGTAATGTGTAAGTCAGAGAGAATTCACGCAGCATCAGGAAAGTCTGGTCGTAGATATAGTTTGAAGCGATACCTGAAACCGCCCCCCAGTACTGTTGTGCAGTGATATGGGCTGTGTTTTTTGTCCAGATGGGTGAATCAGCAGTCCCGGTATTGGTAACGGCATCCAGCGTTACACCATTTTTACGATACTTAAGTGTACGATTGGAAACACCACCGGCATCCAGCGCTGCATCGGTACCCGAATATAGCTGGCCACCAATGCGGACATCAATAAGGGTGTTGAGTGTCAATCTTTTGTATTTGAAAGTGTTTGTCATTCCACCAGTAAAATCAGGCTGGTAATTACCAAGAAGAACCTTTTTGCTTGTAGCCAGCGGGCGGCCCTGGGCATCAACCACCAGACTGCCGCTCTTATTACGCAACCAGGTGGTTCCATAAATCTCACCATATCCGCCGCCAACAGTTGCTTGCACAACCACATTTCCGCTGTTGTTTGAGCTGAAGATAAAGTGATCAAGTCCTTTAATAAGTTTATCCAGTGAGTTCTTGTTGTGAGACAAGTTCAGGGAAATATTCCAGGAGAAGTCTCCGTTGGAGACAGGCACACCACCAATCATTACTTCCCAGCCCTTATTAGACGTCTGTCCGATATTGCTTCGGAAAAAACTATATCCGGTAGAAGCTGAAACCGGCACATCCATGATCAGGTCAGTCGACTTGATATTGTAATAGGAGGCGTTACCATAGAGCTTGTTTTTGAACATACGGAATTCAATACCGAATTCAGTTGACTTGGTCTGCTCGGGTTTTAAATTAGGATTGAGTTTTACAGACGGCCTGTTTAATGTAGTAAGGCCTAAGTAACCATTTTGGGAAAGATTGTATGTCAGATTCAGCTGATAAGGCCCGGTGTCGCCACCAACCTCTGCCCAGCCACCTCTGACTTTCAGGTAATCCAATATATTTCCGTTAGGATCAATAAAGCTGTTCAGCAATACTGATACGCTTACAGAGGGATAAAAATATGACCAGTTGTTTGAGGGTAGTGTGGATGACCAATCATTACGGCCGGTAACATCGAGGTATATAAAATCCCGATAGGAAACCGTGGCAGTTCCATATAATGAATTAACCCTTTTCTCAGTCAACGGTGTGTACGAAGGAACGGTATTTCTTGCGCTGGCAACGGTAGCTTTGGTCGGGATCTTGAAATCTTCTCCGAAGATACTAATATACTCATTTGTGTGGTACCGCATGTTCCCGCCCAAATTGGCTGTGATTTTCAAATCTGATGACAGTTTCTTATTAAACATCAACAGAAAATCACTGTTTGTTTCCGATATATTGTACCTGCTGAAGGTGAATCGTCCTGTTGGAAAGTACCAGTGTCCATATTGAGTAATCCGTGTGATCTTTTGTGAGAGATAGTCTGTTCCGATTCGTACAAATGCAGACAGCCAGCTCGTAAATTGGTAACTTACTTTGGCAAAGGCGATGACACGGTTTCTGGAGTCATGATTGATGTCATTGTTTTGTATCCAGTAAGGATTTCCATTGGTGCCATTGGTGTATGTACGTACAGAATAGTCAGGATTTTGGTAGTCTTTCAGATCATTGATATTGAGGTTCCTCGGGATAGTATACACATAAGCCATGATTCCTTCTGTTCCCTGGAAAGGCCGCTGACGTGCTTTCTGAATAAAATAGGTTACTTTTGAATCAAAAGATAACCTCTTTGTAAGATGAGAAGTAACACGCAGGTCGAAATTGTTTCTATTAAGTCCTGCGTTGGGAAGAATTGAATTTGCGAGATTGTTAGTATATGAAAAACGCATATTGGATTTTGCATTCCCTCCCTGAAGGATCAAAGAGTTTACGGAGTTTGTTCCGGTACGGAAGAAATCTTTGACATTATTCGGCTGTGCAACATACGGACGAATTTTCCCGGTCCAGTACAACTGATTGGAGCCATCCATTTTTGCACCCCACGAACCACCGTAATTTCTAAGGTTATTTACATCTTTATAGGTATTTCCATTTGACCCCTGACCATATTCATTTTGGTATTTTGGCAATAAAAGTGGTTGTTCAAAAGTAGTAGAAGAAATAAATGTAACACCCAGGCCTTTTTGCGCCTTTCCCTTTTTCGTTGTAATAAGGATTGCTCCGTTTGCTGCACGTGAACCATATAAGGCGGCAGCATTAGGCCCTTTAAGTACCGTTATGGATGCTATGTCATTCGGGTTGATGTCGGAAATGCCGGTACCATAATCCTGACGGTTATAATTGGCAGTACCCGAACCGTTGGCACTACCAACGCCGGAATTTTCAATAGGAACCCCATCAACAACATACAAAGGCTGGTTATTCCCGGTAATGGAATTATTTCCGCGTATAATTACACGGGTACCGCCTCCGGGGCCGGTTGGCGATGTGGTAAGTACAACGCCGGCAACACGACCGGAAAGAGAGTTTATGACGTTACTCTCCTGGACAGTAGAAATCTTTTTCCCGGAAAGTTGTGTAATCGCATAGCCTAATGCTTTCTTTTGTCTGGAAATACCCAAAGAAGTAACTACGACCTCATTGAGTTCAAGACTCGATGGCGCAAGCACTACATTGATATGAGACTGATTGCCAATCACCACATCTTTTGTAACCATCCCTACAAAGGAAAATTGGAGAACCTTTGTATTAGCCGGAACGCTTAAAGTGTAGATACCATTGCCATTAGTAGTGGTACCAAGTGTTGTGCCTTTTATCACAACATTGACACCTGGAATTACTGAACCGTCGCTTTTATTCGTAACAGTTCCGGTAATTACCTTTTGAGCAAAGAGGCTTCCTATCCCTCCAAAGAAAAGAAAAAAAGCCACAAGTAATTTATTTTTCATAGATTGGTAATTTTGGTTAAACATTAAAATAATTATAAAAACACATTAGTTTTCAAATAAACTTTCCATTACATTGATCACATTTCCCAACAGGCTGGCATTATCACCTAAGTCGCTTACTGTCAATTCCATCTTCTCACGTATGATGG
>BTTE01000094.1:0-5647 GCA_036244975.1 bacterium | reverse complement strand
TCAAAAGCTCGTTCCGTATCGGCAGAATAGTGTGACGCAAATTTGCTGCTTTGGTTTAATCTGTCCCAGGCCAGAAAGTTGTTAGGCCATAGGCGGTAGTTTTCAAAAATCTCTACATCAATAAGCTCAGATAGCTGCAAAAGGTGTTCGTTGTTGGGAATATCTGTCTTAAAATTTTCAAGCTTCTCATTTACAGGCTTCCCGATGGAGTAATGTACTCTGCCTTTTTGTCCCGTAACTCCCCCCAAAATACTTTTTAAATCTTCATCTTCACTTTTTATATAGTTTTCTTTTGAGGAGATGTAAAGTTCTTTAACTTTTTGAATATCACATGGTTCCCATTCGTAGGACACACACACCGGTCGGATATTCAAACTTTTTAGTTTGTCAGGAAAACTGCCTTTTCCTGACAGGCTAAGCATTTTCAGTACCCCCGGGTCTGTTTTGTCGTTGCCATTTTTGGAACGCCCTTTTCGTTGGGCAATCCATACCGACAGGTTTCCTTCTGTGATAATTTTGCGGATATAAGTCGAAAGTCTCTTTGAGTTAAGGAGCCTCTCGCGTGGCGAACCTCCTCTAAAGACGGTAATCGTCCGGTTGATTTTACCGAGGTCGGTAACAAATGGAGAAACCATAAGGTTGTCACCCCATGTGATGGACAACCATATATTATAATCTTGTAGCAGCGTTGCCAGAATAGAAGAGTCCAGTGTAATATCACGATGATTGCCGATAAAAACGTGGGGAGTTCCCGGTTGCAGCACTTTGAAACCGGAAACGCTCAGGTTTTCGGTAGTGTTTTTTACAATTTCCCAAACGAGCGGTCTCATAAAATTGTGCTGAAACTCGGTAATTGATTGTGAACGGGCAGCCTGGGCGGTCATTTCTTTTACTTTTTCATGACCAAAAACTGAGGAAAGAATGCTATGAAATTCGCCTTGTTTTACAATGCGCTGAATAGCCTGCTGTGCCTCTTCCTCATTATAGGGTCTGATGTTCTCAAAATCCATCGCCACCATCTCTTTCTGATTTTAGTTGCAGGCAAAGATACAAAACTAAGTGTGGTTTACAATGTTATCAGGAAAATCCATTGGTAACCTTACGGTTAAAACGTTTGTTGTTCATCAGGTAGAGGATGGTGTTGAAAATGCTCTGGCGTAACGGACCTGCCGCATTCAGCAGCTGCAGGAAGTTGTCCTGTACCCTTTTGTAGTGCAAAACGGATTGCATTTTTTCGTCGGGATGACACGGATCTAAAATCATACGGGCTATTTCTTCGCCGGAAATCAGGGCGGCGTAAATACCTTCTCCGGTAAGGCCGGAAGCCAGTCCGGCCGCTTCGCCGGCGAGAAAGATGTTCCCAAAACGATAGCCGCGGTAATCGTAGGCGATGGGAAAACTTTGGTAGCCGGCATGGGAAATGTCGAACCCTTTCTCCTTTAACCAGCGGTGGAAATTGGCTTTCAGTATTTGTGGCGAAAAGTGATGCGGGTCGGCGAGACAACCCACGGACAGATGACCTTTGTGTGGGAAAACCCAGCCGTAGCCCGACTGAAAATAGCGGCTGTCCATGTAAATTTCAAACCGTCGGCTCTCTTTTGCCGGAATCAGATACTGAAAAGTGATCAGTCGTTTTTTCACAGGAAGGCGCAGGAAACGCCTTACTTTAGAATATGCCCCATCGGCGCCTACGAGATATTGATAACCGAATTTTGTTTTCCTGTTTATTTCAATGTGGCCTTTTTCGATATTTGTAACCAGTGCGGAGGTCATGATTTCCACCTGTGTTCCTTTTAATTTTTTCTGTTGCCATTGTCCGAAAGTCTTCCGGTTGATCATAAAAGCAAAAGGACCTTTCTCATAGCGGGTTGTAAATTCCGATTTGGGAACAACAATTTTTGCTTTGTTGATTTCAAATTCAAAAAGGTTATGGGGAATCTCCATGATTTCCAGCGACTTTCGGGTGATGCTTCCGGCACAGACTTTCGGCCCTGTTTCCGGTTTTTTCTCCAGCAGAAGAACCTTTTTCTCCGATTGTCCGAGTATCTCCGCACATCGCAACCCGGCAGGGCCGGCTCCCACTATGATGACATCGTATTGCTTCATGCTCGAATGGAAATGATCATTAATAATTTAACAGATTGATGGTATGACAAGCTGCCACTGCTGCCGTTTCTGTGCGTAGTCGCGAAGGACCCAGTTTCACGGGGACAAAGCCGAAAGATTTGGCGGCTTCTACTTCCTCCGGACTAAAATCGCCCTCGGGGCCAATCAGCACCAGTGCATTGCTGCCGCGATGGTAAGCTTTGGAAAGCTCCAGCGTTACCGCTTTGTCGATGTAAGCTATGAATTTTTCGCCTTCAAAAGGCTGCCGGATGAGTTTTTCAAACCGGACAATCTCATCCAAAACCGGATGAAACGTTTTGAGCGACTGCTTCATGGCTGCTGTAATCACACGGTTCAGACGTTCTGTTTTCACTGTTTTCCGCTCGGAATGCTCGCTGATAAAGGGCATAATATGGTCAATACCCATTTCTGTGGCTTTTTCCAGAAACCACTCAAAACGGTTGATGTTTTTGGTCGGGGCTACGGCCATCTGCAAATAGAAGTCCCGCCGGTCGGTTCCTTTTCCTTCTTTGAGCACTTCCACAAAACAGCCTCTCGGATTGGCTTCGGCAATACGGCAATGGTACAGCATTCCTTTTCCATCGGTAAAAAGGATGTCGTCGCCGGCTTTCATCCGCAGGACTTTGACAATGTGCTTCGACTCTTCTGCCGTCAGCTGAAAAACCGGTAGCGTAATACCGGGGGCATAAAAAAGATTGGTGTTCATACGGTAATTTGATTTCAGTCCGTTTTCGAAGCGTAAAGGTAAAAGATTTTGTTTGTTTTCAGCAGGTGGGGTTTTTGTTGAGGTAGGGAAGTGTATAGGGCTACCCCTGATTCATCTGTCTTGAAAAATTGTAAAACCAATTGAATGATACGGACATTCTGTCTCAAGAACAAATTGTACTCTGGAAGTGATACAGACAAGCTATGTGTAATAAAAACAGAATGCCATGAAAAAACTATTATTGACATTGAGCTTCTTGTTCATATCTTACACAGATGTAAAGGTAAACATTTATTAATCTGATTCTACTACCATTTAGGTAAAGCTATAAAAATTATAGCTCATATTTTTTTCGCGCCTGAGGCAGTGATGCTGGGTGATTCTATCAGCAAAAGCTTCCCGCTTTTTGAGCAAAGTATGTGGTCCGAAATCCGAAACTTTCCTTACAACCATGTAATTGATAAATTGGAAGTATTGCCCGTTATCAACCCCGATATTGCCATTGTTGGCGCAGCCTCTCTTGTTGAAAATTAAACTTGTAAACGACAACACAAATAGTAATAAAGTTATACGGTAATCTCATTATAAAATATTATAACCTTTTCTCAAAAAAATATAACGCTTTAAGTTTGGTACACAGCTATATTTGTAAAGTGATTTTTAAAACAAATAATATGGAGGTCAAAATACACGCAAAGAAATTAAAATAGCAGGGATGTCCTGCCATCATTGTGTGATGGCAATTGAAAGAGAACTTGAAAGATAGGTGTTGATTCTTTTAAGGTTTCAATTGGATATTGGGAAAAGAAAAATAGTAATTAATTTACCCGGGTGCATAAAAATTAAGCTAGGGAATGCAATGAATAGATTTTCAAAAATTATAATAAAATATAGATGGATAGTAATTGGTTTAATTACGGTTGCAACTATATTTTTTGGCTGGCGTGCATCAAAAATTGGCTTAAATGCAGATTTCTCTACGTATCTTAACCAAAGTAATCCTCTTGTAGAACGATACAACCGTATAGGCAAGGTTTTCGGCAGCAACTCTATAGGTGTCGCTTTAATATCTTCTAAAGACATCTTTTCCGAGGGAAGTCTGCAACTAATTAAAAAGCTCACAAACGCTTACAAGAATATTGATGGAATAAAATATGTAACAAGTCTTACAAATGTAGTTGATTTTAAAAAGACTGAATGGGGTTTAGAAGTAGGAAGACTTTTAAACAAGGGAACTATTCCACAATCAACAGAAGGTTTAAAAGATCTGAAAAATTATGTGATGAATAAGGACCAGTTTGTCGGTAACCTGGTTTCCTCAGACGGAACTATTTCTGCGATTATTTTAAAGTTTGACAAAAGTAAAGGTAAAAGTGAAATTTCAACTTCAATAAAAATTAATGAGGCAACCGATAAAATATTAGCTTCCATGCCGCCCTCCTCAAATGTTAAAATTTATTTTGGCGGAATGCCTTTTTTAGTTTTCAATATGACTACTCTTATTACCGACAACTTTACCGTACTTATCCCTTTAATGATCTTATTTCTTGTGTTAGTGCTTTTCGTTGGTCTTCGCCACTGGGCCGGAGTTGTCTTCCCGATGCTTGTTGTACTAGTCAGTATAGTATGGACAACAGGCATTATGAATCTTATAGGGTTAAAGTTCAATTTACTAACGGGAATTATGCCCGTTATTCTCTTAGCGCTGGGCAGCGCAGATGGGATACATTTATTAAAAAGATATTTCGAAATCAGGCGGAAGGGAACTTCTGCAGTTGATGCCGCAATCGGAACTTATAATGAAATGGGAGTGCCGATTTTACTTACAACCATAACTACAATGGTTGGTTTTTCGTCGCTTGTAATTTCAGATTTTTCCGTGATTAAGGAATTCGGATTATTAACTGCACTCGGAATATTAATAGCACTTCTGGCTACAGTAACTTTATTACCGGCTCTGCTTTCCTTCGGAGTTAGCCCGCCTAAAGTGAAAAAGAAAAAAGTTACCGGGAACTTTATGAACAAGGTCGGATTACTAATTTACAGACACCCGCTTGTTATTATACTAAGCAGCGGCTTAATCGTTATTGTCTCAATATTTGCTATCCCTTTAATTAATAAGGATGTGGACTGGACACTTTGTCTTCAGAAAGGAAGCAGCCCTTATCACGCCGAAATGTTACTGAGAGAAAAATTCGGCGGTTCACTCCCGGTTGATATAGTAATTGACGGCGATTTAAAGGACCCCGCAGTTCTTCATATGATGAGACTACTTGAACAAAAGCTTGAATCAATCCCTCGTTTAAGTAAATCACAATCAATTGCATCAATAATTGCTGAAATGAATAATGTAATGAATGGCAGGTATTCTATTCCAAATCAACGGCAGGGAATCAGCAATCTTTGGTTCCTTATTGAAGGCAAGGATATGATGGACCAAATAACGGCAGATAATAATAAAGAAGCCATTCTTAGCGTTAAATTGGATACGTGGCATACAGAATATCTTGCTAAAGCTGTAGATTCAGTTGAAAGTTTCCTTAAAACAATTCCAAAAGAAATTGCGGTAATTGATTTAAGCAAAGTTCCGTATAATATTAAAAGCGGGTTCATTAAATTAAAGCGGGATGAAATCTATAATTCTTTGAGCTGGACCCTGGAAAAGTATGATATCACACCTAATAAAGAACAGCTTGAAAAAATTGTGAATAAGGCAATTAATTCTTTAGCCGGTGAAAATATAAATGTAAGTATTCAAAATGCTCTGGCTGACTATCTGAAAAGTCCGCAAGCAGAAGTTGAACTCAATATAAA
>BTTE01000093.1:0-5757 GCA_036244975.1 bacterium | reverse complement strand
TATTTTTTAATAATTTGCTGAGAAAGTTTACTGGATTTCCAACGATCTTTGGGAACTTCATCACCCCCAATATGAATGTATTTTGAGGGAAACATTGCCATTACCTCCGTGAGCACATCTTCCAAAAAGCGGAAGGTTTTTTCTTTGGGGCAATAAATATCTTTGAAACCACCCCAGGTTGTTGCCACATGAAAAGGACCGGGAGTGCAGGCAAACTGAGGATAGGCTGCCAGCGCCGCTTCCGAATGTCCGGGCATCTCAATTTCAGGAATAATTGTAATGTGCCTTTGGGCTGCATAACGGACAATGTCACGAACCTCCGCCTGCGTATAAAATCCGCCATAGCGTTTTTTGTCATATCGTACCGGTTTTAAGCCGTAACGTCCGATAAGTGTCGAATCGCGCCAGCCGCCGATTTCTGTTAGTTTGGGATATTTTTTAATCTCAATCCGCCAGCCCTGGTCATCGGTCAAATGCCAGTGAAAAGTATTGAATTTGTACATGGCCAGCATGTCAATATAACGCTTGATATCGGCAGGCGGAAAGAAATGACGGCTCACATCGAGATGCATTCCCCGGTAAGGGAATCGCGGAGCATCCTGAATAAAAAGTCTGGGGATTTCCAGACTTTTTTCTCCATTGGCGGCGAAAAAAGCAGAAGGCATCAGTTGCAAAAGTGACTGAATCCCGTAAAAAATACCGACAGGTTTTGTGGCCTGTATCAAAATACTCTTCTTGCCAATCTCCAACTGATAGCCTTCCGGATTTGCTGAAGCCGTTGGATCCAACCGAAGAATAACGACATTTTTTACCTTTTCATTTTTTGAACCGGAAACAACTTCCGGGCTAAAAGCTGCATGCTTTTTGATTTTGTCAGCAAGATAATGCGACTCAAATTTTAAACTGTCGGAACCTTCTACCAAA
Source organism: bacterium (assembly GCA_036244975.1). GTDB lineage: Bacteria > Bacteroidota > Bacteroidia > Bacteroidales > F082 > Sulfidibacterium. The sequence continues at coordinate 4,833 of BTTE01000093.1, read as the reverse complement.
ATACGGGTACGTACATTCCATTTGAAATTTCCCTGATAAACAGTGGTCTGCACAGGTTTGGGAATAATGTTTAAAGCGGCTTTTTGGGGGCTTTCTCTGAACGAAAAGAGTGTGAGAGTAAGAAAAGCCAGGAAAATAAAGGCTAATTTTTTCATTGAAATATCTGTTAAGTGAAATAACTATATATGTTGTTTCCCCATTTTGTGGCCTTTGGCAGCAAACCAGAAAATGACAAAATAACAAGCTACCAAAATGGAATAGGCGTATGTGCTTCCCACCGATTTTAATCCGGCGAGATAACCATAAAGCAACGGAATCAGTGCTCCTCCGGCAATGGCCATTACCAAAAAAGCGGAACCGCGTTTGGTAAATTTTCCCAAACCATCGATGGCAAGGGGCCAAATGGCCGGCCACATAATGGAGTTGGCAAATCCGAGTGTGGCGACCGAGAGTATGGATACATAACCATGTGTGAAAACAGCAACCAACGTAAAAAATACGCCCAATAAGGCAAAATATTTCAGCGCTTTTTGCTGTGAAATATATTTGGGAATACTGAGAATCCCAACCAGATAGCCCACCATCATGGCTACAAGGGTAAAAGAAGAGAAAAACCTGGCTACTTTGATATCAAAGCCCAGCGAAAGTCCGTAATTAATCAACGTATCAACCGACACCACCTCAGCGCCTACATAAAAAAACAGCGCTATCACGCCAAACCAGAAATAAGGAAACTGGAAAATACTCTTTCTTTTTTGTTCTTCACCGGTAACAGGTTTTTCCTCCGCTTCGATTTCCGGCAGATTGGATAGTAATATGAGCAAAGCCATGACGATAAGGGCAACGGCGATGATCACGTAAGGGAAGATAACCTTTTCGGCAAGAGCATCTAAAGCAGCCGCTTTCGCCACTTTATCCAAACTACTCAGATTGTTCTGAAATTTCCCCAGGCCATTCAGAATGACGGCCCCGAGAATCACAGGGCTCAGAATGCCTGCAAATTTATTGGCGATGCCCATAATACTAATCCGCTTGGCGGCACTCTCGATGGGCCCTAAGATTGTAACATACGGGTTGGCAGCTGTTTGTAAAATAGCCAAACCCGTTCCCTGAATAAATAATCCGGTTAAAAACCAAAAATAAGTACGCGTATAAGCCGCCGGCACAAAAATAAGCGCCCCCACCGCCATAATAGCCAGTCCCAGCGACATCCCCTTTTTAAAACCAATTTTCTCCAGTACTTTCGATGAGGGAATGGCCATTACAAAATAAGAGAAGTAAAAGGCGAACGTCACGAGATATGCTTCAAAAGAAGTCAGTTCGAGAGCCGTTCTCAAATAAGGGATAAGTGTAGCATTCAGCCAGGTAATAAAGCCGAAAATAAAAAATAACAGCCCGATAATAATGATAGGATCCAATGAATTTCTTTTTCTATTGATCATAACTTTATTCATTTATAAAAATGTTTCAAAAAACTCCTAATTCTGGTTTAAAACAAGGAAAGCTGCCCCCACAAGGGCAATCTCAGGACCTAAAGCAGGCATCACAACCAAATCATTAATAACATGCTGGTAGGGAAATTTGCGGATTGCTGTCCACATACTTTCTTTAAACAAGTCAAAATTCCAGCTGATGGAGCCTCCCAGCATAACAGCTTCCGGAGCAAAAACGTGGGCAACCATTTTTATGGCTTCTCCAAGATGGGTACCGAATTGCGAAAACATTTGCAAAGCGTCTGCATCTCCTTCAAGAGCTCTTCGGGAAGCTTCTTTTCCGGTAATATTATACTGCCGCTGAAAAAACTGGCCGCTGCAATAATGCTCAAGAATACCGTTTTTATATGGCAGGAATCCAAATTCACCGGCTCCGGCACCTACGCCCTGGTGCAATTTTCCATTGATTACAATACCCCCGCCAAGTCCTGTTCCCAGCGTTAAACCTATCAGGTTACGGAATTTTTTTCCATAACCCGAATTTATGGCTCCTAAAGCAAAACAATTGGCATCGTTATTTATGTATACGGGCAGGTTCCATTGCTTCTCAATAATTTCTTTTAGGGAGACGCCGATCATTGCCGGAATATTTTGAATATCGTAAACAACTCCGGTTTTTGTATTCACAAGCCCCGGAACGCCAATTCCAATTCCGGCGATGTTCTTTCTATTCAGCTTTTTAATTATTGAATGAATACTTTCAATAATTACTTCCTGGTTTTCGGTGATTGGTGTCGGAATGGTTTCTTTCGTGAGAATATTTCCATCTTTTACCAGTCCCGCACATATTTTAGTCCCGCCTATATCAATTCCTATTTTTATTTTATGATTTTCCAATGCTTTTTTAATTTAGTTTGTTATTCGTTATGAGGTGGATTTTAAAACCCTTCCATTGATTTCTCCAGCTCTCTGGCCTGTTGCAGAAAAGCATCCACATTCATTTCTCTGAAGAACAACAGCCCGTGAGCCGCTCTGACACGGGGAGACAGGTTTTCATAAAAGAAATTCTTACCCAACAGAAGCTGTATATGTTTCATTTGGTCTATCCATATATTCTGTGACAGTGTACTGAATTTTCCATCAAGCATGTAGCTTGGAAACGAGGCATTTACCTGGCTCAGATAGCAATCGGTAAAAGCTTCATCGAGAATAGCAAGCGAATTCAATGAAACAGGAACTATTACATCGGCTTCGGCCGGATGAAAACGGTACCAGACATTACGGTAGCCGATAATTCGCAAATTATTCAGGTCTTCTTCTTTACGCCACAGCCTTATCGCTTCGGCAATGGCCTGCATCACTTTGTAATGCGTGTCGGGGCCGCTGCCTTCCGGATCGAAAGCCAGGCTGATAACCGTTGGTTTTATTTTCCGCAGCTGTTCTAAAATGGGAATGACATCGCGCGAACGTTCGGGTTGTTCGGTAAAAATATCGCCGGTATAAAAACCGAGACGCAAATGATGAACATGTTCCACCTTCACGCCAAAATGAGCCCAAACCAGTTCTTCTTCAAACTCGCGTAACATTCCTTTGAGCTTTTTTATATCAGGCGGATTTTTTTCACCATCATACGACTTTTCGAGGATGTGAATAATCTCATGAATCCTGTCTTTCAGCTCTTTCGTATTCTTCACCCTGTAAATATCTACCAATGATCTGACCAAACGATGGCTCAAACCCCGTCTTCGTTCGATGGGTTCCCCGGAGGCTACTTTCCCAAGGTAATGATAAACATCCTTATCCCATTTGTGTTTAAAGCCCTTTTCATAGAAATCAGGATAATGAATCATCTGGATTTGATCCTGCTCAAGAAACATTAAGACATCATACAGTACATTGATAATAAGCTTATTGGTAACGGCTGTAAATCCCGAAGTCATAATACTAAAATCGAAAGTATTGGTAACTTGTCGCAATTGATGGGTGATATAAGGCAAAATCCCGAGCATAATATCGTCGTGATGCGGGCCGGTATGGTAATAACGTTGCTGTTCTTCTTTGCGCATCCCTTTGGCCAGCTTGTTTTTGATACTTGCTATAACCCGGGAAACCGTTTTTTCATCCAAATCAGGAATGCGACGGCAATAGGGGTCTTTTTTCAAATCTTTCAGCGTAAGATGATGCCCGTATTTATCCAATTTTTTTACCAGATCCAGAACCGCTCTTTCCGTTTTTTCCTGTGTCCATTCGCTACTGTAATAGACATCCAGACTATCGTGCAATTTTGCCGCAGCCCCCTTGGTAAGATAGAACCGGCTGTTTTTCATTTTTTGAAGTGCTGTGGCCGGATATTGGTTCGAGGGTTCGTTTTCCAATGCATTTCTAACCACATCGGCTTTGGCTTCACCGGCAGCAAAAATAATAGCAGTGGCCTCTGGATTATAAGTAATCGTCTGCAATCCAATGGTTATAACCAGCCGGTTTTTCGATATTTCAATTCCGCCCAAATCTCCGGCGGCCACTGCCTGTGTTTCGAAATTCGTTTCCATCAGGCGCGTAGTCGAATAATGGTCAGAACCCTTGATATTAAAAGCAATATGGCCATCGGGGCCGATGCCGCCAAGGAAAAAGCCAATACCGCCTTTTTTACGAATTTTCTGTTCATATTCGGCACACCAGCCATCAATCATAAAAATGGATTCTTTTTGGCAGCGTTCCCGGTTGGTTTTGGCCTCGCGGTAACGTAAACTCAAATCAACTTTCAAATCAGGGAAAACTTCCCGATAGGTTTTGTTGTTATGCAACGGTATTTCATCGGCAGTAATAAGCAGCGCATTTTTCGGATTTAATCCAAACCCTTTGATATAAAATTCATTTACATAATTGTAGAAACTATTTTTTTGTCGGGGGTTGATGGGATAAAACTCATCAATCTGAACAAAGTGAAGTCTCCTTAAATCCGGTTTCCGGCTATGTTGTAAACCATATTCATCCAAAATTTTCCTGCCTTTTTCATTGTTCCAGTTTTGCAGCAAAAAGCCGGTCCATTTGATGAAATATTCCGGTGTTTTGCCGGTAGGTAAACTAATGACGCCTTCGGGGTTTCCCTGCACCCATTCCAAAAATCGCAAGGCGGTGATCAATCCGAGATGGGGAAAGTTGTCCACGATCAGGTAGGGAATTTTAGTATTTTCCGGAATGAGATCCCGGTTCGATAAAAATTTGGTTTCAACCGGTGATAATAAGTTTTTATTCATTTTATAAAGTTCCTGTTAAATTATTTCTTCGTAAACCTTTGCTTTTAAAAGTAAAGATGCCCCGTCAGATATTTTAGCCCCAAACACGTAAAAAACAGGATAATAAATGACAGAACACCTTTTTGAGAAAAACTACAGACTTA
>BTTE01000092.1:0-5776 GCA_036244975.1 bacterium | reverse complement strand
TTTCATTATCCATATATGAGTTTTTTTGAAGTATCAATAGATTGTTTTAAAAAAGGATTTCTAATTGATTTTTCTTCGAGCAAATCAATTTTTCTATTAAACAAGTCTTCCAGTGAAAATTTAAAATCGAAGTAATTATCAGCATAGTCATTTAATTCGACAGCATCAAATGTTACAAGAAAATCAATATCGCTATTTTTTCTAAATTTATTGCTTATTGCCGAACCAAATACATAAAGCTTTAATACTCTGTATTGATCACATAACTTCTTTAAGTTCTCTATATTTCTTTCAAACAAATCCATATTACAAATTTACAACTTTATTTATTCTTTTTCAAGTAATTATTGAAACAAAGAATAACGCAAATTAACACCACAAAACTTTTGTTCAAACGATTAATTTGTCCTGCCCGGATACACTTTCAGCGCTTCTGCCAGTACTTTCACCGAGCTTTTCATATCTTCCACTTTCAGCACATAACTGATGCGTATTTCGTCTTTTCCCATGCCGGGAGTGGAATAAAATCCGGAAGCCGGTGCCAGCATAACCGTCTGGTTCTCAAATTCAAAATCTTCGAGCAGCCAGCGACAGAACCTGTCCGAGTCGTCAATGGGCAGCCGGGCAACCACATAAAAAGCACCGGACGGATTGGGACAAAATGCACCCTCAATAGCATTGATCCCTTCCACCACAGCATTCCGCCGGGCAATGTACTCTTTTACCACAGCGACAAAATATTCATCAGGCGTATCAACCGCGGCTTCGGCGGCAACCTGTCCGAAAGTTGGCGGACTCAGCCTGGCCTGGGCAAATTTTAATGCCGTGGCTATCACCTCTTTGTTACGTGAAATCAGCCAGCCGATACGCACACCACAGGCACTGTAACGCTTTGAAACCGAATCGATAAGAATTACATTGTCGTCAATTCCATTGAGATACATGGCCGAATAATGGGTTTTGCCATCGTAGGTAAATTCACGGTAAACCTCATCAGCAATCAGGTACAAATCGTATTTTTTTACCAAATCGCGCAGGATTTCCATCTCCTCTTTGGAATAAAGATAACCCGTGGGATTGTTGGGATTACAAATCAGAATGGCTTTGGTTTTTTCGGTAATGGCTTTCTCAAAAGCTTCCATGGGAGGCAGAGCAAAGCCGGTTTCGATACCGGACATTATGGGACTGATTTTGATACCCGCATTAGTGGCAAATCCGTTATAGTTGGCGTAAAACGGTTCGGGGATAATCACCTCATCTCCCGGATCCATAATGCTTTGAAAAGCAAACAGCAAAGCTTCTGAAGCGCCGGTGCCGACAATAATCTGGTCTGAGGTAACATTTATATTTACCGTTTTGTAATAATCTGTAAGGCGCTCGCGCAGCGACAGCATCCCAGCCGAGTGGCTGTATTCGATGACTTTATGGTCATAATTCCGGACGGCATTCAGCGCTACTTCGGGAGTTTTAATATCCGGTTGGCCAATGTTCAGATGATATACTTTCCGGCCTTTTTTCTTAGCCTCATCGGCAAAAGGAACCAACTTACGAATGGGTGATTCGGGCATCTGTTGCCCTTTGAACGAAATCTTTGGCATTATCTTGTGGTTTAATTATTTACGAATCGGTGTGGCGTCTTTGTCGGTTTGTTTGACCGGTAACATGGGTTTCGGGCGGGGAATAACCTTACCATGAATATGCAATACTACCGGCTTGGGTGCGTTGGAATAAACGGTAACCGTTTTGTTGAATTCGCCGAGAATGTTGGTGTTATAGGCCACACTGATAGTGCCTGAGTCGCCGGGAAGTATCGGCGCTTTGGGCCAGGTGGGAACCGTGCAACCGCAGGAAGAGCGTGGACGGGTCAAAAGCAACGGCTCTTTGCCGGTATTTACAAATTTAAAATTATGTGTTCCATCCGACCTGTAATAAATCTTCCCGAAATTATAGGTCGTTTCGTTAAATTTCAAAACAGCTCCCGAAGTGTTTTTTGTCTTCTGCTGTGCCTGCATTTGCAAAGCAAAAAACGCAAAAAGTATCAAAATTCCGGTTTTTTTCATGGCAGTTAATTTGTTTGATTTTACCGCACAAATTTAGCAATAAAAATGATGTTTTTGGAAAGTAAAAGGAATGATGAATGAAATAATAATGTCTGAGAGGACGACACCATCAAATAACGTTATCGCCAGTTTTTAAAAGGATTTTTCGTTAGCATGGAATTGTAATATCGTTTGTCGCCGGTAATTTCTTTTCCTATCCAGTGGGGGCTTCCAAACGAAAAATTTTCGTCGGGAAGTTCGATTTCCACTACGGTCAGACCTTCGTTGTCGCCGTGAAATTCATCCACTTCAAAAAACAAATCGCCGGAGGCGGGAACGATGTGCCGGATTTTGTCAATGATACCCGGTTCGCAAAGCTCAAGTAACTCTTCTGCTTCCTCCATGGGAATTTCCATTTCCCATTCGTATCGGCTGGTTCCGCTTTTATTAACCGGGCCTTTAATCGTCAGATAACCTTTTCCATCTTTGATACGAACCCTGACCGTCCTTTCAGGCACCGACGACAAATAGCCCTGAACAATGTGAAAAGCTTTGATGACAAATGGTTTATAGTTGCCTTTCACCAAGAACTTCCTTTCTATTTCCTGTGACATAACATAATCTTTTTACAAAAGTAGTTTAATCGTGCGATAATGGAATCGGACTGACGAAGCAAAAATCCTGGCAAAAATGTATCTCAAAAAATATTTGCATAACCATTTAATTTTTTAATTTTGCAGCCTCAAAACGGCGAGGTAGCTCAGTTGGTTAGAGCGTCGGATTCATAACCCGGAGGTCCCGAGTTCAATTCTCGGTCTCGCTACAACAAAAACCTGTTATTTACGCAACAGGTTTTTTTCTTCTCCGGGTATCATAGCCGTGGGTTTTTCACTATTTTTGAATTTTTTCAGAAAAACTATAATGAAGAAGAATATCTTTCTGTTTTTCAGTCTTTTACTTATTGGCATTTCCGCAAAAAGTGTAGCCCAGGTTCAACGGGAATACCCTTTTGCCCCTCATGAGGAACTGAGACTTCGGGTTTATTACAATTTAGGGCCTATCTGGGTTTATGCGGGTAATGTTGATTTGGTGACGGATACCATTACTTACAACGGAATAAAAAGTTTTCAGTTTACCGGAACAGGATCCTCGTTGAAAAAGTATGCTTTTATCTTTAAACTGAAAGATTATTACCGTTCCATTACTGCTATGGATGGTTTTAAACCCTTGTTTTATGAGAAAAATACGCTGGAAGGCGGATTTTATATCCACAATATTTACCAATTTCATTGGGACAAGCGCTATGTCAATGTTCATACCGAGGCTACCCGGCATCCAGTAAAGGACACCGTTCTCTCTTTGGATAGTCCGCTTTATGATGTGCTCAGTGCCACTTACTATTTGCGCATCCTCAACACAAAATCAATGGCCGTGGGCGATACTATTCCGGTACCGCTGATTGTTGACGGGAAAAAGACGATTTACCGTATTGTTTATATGGGCAAAGGACAAATGGTACATAGGAAGAAACGTATTCTGAGTGATATCTATGAGGCTATTATAACCAACAGTACTTTTTTTTCGAAAGATAACCCGTTAACGGTTTATGTAACTGCCGATAAGCATCGTTATCCTATTTACGTGGAAGCCAACATTATTGTCGGTTCCATCAAAGTATTCATGCGGCCTTATCTTAATTATAAACCCAAACTCAAGGTACGTAAGCGCTGATGAAGAGACTACAAATTCATACCATCGCGTTTATCTCCATGTTTTTCTGGGGGATGTCGTACGTGTGGTCTAAAATCGTCTTTGAAGTTTATTCTCCGTTGACGACCATCTATTTTCGCCTGCTCATTTCGTCTGTTGTCCTGTTTCTTTTTGTTTTTGCCACGGGCAAGCTGGAGCCGATTCAAAAGAAAGACCGCTGGCTGTTTTTGGGAAGCGCCTTTTTAAACCCGTTTCTCTATTTCGTAGGCGAAAATTATGGTTTAAGCTTAGTCTCGGCTTCCCTGAGCGCAATAATTGTGGCTACTATTCCGCTTTTTGCTCCGTTTGCCGCTTATTATTTCTTTAAGGAGCGCCTGAAACCGCTTAATGTAACGGGATTAATAATTTCTTTCGGGGGATTGTTACTGATTATTGTAAACAAAGATTTCGGTCTGAATGCCAATCCGTTGGGTATTTTGCTCCTGTTTCTGGCAGTTTTTTCAGCGGTTTTTTATATCATTGTTTTAAAAAAACTTAGCTTGAAATATAAACCTGTTACCATCATAACCTGGCAAAATATGATTGGCTCGTTCTACTTTCTTCCCTTTTTTCTCTTTATTGACGGAGCCTCTTTTATCACGATACGGCCAGGTATCACTACCGTTGCCTCCCTCTTTATGCTCGGAATTTTTGCCTCCTCGGTGTCGTATGTGCTTTATACCTATGTTGTAAAATACCTTGGGGTGATAAAATCCAGTTTATATACAAACCTGATTCCTGTTTTCACCATCATCTTCTCCTTTTATCTTCTCGGTGAACATTTCTCGCCGAAAAAAATGATCGGGATGCTGGTGGTCATCGTCGGGGTTGTTTTGTCGGAAACAGGGAAAACGGAAACATCGATGAAATTTTAATTCTATAAATATGAAAACAAAAGTGATTGTTCTCGGGGCCGGACTTATTGGGAAACCGCTGGCCATCGATCTCGTCAAAGACGAAGATTTTGAAGTTACCATAGCCGATAAAAGCTGGCAACAACTCGAAAGTATTGATGAAGAAAATCTTCGTAAGAAGCACATGGATTTAAAGGAAGCTTATGGTCTCGGGAAACTTTTGCAACCTTTTGATATTGTGGTAAATGCCGTCCCGGGATTTATGGGCTACGACACATTGAAAACCGTTATTGAAGCCGGGAAAGATTGTGTGGACATTGCTTTTTACCCGGAAGATGTTTTTGGCTTGTCGGAACTGGCTAAAGCGAAAGCGGTACGTGTGATTTCGGATATGGGCGTGGCGCCGGGTATGAGTAACCTGCTGGCCGGCTTTGCCGCTTCAAAAATGGATGAGGTGGACAAAATCGATATTTTTGTGGGTGGTTTGCCTGTAGAACGAAAACCTCCCTGGGAATATAAAGCGGTTTTTTCGCCCTCGGATGTGATTGAAGAATACACCCGTCCGGCACGTCTTGTGGAAAACGGGCAAATTGTTACCAAACCGCCACTGACAGAAATTGAACTGCTGGAATTTGAAGGCGTGGGAACGCTGGAGGCTTTCAACAGCGACGGTCTGCGCTCGCTTATGTTTACCCTGAAAGCTAAGAATATGCGTGAAAAAACACTGCGTTATCCCGGTTACGCACAGAAAATAAAACTACTGGCAGAAAACGGCTTCTTTGATAAGGAAAAGTTAGATTTTAACGGACGGGAAGTCTCACCATTGGAGATGACCAGCAAATTGTTGTTCAAACAATGGAAACTGGAGGAGGGCGAAGAAGATTTGACGGTTATGAAAATTGTGGTGGAAGGCAAAAAAGCCGGGAAAACCCTGCGTTATGTCTTTGATTTGTTTGACCGCTATGATGCCAAAACCAAAACACACAGCATGGCGCGTACCACGGCTTATGCTGCTTCACAGGCGGTTCGCCTGATGGTTTCAGGTCTGCACACGCAAAAAGGAATTGTGGTTCCGGAACAGATGGGGGAAAATGAAAAAATTGTGGATTTCATGCTTTCAGGACTAACCGAACG
>BTTE01000091.1:0-5796 GCA_036244975.1 bacterium | reverse complement strand
GGCTTATGCTCCTTAAAGATTCAGAATACATTACTGATGCAAGGGCTGAAGAAATGATAAAAAGCAATAATGAGCTAATACGAATATTGGTTTCCTCCATAAAAACCACAAAAAACTCATTAAAAAGACCACGCTAACATTATTCATTTTTCATTCTTCACTTTTCATTAATAAATATGCTCGTCGCTTCAATAAAAACCACCAAAAATTCACCAAATAGACCACACTGACATTTTTCATTTTTCATTTTTCACTTTTCATTAATAAATATGCTCGTCGCTTCAATAAAAACCACCAAAAATTCACTAAAAAGACCACACTGACATTTTTCATTTTTCATTCTTCACTTTTCACTTTTCATTTTTCATTTTTCATTTTTCATTTTTCATTTTTCACTTTATCCTTTAAACTTTTTACTTTTGCCTTTTAACTTTAAGTGTCCCTTAATGGTAAAAAAATGACAACTACTTTTCAACCTGATACAATGAGTGACTCCAATTTTATATTTAAATGCTCACCCCATCTTTTCTGGGATGTAAAACGTGAGGAGATAGATGTAGATAAAAACAAATCCTATATTATCGGTCAGGTTTTGGAATATGGAAAACTAAAGGACTGGAAACTGATTTTATCATACTACGGGATGGAGCAAATTGCCCGGACGGCTATGAATTTTCGATCGTTGGAAAAGAAAGCACTCTCTTTTATTTCTCAACTTTCAGGAATACCCAAAGAACAATTCAGATGTTACACTTATCAGCAGTCGATACCACCACACTGGAACTTTTAAAAACGCTGATGCGTATTGATGCGTTCGCCGGCTTGCGTCTTGTGGGAGGAACATCTCTTGCACTTCAAACCGGACACAGAAAGTCTGTTGATTTAGATCTCTTTGGAACGGTAGATTTTGAAAGCATAGATACGGAAAAAGTATTTACTCCTTTTCGAGAAGTAGAGATACTGCAAAAGTCAAAAAATATAAATGTCTTTGCCATTGATCATGTAAAAGTTGATTTTGTAAACTACGCTTATCCCTGGCTTCAAAATACAAAAGAGACAGGAGGTATCCGTTTAGCGGGAACGAAAGATATAGCCGCCATGAAACTGGCAGCCATCACGGGTAGGGGCAGAAAAAAAGATTTCGTGGATATGTTTTTTTTATTGAAAACCTATCGACTTGACGAAATCATCTCTTTCTATAATCAAAAATACAGAGATGCTTCGGAATTTCTTGCTTTAAAAAGCCTGCTCTATTTTGATGATGCCGAACAGGATGTGGAACCCGAAATGTTAACTCCTGTATTCTGGAAGGATGTCAAAACCCTGTTAACAAATGAAGTGAAACGCTATTCCATTAACAGGAACTAACCATTAAGAAATTAAGCACCATGAAGCTTAATTCCCTCACATCAGAGCAAAACTAAATATTCCTTCATGCCTTAATGGTTCAAAGGATCCAACCATTAAGAAATTAAGCACCATGAAACCCCTCCCCCCGTTTATCCCTGAGTCACGCCTAAGGCGGACGTGAGGGTCTCGGAGCAGAACTAACCATTAAGAAATTAAGAAACATGAAGCTTCATTCCCTCTCTTCCGCGCAAACCTAAATATTCCTTCATGCCTTAATGGTTCAAAACTCCAGGTAAAAAGTGCTGCTCGTTGCTTTTTTTACTTTTGCCTTTTTACTTTTTACTTTTGCCTTTAAATGTTCCTTCATGCCTTAATAATAGTGAACAACGAACAGTGAACAGTTTTAGATTACTTTAATAATGGAAAGCATATTACAGCAAAAGAGTTTTGCCTTTGCATTGAAAGTGATAGATATCTACAAACAAATTGTTTCTTCTCACAAAGAATATGTACTGAGTCGGCAAATATTAAAATCAGGCACAGCGATAGGCGCATTGATACGCGAGGCAGAATACGCACAATCAAAAGCAGATTTTATTTCTAAAATGAGCATCTCACTCAAAGAGTCAAATGAAACTGAATATTGGCTCCTGTTACTACGTGATTCCGGATATCTGGAGAAGGAAAAAGCGAATGAAATGATTGCCAACAATAAGGAATTAATCAAAATGCTGATTTCTTCAATCAACACCACAAAAAAGTCATTAAAATCCAACTAACTACTCACTGTTATCTGTTCACTTTTCACTTATAAAAATGCCTTAATGGTTCAAAAAAACCGGAACTTGAAAAACGAAATCATTCTATACCAACCCGATAACTTGCAGGTAAAACTTGAAGTCAGGCTTGATGACGAGACAGTTTGGCTCACTCAGGCTCAAATTGCAGCGTTATTTGGTACTAAAAGACCTGCCATTACAAAGCACGTTTTAAATATCTATAAATCTGGTGAGTTAAACGAAAACAGCACATGTTCCATTTTGGAACATATGGGTGCCGGCGGAGTTTAAAAAGAACATGGTTGTTAAAAAATACATTACCTTTACCCCATGCGTCTAACACAACAGGAAATAAAACACATTAAAGAAACTGTTTACTCACTGGATCCTGAAGCAAAAATTCATTTGTTTGGCTCCAGAACCGATGATCACCTGAAAGGTGGCGACATTGACCTGTTGATACTGAGTAAAACACTCAGGTTAAAAGAGAAGTTAAAGATTCGTTACTTACTGAAAGAAAAACTTGGAAACAGAAAAATTGATATTGTTGTTACACCACAGCCGTCAACCGCATTCATCAGCCACGCGTATAATAAAAGTTTGTTGCTATGAATAAGGATCAAATAAGAATATTCAATGAAAATCTTAACGCGCTGAAAGAATCTGTACACTGGCTGAAAAGGTCGTATCAAATCTGTTCCGGGCAATATGACCTTAAAAATTTATCCGAGGAAGGATATGATGCCTTTGAGGGTCTTACTTCCCGTTTTGCCCGAACCGTTGACGTTCTTACAAGTAAGGTTTACAGAAGCATTGTTTATCTTGAGGAGGGTCAGTCCTTAACCTGGATAGACACTGTTCTGTATCTCGAAAAACGAGAGATTATCCCTGATATTGAGAAAATAAGGATGATTAAGGAGTTGCGCAACGAGATTGTGCATGAATATACGGTGGTTGAATTGAAAGAACTTTTTACTGAAGTGCTTAATGAAAGCCCGGCGCTGTTCGGGTTGATAGAATCCACACTAAGCTATTCCGACATCTTGTTGAACAAATTACAGAACTAACCATTAAGCTTCATTCTCTCTCATCAGAGCAACCTCAATGTTCCTTCATGCCTTAATGCCTGCCCGACTGGCGTCATTCAGGCGGGGTTTAAAAAGATTCCTCCATGGTTTACCATACAAAAAAACAAGTAACAGACCTATCCTACAAAATAGTAGGTTGCGCCATAACCGTTCATAAATATCTTGGCCCCGGCCTTTTAGAATCTGTTTACGAAGATTGTCTTAAATATGAACTGGAAGAGCAAGGATTTGATGTAAAACAGCAATTGAAAGTTCCTGTAAAGTACAAAACAATGAGTATGGATGTCGATTTGCGCCTCGACCTACTCGTAAATGATACCGTCATCGTAGAACTCAAAGCCATTGAAAATATTTTACCCGTGCACGAAGCCCAACTACTCACTTACATGAAACTCCTCAAAAAGCCTCAAGGCCTGCTCATTAACTTCTACACCGACAACATTACCAAAACCATGAAACCCTTTGTGAATGAATATTTCAGCGAACTGGATGAAAGCTAACCATTAAGAAGTTAAGAACCATGAAACTTAACTATCTATAATCAGCGATAAACCTAAATATTTCTTAATGCCTTAATGGTTCAAAAAAATTTACCATTAAGAAGTTAAGAACCATGAAGCTTAACTATCTATAATCAGCGATAAACCTAAATATTTCTTAATGCCTTAATGGTTCAAAACTCCAGGTAAAAAGAACTGTTCGTTGCTTTTTTTACTTTTGCCTTTTGCCTTTTAACTTTTGCCTTTAAATGTTCCTTAATGGTTTAAAACAAGCCTTAACGGTTCAAAAAAAACATATCTTTGTTGCGAAAAATATCGCAACGAAAAATATCGCAATGATAAAAACAAACCCGTTTAAATTTGGAAGCATTGTGGATGGACCCTATTTCACAAACAGGGTAACCGAATTACAGCAAATTAAAACCCTGCTGCAAAGCAAAAACCATTTAATACTCATTAGCCCTCGCCGCTATGGTAAAACCAGCCTCATGTTAAAAGTGGTAAAGACGCTGGAAAGACCTTATATTTTTCTCGATCTTCAGCTAATAACCGATGTGGCCGATTTTGCTTCCCAGCTACTGAAACGACTCTACAGAATTTACCCGGTTGAACGCATAAAACAGTTTATAAAAAGTTTTCGTATTGTCCCTTCATTGAACCTGAACCCCGTAACCAATGAAATAGATATTAGTTTTCAACCTGTTACTTCCGCCATGCCGCTGTTGGAAGATGTGTTTAACCTGATTGAAAAACTGGGAACACATGCGAAAACACCTGTAGTCATCCTTGATGAATTTCAGGATATCCTTCGTATTGAAACCGGGCTCGACAGACAACTACGCGCCATCATTCAACATCACAAAAATGTGAATTATGCTTTTCTTGGTAGCATGGAGTCCTTGATGCGTGATATCTTTGAAAAGAAAAAATCAGCCTTTTACCATTTCGGACAACTTATGCCACTCGGCAAAATCCCGTATGACGATTTCTACAACTATCTTATTAAAGGATTTTCGGGGAGATGTTCAAACGAAAAAACCCTCAGTGAGATTATTTTGAAAGTTACAAAAGCACATCCATATTACACCCAACAACTGGCCTTTACTGTATGGAATAATTGTAATGACAAATTAAGCCCCGAAAAACAGATAGACAATGCTGTTGCCGGCCTGGTTCAGGTACACGATATAGACTATGAGCGGTTGTGGCAAACCCAAAATCAGACAGATAAAAAGGTGCTCATTGCACTCTCCCTGCAAAAACAAAATATTTTATCCGAACCGGTCATCCGTCAATACGGATTACCCGCCACAAGCACCGTTTTCAGTTGCCTGAAACGCCTGATGAAACAAGGATATGTGATAAAATCCGGCTCCTTTTATGAACTCGACGACCCTTTCTTCGCACAATGGATAAAACAAAGAAGAGAAGCATAACCCGCACAATACTTAACGTCCTTTAATACCTTAACCTGTCCCCCAAAAGCTTTCGGGGCAGGAGGATGGTTAAAAATACCAACCATTAAGAAATGAAGCACCATGAAGCTTAATGTCCTCTCAACCGAACAAACCTAAATGTCTCTTAATGCCTTAATGGTTCAAAAATACCAACCATTAAGACGTTAAGAACCATGAAACTTAATTCCCTATCATCACAGCAAAACTCAATATCTCTTCATTTCTTAATGGTTCAAAGGATCCAACCATTAAGAAATGAAGCACCATGAAGCCCCACTCCCCGTTTATCCCTGAGTCCCGTTTGAAACGGGACGTGAGGGTCTCGGAGGTAAAAAATCCCAGGTAAAAAGTTAAAAACTCCAGGTAAAAAGTGCTGCTCGTTGTTTTTTTTACTTTTGCCTTTTTACTTTTAACTTTTGCCTTTAAATATTCCTTCATGCCTTAATGGTTCAAAACTCCAGGTAAAAAGTGCTGCCCGTTGCTTTTTTAACTTTTGCCTTTTAACTTTTGCCTTTTGCCTTTAAATGTTCCTTCATGGTTTCAAAAACATAACTTCACGGTTTAAAATAATTATAGTAACCAGCATTACAGTAACCCCCATTACAATAAAATCATTATCTTT
>BTTE01000090.1:0-6056 GCA_036244975.1 bacterium | reverse complement strand
GAAAATTCATACGAGTCTTCCCGGAAATATGAAATTTTTGATAATGCCGATGAGGGTTTGGATGGCCTGTTCACCGTTGAAGGCGGGAAATATACCACCAGCCGGCAACTGGCGGCGGATGTGCTGAAAAAAATACAAAAAAAGTTCGATGATAAATTTCCGAAAGAAATTAGTCACAACCGGCCTCTTGACGGAAGCGATATTAAGAATATGGAAATATTTCTGAGTAAACTCCGTACCGAATATCCCGATTTTTCCAAAGCTACCGTTGACTATATCGGCAAAAATTATGGAACCGAGTGTTATGCGGTTTTCCAACTGGCACGTAAAAATAGTAAATTAGCGGAAGTTTTGAATGACGATGGCGAGTTATTGGCGGAGGTAACTTATGCACTGCAAAAAGAACAAGCTTTGTCCCTTTCCGATATTCTCTTCAGAAGAACCGGCATCGGCACGTTGGGAAATCCGGGAGATGCCATTATAGAAAAGGTTGCTGCACTGGCAGCAGACCATTTAAACTGGGATGAGAAAAAACGTAAATCCGAAATACAAAAAGTGCAAAAAAGGTTTCAACTGCCCCGGGAGTAATCAAAACAGGAAAACAAGAAAGATTTAAAAAGATCAGTCATGGAAACAACCTACCGATCCATTTTTAAATGGGGAGACAAACGCGAAGAAAAGCTTGAGAAAGGAATTATTGCACTGGTGAAAGAGCAGTTCGGTTACACCGACGATGATTTTGGGAAAAGATATTTGTCCGGAGATAAGGAAGTTAAATTGAATCAAAAGTCCAGGATTCCGGCGGATATTCAACAGAGATTTGTTGAGATTGCCGGCAGCGAAAATGTTCTGTCAGATGATTATTCACGTGCTTCGCATGCTTTCGGTAAATTTTACGGTGATTTGTTGTATTTGCGAAAAGGTGAAATTGCCACACCTCCCGATTTGGTCGTTTCGCCCCGCACGGAAAAGGAAATTGAGCAAATTCTGGCCATCTGTCAGCAGGAAAACATTGCCATAACACCCGTGGGCGGTCTTTCTTCGGTAACACGTGGTGTGGAAACGCCCCGCGGCGGTATCAGCCTGGACCTGACAAAACATTTGAATAAAATTTTGAAAGTAAATACCGTTAATTCCACAGTCAGGATGGAGCCGGGGGTTTACGGGCCTGTTTTGGAAAAGCATTTAAACGACCGTGGTTACACCTGCGGGCATTTTCCCCAGTCATTTGAGTACTCCACCGTGGGAGGCTGGGTGGCTGCCCGCGGTGCCGGACAAGCCTCCACAGGTTATGGTAAAATTGAGGATATGGTGCTGGCTTTGCGGGTTATCACACCTGCGGGAATTATTGAAACCAAAGATTTTCCTGCTACTGCCGAAGCCTGGGATTTGAACAAAATTTTTATCGGCTCGGAAGGAACGCTGGGTATTATTACCTCTGTTACACTGAAAATAAGAAAGTACCGACCTGAAAATACCGCTTATGCCTCTTTTGTCTTTAAGGATTTTGAATCGGCTACCCAAAGCATGCGCAAAATCATGCAGACCGGGTTTGGCTTCCCGCATCTTTTCCGGCTTTCAGACCCTGTGGAAACGGCTACTGCTTTTAAAATTAAAGGATTTGATGACTCGCTTTCCGACAAGTTCTTGAAGCTGAAAGGTTATCGTTCGGGAGAAAGATGTCTGATGTTTGTCAGCATCGAAGGCGACACAGATTATACTCGATTATTGAAAAAGAAAATAAAACGGATAGCCCGGAAACACGGTAGTTTTTATATCGGCAGCAAACCCACAAAAGAGTGGCTGAAACAGCGTTACGAAAGTGCATATTTACGTGATCCGCTTATGGATGTGGGCATTATGACCGATACGGTAGAGACCTCGGTAACCTGGGATAATTTATTAAATTTGTGGACGAATGTCAGGAATTATCTTGAGCACAGAGAAAAAACGCATGTAATGGCACATATATCGCATGTTTACGAAAACGGGGCAAACCTCTATTTTACTTTTCTGAGCCCCATGAAACAGGGCGACGAAATGGCAGATTATCTTCAATATCACCGGGGACTTATTGACGCCATTCATAATAATGGTGGCTCCCTTTCGCACCATCACGGTATCGGACGGGCGCTGGCTCCCTGGATGGAGCAGGAGATGGGAAAAACAGCTATGGGACTTCTTCAGGCTGTTAAAGATTATCTGGATCCGAAAGGTATTATGAATCCTGGCAATACGTTGGGACTTAAGTAAATCATAAGACTACTTTGTATGACAAACAACGAAACGGAAACAACGAAGGTTTATATTTTGGTGATTGATGTGGGAACACAATCCATTCGGGCGTCACTCATCGATGTTGCGGGAAACATTTGTGAGATTGAGAAAACCCCCATCGAAGCTTACTATTCCACGCAGCCCGGCTATACCGAACAAGAACCGGAGTATTTCTGGGAAATACTTTGTAAAACAACCCGCTTGTTGTTTAAAAACAGCCAGATACCCGTTGAACAAATCAAAGGAATGGCTGTTACCACCCAGCGGAGTACGGTGGTAAACATCGACAAAAACGGTAAGCCGCTGCGTCCGGCCATTATCTGGCTCGATCAGCGCAAGGCAAAAGTAGGAAACTGGCCTAAAGGAATCACTAAAACCGCCCTGCAATTGGCGGGAGTTTATGAATCGGTTGCTTATGCCATTGAAGAAAGCGAAGCCAACTGGATCCGGCAAAACCAGCCGGAGATTTGGGAAAAGACCGATAAGTTTCTGCTGTTATCCGGCTTCCTGACTTCCAGATTGTCCGGGAATTATACAGAATCTACCGGCAACATGGTCGGTTTTCTCCCTTTCGATTACAAAAAACATCGCTACTCCAAACTTCGTGAGATAAACTCCAAAATGTTTCCCATCGAGAGGGAAAAACTGGCGAAATTGGTTTATCCTTCTGATAAAATCGGTGAGGTGACCCCGGAAGCTTCTACTCAAACCGGTATCCCTGCAGGACTTCTCATTATTGCTGCGGCCTCGGATAAAGCCTGTGAAGTGCTCGGTTCGGGAGCCATCACACCCGAAGTAGCCTGCCTGAGTTACGGAACTACCGCCACCATTCAAACGGTGAACGACCACTATCTCGAAGTGGTGCGTATGTTTCCGGCTTATCCCAGCGCCATCCCCCATTATTTCAATACCGAAGTAATGATTTACCGGGGCTATTGGATGATAAAATGGTTTAAAAATGAATTTGGCTACCGCGAAGTGGAACGTGCCAAAGAGCTGGATATTGAGCCTGAAGTGTTGTTTGATGAGATGATTACGGATATTCCGCCGGGATCCATGGGGTTAACGTTGCAGCCTTACTGGTCGCCGGGAGTGAAGCTGCCGGGTATTGAAGCCAAAGGGGCTGTCATCGGTTTTGGGGATGTTCACACACGGGCGCATCTGTACCGCTCTATCCTTGAGGGTATTGCCTATGCGCTGAAAGATGGTGCTATCCGGACAGAGAAAAAAACCGGTGTGAAGATTGAGAAAATACGGGTTTCGGGAGGTGGCTCACAGAGCAAAAACGCCCTGCAGCTTACCGCCGATATTTTTAACATGAAAGTGGAAAAACCCCACACTTTCGAGACCTCTGCTCTCGGTGCTGCCATCAACGCTGCCGTGGGATTAAAAATTTATCCTGATTTTGAGCTGGCTATCGAAAAAATGTGCCGGATTGGGGAAACCTACGATCCCATTCCGGAAAATGTGCGGATTTATGACCAGCTTTACAAGCGCGTTTACAGCAAAATGTACAAGAAGTTGAAGCCACTTTACAACGATATCCGGGATATTATTAACTATCCCAAAAGATAGTGCCTAAAGTGGGGGAGTACTCCGGGTTCATCCTTTCTTTTCCTCCAATTCCATCCAGCGAAGGGTCTTCTCATCGATAAGTGTCAGAAGTTCTGAAATGCGGGAAGCTGCCTTTTCCAGCTCCTGATAATCCATCTCTCCTGAATTCATGGCCTTTTCCAGAGATGCTTTTTCGTTTTCCAGCTTATTGATTTCCTCTTCCAGTGCCTTATATTCGCGCTTTTCGTTGAAGGAGAGTTTTTGTTTTCCTGGTTTTTCTTTTTTGACTGCCGGTTTCTTCTCCCGGACTTTTAGTTGTTTGAGTTCTCTCTCTTCTTTTTCTTTAGCCAGCCTGAAAGCGGTATAATCGCCGTAGAAATCTTTAATTTTCCCATCTCCCTGAAAAACAAATAGATGGTCGGTTAGCCGATCCAAAAAATAACGGTCGTGAGAAACAAGAATCAGGCAGCCTTTGAAACTTGTAAGAAAATCTTCTAACTTATTTAGTGTCAGTATGTCCAAGTCGTTGGTGGGCTCATCCAGAATCAGAAAATTCGGGTTTTTTACCAATACGGTCAGCAGGTACAAACGCCTCAGCTCGCCTCCGCTGAGTTTGGAAACCAGTGTCTGTTGCATTTTTGGCGGGAACAAAAAATAATTCAGAAACTGCGAAGCGGTCAGGCTTTTTCCCTTGTCTAACGGGATGACTTCGGCAATGTCTTTTACCACTTCCAGTACCGTTTTGCCTGGCGACACTTTCAGTCCTTCCTGTGTGTAATAGCCTGTAACGAGCGTCTCACCCCGTTCAATTTCTCCCCGGTCAGGTTTTACATCTCCTGTAAGAAGGTTCAGGAAAGTGGATTTTCCCACGCCGTTTTTCCCCAGCAGGCCGATGCGCTCTCCTTTCTTAAAGATATAGCTGAAATCATCCACTATTTTCATGGAACCGTAGCGTTTATTCACATGTTTCAGCTCCATTATTTTTCCCCCGAGTCGGGAGGTGCGTGTTTCCAGCTTTAGCTCCCGTTCAACAATACCGCTTTCGGCTTTTGCTTTGGTTTCGTAAAAAGCATCGATACGTGATTTCGATTTGTGGGTACGGGCTTTGGGCATGCGTCGCATCCATTCCAGCTCCTTCTTCATGAGTTTGCCGGCCTTGTCAATTTCTGCTTTGGCGGCGTCGATGCGGGCGGCTCTTTTTTCCAGAAAATAGCTGTAATTTCCATCATGAAGAAAGATATGGCCAAGCGAAAGTTCCAGAATATGGTTGCAAATGTGGTCAAGGAAATATCGGTCGTGGGTAACCATAAACAGTGTAATTTCTGATGCGGAAAGATATTTCTCCATCCATTCAATCATGTCGATGTCGAGATGGTTGGTGGGCTCATCCAGCAACAGTAACCCTGGCCTGTCAATTAGTGTTAATGCCAGCGCCAGCCTTTTGTTCTGTCCTCCGGAAAGGGTCTCAGTTTTCGGTGAAAGGTCGGAGATTCCGAAACGACTCAGCATTTCCATCAGCCGGCGGTCATAATCCCATGCTTCTGTTTTGTCCATGAGGTTGGTGGCCTCCTCCAGATTAATTCTGTTTTTGGGATTGTCTTTGACCGCCTGGCATTTCACTGCATTCTCATAATCCCGGATAATATTGCGGATATTTGAATTATGAGTTTTGACAAGTTGCTCAACAGTAATTCCCTGCTTAAATTCCGGTTGCTGTTCGAGGTACCCGATACGAATTCCCTCGCGAAAAGTAAAGCTTCCGCTGTCGGCTACATCTTTGCCTGCCAGAATTTTGAACAGCGTGGACTTTCCCGTTCCATTACTGGCAATCAACGCCATTTTATCGCCTTTTTGCAGTCCAAAGGTAATATCTTCGAAGAGTACTTTGTCGCCGTATGTTTTGGAAAGTTTGTCAACCGAGAGAAGGTTCATAAGGAGTAAATCATTTTGTAAGCATAAATTCGCAAATCGGTATGCAGAATTTTTTTGGCAAAGGTAGCGTATTGATGAGTAATTATCATTAAATTTGGTGCAAAGAAGAGGGGTAAATTAAGATTTGATAAAAAATAATGAACCATGAAAATATTACCTGTTGAAAAAATTCGTGAAGCCGATGCTTACACCATCGCCAACAAACCCATTGCCGATATTGAGCTTATGGAACGTGCAGCCGGACAACTTTTCCAGTGGTTAACCAAAAGAGTGGACAGCAGTCACCGGTTTTT
>BTTE01000089.1:0-6824 GCA_036244975.1 bacterium | reverse complement strand
AAGACATGAGTATAAATTTAGATTAGAAGCTATAGTTTTGGCACAAGTCAACCGCACAAAAAACTCACGCACAAGACTTGCGCCAGTCAGGAGGTGAAAATGGCTTTCCTTAAAGGATTCGGCACGTTCTTTCAAAGCATTCTATTTTACATAAAAACGACGAAAATTGGCTATTTTTCCTTAAACTTGCAATCCGAAAGCCAAGCGCTCGTCAATATTTATTGATTATTCATTTAACCGCAACAACATTGTATCCGTTAAAAACAAAAATAGATGTTCATTCGGAAGAGTTTCAAGCCAACCGTGAAGCGTTTCTAAAACTACTGAATGAATACAAATCCATCCTGGAAACTACCACACGGGGAGGTTCTGAAAAATCACTGCAACGTCACAAAGACAGGGGAAAACTGCTTGCCCGCGAGCGAATTAACCTTTTGGTTGACCCGAACACTCCATTTCTGGAAATGTCTCCCCTGGCAGCCTATAATCAGTACAACAATGAATTTCCATCGGCAGGTATTGTAACGGGAATTGGTGTGATCCACGGTCAGGAAACGGTGATTATCGCCAACGATGCCACGGTAAAAGGCGGTACTTACATGCGTTTTACCATAAAGAAACATTTACGGGCACAACAGGTTGCCATGGAAAACCATTTGCCTTGTGTTTACATGGTTGATTCGGGCGGCGCTTTTTTGCCGGAGCAGGATACCGTTTTCCCCGATGCCAACCATTTCGGACGGCTTTTCTACAACCAGGCACGCATGTCGGCCACGGGCATTCCGCAAATTTCCATTGTCATGGGCTCCTGCACCGCAGGCGGGGCTTATGTGCCGGCCATGAGCGACGAAACCATCATTGTAAAAGAGCAGGGAACCATCTTTCTCGGTGGCCCGCCGCTGGTGAAAGCCGCTACCGGCGAGGAAGTTACCGCCGAAGAACTGGGAGGGGCCGAAGTACATACCTCCATTTCGGGGGTGGCCGACCATTTTGCTGAAAATGACACCCATGCTCTTCAGATTTGCCGTAACATTTTCGAAACACTGGAATTCCGCGAAAAACAGGAGTTGGATGTTCTGACACCCGAAGAGCCGCTTTACGATCCGGAAGAGTTGTATGGTATTGCCCCGGTGGATTTACGAAAGATGGTGGACCCACGGGAAATTATCATGCGCATGGTCGATGGCAGCCGTTTTCAGGAATTTAAAGCCAAATATGCCACCACGGTGGTTACCGGTTTTGCCCGCATCATGGGATTTCCGGTGGGAATTATTGCTAACTACGGGGTGCTGTTTTCGGAATCGTCGCTGAAAGTTACCCACTTTATCGAACTTTGTACCAGCCGCAAAATTCCGCTTGTCTTTTTGCAAAATATCACGGGATTTATTGTGGGAAAAGAGTTTGAGCGTAAAGGTATTGCCAAGGACGGAGCCAAAATGGTACACGCTGTTGCCAACACCAATGTGCCGAAATTTACCGTTATTTTCGGTGGCTCGTTTGGTGCCGGTAATTATGGAATGGCAGGCAGGGCTTACGATCCACGGCTGTTGTTCATGTGGCCTAACGCCAAAATTTCGGTTATGGGCGGCGAACAGGCAGCCACCGTGCTGGTAACAGTCAAAAAAGACCAGTACAAGGCCATGGGCAAAGAGATGCCGGCAAAAGAAATCGAAAAGCTCCGCAACCCCATTCTGGAAAAATACGAACGGGAAGGGGCAGCACTTTATAGTACTTCGCGCCTGTGGGATGACGGGATTATCGACCCTGTGGACACACGCAAAATGCTGGCCATGGGGATTGGCATGTCGCTGAACAAAAAATATCCCGAGCAGCAGTATGGTATTTTCAGGATGTAAGGAGATGAAATGGGTAATGAATTTTACAAAAAGCATGTAAAAGTGTAAAATAGAGATAGAATGAATAGGATTTCAGTCATTTCAAAATAATGAAAAGATTGCAATTTCAGCACTTAATCTATAAAAATGAAAGCATACCAAACCATACTGGTCAGTGAGCAGAGAGGGATCAGGGAGGTTATCCTCAACCGTCCTGAAGTACACAATGCCATGAACGAGCTGATGATCCATGAGCTGACGGAAACTTTTCGCAAAATAGCTTCAGCAAATAAACTACCAAGACTGGTGGTACTTCGCGGAAACGGGAAATCTTTTTGTGCCGGCGCCGATTTGAATTACATGAAAGGAATCGCCGCTTTTGGATTTGAAGAAAATGTGGAAGATGGGAAACGGTTGGCGACGCTGTTTCGTACTATTTACGTGTGCCCTGTGCCAACGATGGCTGTTGTGCACGGTGCTGCTTTGGGTGGCGCCAACGGTTTGCTGGCCGCCTGCGACATAGTGATTGCTGCCGAAGACACCCGTTTTGCTTTTAGCGAAGTGAAACTGGGAATTTCTCCTTCGACCATTGGGCCGTTTGTTATTAAAAGAATTGGCGAATACGGCGCCCGCGAACTGATGCTTACCGGAAAACGTTTTGACGGTAAAGAAGCCGAAAAATGGCATTTGGTGAACCATGCGGTTCCACAAAAACAGTTAGAAGAAAAAGCGGAGGAAATGATACACGAAATTATGACAGCCGCTCCCCTCGCCGTACGGGAAACCAAAAAGTTGATTACACAAATCGTTCAAAACCAAAACATGAATAAAAATATTGAATTTACAGCCCAACTGATTGCCCGCCTGCGTGCGGCGGATGAAGGACAGGAGGGAATGGCCGCATTTTTGGAAAAACGAAACCCCAATTGGGTAACCCGTAAAAAATCAAAAGCATAATCCTTCCCTTTGGGAAAGAAAAAAGAATTTATGAAGAGGTTCAAAAAAATACTCGTTGCCAACCGTGGAGAGATTGCCGTTCGTGTCATAAAATCGGCACAAAAACTGGGCATCCCTACGGTGGCAGTTTACTCGGAAATCGATGAAGAGGCTTTGCATGTGCGTTTGGCCTATGAAGCTTATTGCATTGGCAAAGAAGAGCTGAGCGACACGTATCTGAATGTGGATAAGATCGTAGCCACAGCCAAAGAAGCGGGATGTGATGCACTGCATCCGGGATATGGTTTTTTGTCGGAAAGTCCACTGCTCGTGGAAGCCTGCAAAAAGTCCGGCATCACTTTTATCGGACCACATCTTGACGCTATCCGGCTTATGGGGAATAAAATTGAAGCCCGGGCTTTTGTGAAAAAACTGAATATTCCCATGACAGCCGGTATCACCGGAACACCGGCAGAATTGCTTAAAAAAGCACATCAGATTCCTTTTCCCCTGCTTGTGAAAGCAGCCGCAGGTGGTGGTGGAAAAGGCATGCGCATTGTACGCAAAGGGGATAATCTGAAAGAAATACTGGAATCCACTTCGCGTGAAGCGAAAAACTATTTCGGCGATGGCACCATTTATATTGAAAAATATATTGAAGAACCCCGGCATATTGAAATACAGGTGTTGGGCGATAACTTTGGAAACGTAGTTCATCTTTTTGAGCGCGAATGCACCATCCAACGGCGCTATCAAAAAATTATTGAAGAATCTCCCTCGCCTACCCTCACCGAAGAGGTGCGTCAAAAAATGGGCGCTTCCGCCGTAAGCATTGCCCGTGAAGCGAAATACAACAGTGCCGGAACCATTGAGTTTCTGGTAGACAAGCATCTTCAGTACTATTTTTTGGAGATGAACACCCGTATTCAGGTAGAACACCCGGTTACCGAAATGGTTACCGGTGTCGATCTGGTAGAAGAACAAATACTGGTCGCCGCCGGCAATCCTTTACGCCTGAAGCAGGAAGCTCTTTCGCAAACAGGCCATGCCATTGAATGCAGGATTTATGCCGAAGATCCGTCGGACAACTTCCTTCCCTCTCCGGGAAAAATATCTCTTTATCAGGAACCTGCCGGAGCTGGTATCCGTGTTGATACCGGAATTACCGGACCTTGTACAATACATAGTATTTTCGACCCCATGATCAGCAAATTGGTTGTCCGGGGGGAAGACCGTTTGGTGGCCAGAGAAAAAATGGTGGCTGCTTTAAAAGGTTATTATATCCACGGAATTCACACCAACATCAGCTATTTGTTGCATTTGATTCAGCACCGGGCTTTTACCGAAAACAAAATATCTACCGGCTTTTGCGACCGCCATACCGATGAAATACTTCAAAATATTGAGACAGACAAAGCACGTTTGGGTGATGAAATTGCAGGACTGGCTTTTTTGTTGTACAACCTGAATACCCATAAAACACATCCTGCAGAGAACGTTTGGGAGGCACTGGGATATTGGCGAAACCTGATGAATATCCCTCTCGTAGTGGATGGGTCAGCGTTGGAAATAAGACTTCTGAAAACTTACAAAAACAATTTTGTTTTTAAGACAACGGATAACACATATGATATTTTTCTGCATTCCATTGCAGAGAATGAAGTAGAATTTCGTACCTTTCATCGCTTTTACAAAGCGGTGGTGTCTGATGGAGAAAAGGGCAACCATTTTGTTACAATGGAAGGAATAAATTTCGAAGTCAAACGGACGGACGAACTGATAATCAGCAATGAAGACCCCATGGCTGCCGGCAATACCGACGAAGGCAGCCTTTTTGCCCCAATGCCCGGCAAAGTAATTAAAGTGAATGTAAAAGCCGGAGAGATGATAAAAAGGGGGACTATTCTGCTGGTAGTAGAAGCCATGAAAATGGAAAATAACATTGTGGCGCTTCACGATGGAAAAATTGAAAAAGTAAACGTGAAAGAGGGTGAACGGGTAGACACTGATTTGCAGTTGGTTAATCTCGTAGTCCCGGAAACAACAGAATAATCATTAAAACAACAATCGATGGATTTTGAATTATCACAGGAGCAGCAAATGATTCGCCAGACCGTGCGCGAATTTGCTGAAAGAGAAGTAAAACCCCGGGCACAGGAACTGGATGCCAAAGCCGAATTTTCGTATGAGCTGACAAAAATGATGGGTAATTTGGGGCTTTTTGGTATGAACCTTCCGGAAAAATATGACGGACAAGGACTGGATACCTTATCTTATATTATTGCTGTAGAAGAGATGGCTCGTGTTGACAGCTCGCAAGCTGCCACACTTGCCGCCCACAACTCTTTGGGCATTAGCCCGTTATATGAGTTTGGAACGGAAGAACAAAAAATGAAATATCTGCCGCAATTGTGTACCGGCGAGGGGCTTTGGAGTTTTGGCCTGACCGAACCCGGTGCCGGCTCCGACTCGAGAGGTTCAAAAACCACCGCCGTTTTGGATGGTGATGAATGGGTGATAAACGGTTCCAAGATTTTTATCACCAACGGTTCTTCCGATATTTCAAAAGGATGTACGGTTCAGGCTGTTTCGGGAGAAAAAGATGGAAAGAAAATGTTTACCACCGTTATTGTGGAAAGCGGCACACCGGGTTTCCGTCGTGTTGCCATGCACAACAAAATGATGTGGCGCGCCTCCGATACCTCGGAGCTTTATTTTGATGATGTGCGTGTGCCTAAAGAAAATTTGTTGGGAAAGGTGGGCGAAGGTTCACACATTATGCTGCACACCCTTGATGGTGGAAGACTGTCCATTGGCGCCATGGGCCTGGGACTGGCTCAGGGAGCTTTCGAAATGGCACTGAGTTATGCCAAAGAGCGGAAACAATTCGGTAAACCCCTTACCAAATTTCAGATTAATGCTTTCAAGCTGGCCGATATGGCGCTGAAAATTGAGCTGGGACGTAATCTGCTTTACAAAGCCTGCTGGCTGAAAGACAGCGGGAAACCTTACTCTAAAGAGGCTGCCATGTCGAAACTCTATTGCTCTGAAATTGCACGCGAAGTGGCCGATGAAGCTGTACAGATTCACGGCGGCTATGGCCTCATGAAAGATTATGATATTGAACGGTTCTATCGCGACCAGCGACTGCTGCAAATCGGTGAAGGAACTTCTGAAATCCAGCGGCTGGTCATTTCCCGCCAGATTGGATGTTAAGGATATAAATAAAAATTTTGCACTATGAATAAAGTGGTAAAAAATGCTACGGAAGCCATTCGCGACATTCGGGACAACATGACCCTGATGCTCGGAGGCTTCGGGTTATGCGGTATTCCTGAAAAAAGTATTCAGGCTTTACACGACAAAGGTGTAACGGGGCTGACCTGTATCTCCAACAATGCCGGAGTGGACGACTTCGGGTTGGGTGTATTACTGGAACGCCATCAAATAAAAAAGATGATTTCTTCCTATGTGGGTGAGAATGCCGAATTTGAACGGCAACTGCTTTCGGGCGAGCTGGAAGTAGAGCTGAATCCGCAGGGAACATTGGCCGAACGCTGCCGGGCGGGAGGTG
This sequence comes from bacterium, assembly GCA_036244975.1. Taxonomy (GTDB): domain Bacteria; phylum Bacteroidota; class Bacteroidia; order Bacteroidales; family F082; genus Sulfidibacterium. Next base: position 479 of record BTTE01000089.1, on the reverse strand, counting down.
CCGGAATTCCCGCTTTCTTTGTCCCTGCCGGCTATGGAACCGAAGTGGCTGAAGGCAAAGAAGTACGTGAGTTTAACGGTAAAATGTATCTGCTCGAAACTGCTCTTACCGCTGATTTTGCGCTTGTGAAAGCATGGAAAGGCGATACCGCCGGCAACCTGATTTTTCGCCATACTGCCAACAACTTCAACAACATGATGGCTATGGCCGGAAAAATTACCATTGCCGAAGTGGAAGAGCTGGTGCCGGCCGGCGAGCTGGACCCCAACAGCATCCATACGCCCGGAATTTTTGTACAACGTATTTTTCAGGGAGAAAACTACAAAAAACGAATAGAATTCGCAACAACAAGAGATTAAAAAACAAAATGTTTCACGCAGAGGCCGCAAAATATAAAAACGCAAAGACCGCAGAAATGCATGAAAATGATATTTCATACCAATGTATTGGAGCAGCTATAGAAGTACATAAAAATGTCG
>BTTE01000088.1:0-6845 GCA_036244975.1 bacterium | reverse complement strand
ACTAAATAAAAAATGCAGGGAAATTAACACATTTCAGTCAAAAACCTTGCATTTGAAGTTACTAAGTTTAATGTATCTTATTGATTATCATGTAATATGGTGTTTTTCAGCAGGCCCTACTTAGAGGGTTGCAAAGGTGTTTAATATCAGTATATTTGATATTCAGCTTGCTGCTCCCAATCACCGGCCTGAAGATAACATTTACAAAAGATGCCGGAAAGGGAGGAGTAACCATTCAAAAAACTTCTCGATGGGAGGACGCTTTTTCCACTGTTTATATACAAAAGGTATGGATGATTTTTGGGTTTCCTTTACGTGCCGGACAACCTGTTCGGAGATTTCTTTTTGGTCTCCAAATAACATAATTTCAAACATATAACGGAAACTACGGTAATCGAAATTGGAAGAACCTATGCCAAAAATTTTTTTATCCACAAGAAACAGCTTGGCGTGGAGGTTGTTAGGTTCAAAAAACAGGAAATTGATACCCTTCTTTGCCAGCGGTCCGAGGTATTTGTTCCGGAGAATATCCACGAGGTTTACATCCGATTTTTTAGGTAAAAAGATATTAATTTTCACCCCTCTTTGGACGGCATCCGTCAGACTTTTGCGAAGCATGAAACCCGGAAGAAAATAGGGCGTTTCTATATCGATGGTTTCCCCGGCCTGTTTTATGTAAAATATAAATTTATTGTTAATCTTTTTCTTGGTAATAAGGGGAACATCCCTGATAATCTCAAAGTTTTCGTATTTTACAGGACGTGTGTAATAAGCCTTACTGAAAATATAACGATTATAAATCTTATAGTCCTGAAAAAAAAGTTTTTTAAAAACCGGAGTGATTTCACCTTCCATACGCAAAACTGATTCGCGCCAGTTTAAGTTGTAACCTGTAATGTTTGATGAGCCGATATAACTTATTTTGTCATCAATAAGTAATAGTTTCCTGTGGTTTCTCCGGTGGCTCCGGGTGAAAAAATCAAAATTGTATTTTATCTTTTTAAAGAACCTGACCTCTCCGCCGGCCTGAATAAACTTATCGAAAAAACCGGAGCGTGTATTTCCCGCTCCCCAGTAATCGATGAGTAGTTTTGTCTCCACCCCTCTTTGTGCGGCGTCGGTAAGCTTATCCCTGAAACGTTCACCCATAACATCATTTCCTATACGAAAAGTCTCCAGACAGATATATTCCTGTGCTGCATCGATGTCATTAAGCATTTCTCCATAGTAATGCCAGGGATCCGAAAATAACTGATACTTAACTGTTTTGCTCATTTCAAATGTTTTCTGCTTTCTCTGCATGAAAGTAAGAAATTTTTTCGAATGGGCAAGTGCCACAAAAAAATAATGGTAAACAATTAAAAAGGTGTTATATCAATAATTCAGAGTCATTGTTGGTATTACTCATTTACTTTATATTTTTTGACCTCATCTTTTGCCCGTTTATAGAGAATCAGGATGAGTATTAACAAAATAACTACGAGCACAAGCGTTATGGAAAGTATGTGGTATCTTTTTAGTTTCAACTCTTTGCGATTATTTTCTGCTTTCAAATCCCTGCTTCTCTTCAACAGGCTGTCTATTTTGTAGTGCGCTTCCATCTCTGCTATTTGGGCTTTTCCCGGCTTTTTCGATGAAGTGTCTATGCCATGCTCATACAGGTTATAATATTTATTGGAATTTTTGTACTGGCCCAGCTTTGCATAACATTTAAAAATACCCTCGTAGTTATCTATGGTATACTCTTTTAGTCCCACTTTTTTAGAGATGACCAGACTTTTTTGAAATTCTTTGAGGGCTTTTTTATGATAGCCGGCTTCTGACCAGGCTTTTCCTATATCTTGGTAAATCATGCTGAGGCCGGTTTTATCTCCAATCTCCTCATAAAGTTTTCTGCTTTCATCAAAATATTTGAGGGCCTGCGAAAGATTTCCCATGTGTCTGTACAAGACTCCGATATTGCTTTTAACGAGGGCAATCCCTACCTTGAGCCCCAGCTCTTCTTTTATTTTTAATACCTTTTCGTATAGTATTTCAGCTTTTTTGTACTCCTTGAAATGGTCACTGTAAATATCTGCCATGTTGTTGAGTACCTTGGAGAGCCGAAGGTTGTCGCCTGTGCTTGTGTAAATATTTTTGGCTTTTCTCAGGTAGTCAAGCGCAGTAGAAAAATCATCCAATTGTTCATAAATGATAGAAAGACTGTTATAAGCCATGGCCATACCCTGGTGGTCGTCTTTTATCGTGAAGTTTTTCAAAGCATGAAAATAATTATTTAAGGCTCCCTTGTAATTCTTCCGGTAGTAATCAATATTTCCCATGTTAATGAGAGATGTCGCCGCTCCCACCACATTTTTCAGCTCTACCTCAATGTTATAGGAAGCTTTATAATAATAAGCCGCACTGTCAAAGATCGCCCAGCTTTCATAGATTAGTCCAATATTATTCAGGCAGTTAGACTGGCCCTCTTTATCTCCGCCCTTTTTGTAATAACTTAGCCCGGCTTTAAAGTAGTCAAAAGCTTTTTTCATATCGCCCCAATAATAATAGCTTACTCCCATCGATTTGCTGGCAAGTCCCATCATGTTGGTATAACCTTCTTTTTGGGATAGTTGAAAAGCTTCTTTGTTGTATTTTTTACTGGCGTAAACAGACTTGTCCCGATTTTGTTCCGACAATTTGATAAGAATGGAAATTTTTTCTTTGCCATGAGCATTGTCCAAAGCACGCAAAAGACTATCAGAAGACGATAGCGTGAAAGCCTGCAAAATGGCAGGGAGAAAAAGAAATAGACCAATGAAGCGTATACCTTTCATCCTTAACGGCAAAGGTAGGGCTTTTTTTTGAAAATTGTATTTGTAATTTAATCAATCTCCGGAAATTTCCCGGTAAAGTTTCCGTTTGGGAGCTATTTCTCCTTATCCCCGGTGAAATGGAGAGAAGATGTATGTGTTATTCGCTTATCTTTGCCGGTAAAATTATGGCCATGATTAAATCCATGACCGGTTACGGCAAGTCCGTAATCGCGATTCAACATCAAAAGCTGATGGTGGAAATCCGAACACTGAACAGTAAGCAGCTTGATATTAACCTGCGTATTCCCCAGATGTTCAGAGAAAAAGAAATTGAGCTTAGGACCTTTTTGAGAGAACGGTTACAACGGGGTAAGGTCGATTTTTCTATTTCCGGGGAGCAATCCGGGAAAGCCGGCGGGCCTGTGCTGAATAAAACACTGGCCTATCATTATTTTACCCAGCTGAAAGAATTTGCCGGCGAAATCGGAAGAGAGGATAAGGAAGATTATCTCGCTATCATTATGCGTCTGCCTGATGTTTTTACTGTTGCCGAGGAGACGATTGACAAAAATGACTGGGATATTATATTGCAGGCTGTTGCTGATGCTGTTGATCAGGTGTCGCAGTTCAGAAGTCATGAAGGTAGTGTGCTTGAAGAAGATTTCCGACAGCGTATTGCAACTATTTTGCAGCTTTTGGGAGGGGTGGATAAGTACGAACTGTCGCGCATCGACCGTGTGAGAGAGAGAATTGTAAAAAGCCTCAACGAAAATCTCCCGGATATACAATACGATAGAAACCGCCTCGAACAGGAATTGATTTATTATCTCGAAAAACTGGACGTTACAGAAGAAAAGATTCGTTTGAAAAAACACTGTGATTATTTTCTCGAAGTACTTGGGTCGGAGGAAACCGTAGGCAGAAAGCTCGCTTTTGTTCTTCAGGAAATCGGGCGCGAAATTAACACGCTGGGTTCCAAAGCCAACGATGCCGATATGCAGAAGATAGTGGTACTTATGAAAGATGAACTGGAAAAGATAAAGGAACAAATGCTGAATATTTTGTAATGACATTAACACAAAATCATAAAAAAGGGAAGCTGATTATTTTTTCCGCCCCTTCGGGTTCGGGCAAAACAACGTTGGTACGTTATATCATGGCACATTTGCCCCGCCTCTCCTTTTCGGTTTCGGCCACAAGCCGTTTGCCAAGACCCGGAGAGAAAAACGGTGTGGATTACTATTTTATTAGTGCCGACGAGTTTAAGCAAAAGATAAAAGAAGATGCTTTTGTGGAATGGCAAGAAGTTTATGAAAATCAGTTTTACGGTACCTTGCGTTCGGAGGTAGAGAAAATTAGGGCCCGGGGTGATTCGGTAGCTTTTGATGTGGATGTGAAAGGTGGTGTGAACATAAAAAAGATTTATGGTGCTGACGCATTAGCGCTGTTTGTGAAACCGCCCTCGCTTGCTGTTCTCGAAGAACGACTTCGCCATCGTTCTACCGAAAGTGAGGAGGGCCTGCGCAAACGGCTTGACCGGGCTGCTTACGAACTCTCTTTTGAGAAACTTTTTGATAAAGTGCTGGTCAATGATGATTTGGAGAAAGCCCGGAAGGATACACTTGAGACGGTACGGGATTTTATTGATAAAGACTAATTTTTCTATCTGTATATAACCAAAACCCAAAAGTATGAAGAAAGTTGTTTTACCTGCCTATAATAAAAATATTGTCAGGGCGTTGAGAAGTCTTCACGTGGAGGAGTGCGGTTTGCCCCAGCCTTCCGAAGATGAAGTCCTGATTAAAGTACATGCTGCTCCCTGCAACCCTTCCGATATTGCTTTCTTGATGGGAGGCTACAACATTGTGAAATCACTTCCGGCGATTCCCGGATTTGAGGGGTCCGGAATTGTGGTGGAAGCCGGTGTGGGTGCAGAAGACCTTATTGACCGTAAAGTAAGTTTTTTTATTCAGGAGGAAAACTGTGGCAGCTGGTCGGAATATATCGTCTCACACAAGAAAAAAATTGTTGTTCTCAATGAGAAAATGGATATGGATCAGGCGGCTTGCTTTGCCATCAATCCCTTTACGGCACGGGGACTGTTAGATATTGCTGTTTTACGTGAAAACCGTGCGGTTATTCAGAATGCTGCCGGAGGACAGGTTACTGCTTTTGTACGGCAAATGGCGGGTAACATGGGAATTGAAGTTATTGATATAGTCAGGAAAAGGGAAAGCCTTGAACGGCTGAAAAAGGAGGGCGCAAAACATGTTTTATTGGAAAATGATCCCCGTTTTGAGGAAAAACTGAAAGGACTTGCTCGCAAGCTGGATGCCAGATTGGCATTTGATGCTGTTGGCGGAGCCCTCGCCGGCCAGATTTTTAACGCCATGCCGCTTGATGCGGAATTGGTGTCCTACGGCGGCTTGTCAACAAAACATATTTCAGGCATTGACTCCATGGACTTGATTTTTAATGATAAAATTATTTCAGGTTTTAACCTTCCGGAGTGGCGCGAGCAGATTGACGATGATTTCTTTGAAGAAATTTCCGTGGAGATGCAGTTCCTCTTTATCTCCGGGAAATACCAGACGAAAATTCAGGGGAGTATCGGTTTTAATGACATTGCCCGCGGGTTGACCGATTATCTGCGAAATATGAGCGAAGGAAAGATGCTGGTGAAGGCTAAAGTTAAAAGTTAAAAGTTAAAAGTTAAAAGTGAAATAAGGATACCATTTTTTGATGAAACAGAAAAAGAAAACCGGGTTGCTGTTTGGCTCTTTTAACCCGATACATTCGGGACACCTGATTTTGGCCAATTACATGGCTGAATTTACTGAATTGGATGAAGTCTGGTTTGTTGTTTCGCCGCAAAATCCGTTGAAAGAAAAAGCAAGCCTGCTCGCCGACATCCATCGGCTGGCACTGGTGCGTCTTGCCGTGGAAGACCTGGCAAAGCTGAAAGCTACCGATATTGAGTTTAAAATGCCCAAACCGTCTTACACCATTGATACACTGACCTGGTTAAGCGATAAATATCCTGACCATGAATTTGTTATGATTTGTGGTACGGATATTTTCAGCCATTTTCATAAATGGAAAAATTATCGGGAGATTTTGTATCAATATCAGATGTATGTTTATCCCCGTCCGGATTCCACATTAGGTGATTACACAAAATATTCGCAAATCCGGCTTTTCGATGCGCCTCTTCTGGAAATATCCTCCAGTTTCATCCGCAAGGGTATCATGGACAGAAAGAACATGTCTTTCTGGATGCCCGAAAAGATTTATCAATATATTTTGGAGATGCATTTCTACGAGAAATAGCAGGTAATACCGATTATTAATCAAAATGCCGCTTTGATTATATAAAGGCATTTACTCCCGCCTTAGGCGGGATAAATTTCAAAATACTTTGTAGGGTATTTTGAAATACAATTGGTATAACCTGCCTGCTCGTCATTATGTAAAAGCAGCAACCACAGAAAAACGACAATCCTTCATTCAACTCCCTGAAAACAGGAGGGTCTTTTCCGGTTTTCGAAATTTTATTAGCGCTTCTACTTGTAAGGGTCAGTTACGGGAAGCACATAATATCCCCCCGTCCGCGGGTCTTTGTAAAATTTATTGTACCCGTTGATGCTTTCAATGTTGGCATCCACCGAACCTTTAATAAAAACGGTATTATCCACATCTACCGATCCGGTTACCCTGAGCGTAGTGTCTGCAATGATTCTTTGCGGGGCAATCTGCGGAATGATACCTGCATTTTGAAAAATAAGAACCCATATTCCTACGGTGATAAGGGTCAGGGTCAATTTGATAAAGCGTGAATTTATTTCCATGGTCTTAAGTTTTGATTTCCTATGTTCAAAAATATTCAAAATTTACAAGGGTTATCCGGTTTTGTGAAAAAAATGTAGATGTACGGATGTTTCGGAATTAACCGTTAGAAATCAAAAGGCTTACCAACTGGAGAGTTCCGGTGTATTACCCGAAAAGTGTAATTTATAGTGTGTTCATGATGTTTTTTCTGCTAATATACTT
>BTTE01000087.1:0-7118 GCA_036244975.1 bacterium | reverse complement strand
CTTTTTCAGCAGGCCCTAAGTAAAACCCTGATTTCTTCTTTGTGCCTTGCAAATTTGTATTTTATTAAGCTACCTTTGTCGGTTTAAAAAGTAAGAAAACATATTCTCACAAAGAGTATCAAAAATTAATCACTTAAAAAATTAGAACATGTCAGAAAAACTCACTTCAAAAGCAGCAATGGAGCTGGAGGATAAGTATGGTGCACATAATTACCACCCGCTTTCGGTTGTTTTAGCCAAAGGAAAAGGCGCCCGTGTCTGGGATGTGGAAGGAAAGGAATATTTTGACTTCCTCTCAGCATATTCGGCTATAAATCAAGGACATTGTCATCCTAAAATTGTAAAAGCCCTTACAGACCAGGCTCAAAAGCTCACCCTCACTTCGAGAGCTTTTTATAACGATTCGCTGGGAGTTTATGAAAAATATGTTACTGAATATTTCGGCTACGATAAAATTTTACCCATGAACTCCGGAGCCGAAGGCGATGAAACCGCTCTTAAACTATGCCGCAAATGGGCTTATACCAAAAAGGGAATTCCTGAGAATCAGGCAAAAATAATTGTTTGTGCCGATAATTTCCATGGTCGCACCATTACGATTATTTCCATGTCAACTGATCCTGACGCCAGAAATGATTTCGGCCCCTATACGCCGGGATTTATCACTATCCCTTACAACGATATTCCTGCGTTGGAAAAAGCGCTGGAAGATCCTAATGTGGCTGGTTTTCTCGTAGAACCCATCCAGGGAGAAGCCGGGGTTATGGTTCCCGATGAAGGTTATCTGAAAAAAGCTTATGATTTGTGTAAAGCTAATAATGTTCTGTTCATTGCCGATGAAGTGCAAACAGGTATTGCCCGTACGGGAAAACTTCTGGCCTGCGATCACGAGGGTGTACGCCCTGATGTGTTGATTCTCGGCAAAGCGCTCTCCGGCGGGGTTTATCCCATCTCTGCCGTTCTCGCTGACGATGAGATAATGCTGACCATTAAACCCGGCGAACACGGTTCAACTTTTGGCGGAAATCCTATCGCTGCACGGGTAGCTATCGCTGCTCTTGAAGTCGTTAAGGAAGAAAAGCTGGCAGACAGGGCTGAAAAACTCGGCAAACTTTTCCGTGATGAAATAAAAAAAATCCCGTCTGATATGATAAAAACTGTCCGCGGAAAAGGGTTACTTAACGCAGTGGTTATTCGTCCCAACGGCGGAAAAACAGCATGGGATATCTGCGTGAAGATGGCCGAAAACGGCTTGTTGGCAAAACCCACACACGATCATATTATTCGTTTTGCACCTCCGCTGGTGATTACCGAAAAGGAACTTATGCACGCATTGGAAATTATTAAAAAGTCTATTCTCTCTTTTGAATAGCCTTACTTCCTGATATCTACAAAAAAGAGCCTCGTTTCTGATCTCGCTATTTTTTAAGTGTTCTGTGAAAATACAAAAACGAAAAAGCTCCGGTCAGGTGACCGCAGCTTTTTCAACATTAACCTAAAACCCTCATTATGAGGGTAAACCCAAAAAATTAACTTGCATTAAGCCTATTTCTAAACTTAAATTACACTACAAAGATAAGTACTATTTTAATGCAATCTAAATAAAATTAATATTTTTTACGGTAAATTCATTTGCAAATACAATTTATCCTGTCCGGTCATCCCGTTACGGTATAATGTTTACGCTGATAACAAGATATTTGCATTTCGGGGACATGGTTGTAATTTTTAGACCGCTACTGCCCGTGCCTGCTAAAGTTACCCCTCTCTAAAACTTAAACGCAACCTTCAAATTTACCCGCCTCATTGTGAGGTAGTTGGGAATGGCAAACGAATGGTTGTAAATATCCTTTATCCAAGTGTATGAAACCGTGTTGTAAGTTTGGAAAAGGTTGAAGACCTCCAGACTAATCCACATGGATTTGACAGTTTTGTGCGACAGGCGCTTCACATTTTTGTCTAACGGGTTCCACGAAAAGCCGATGTCCACCCGACGGTAGGGCGGCATACGCAACGTCTGCTGGTAAGGCTGCGACTGCTGCGGACCGAAAGGCAGGCCGGTTCCGAAAAGCAAACGTAAATGTACTTTGAACTGCTTATGTTGCGGAATGTAATCCTGAAAATAGATAGTGAAATTTACCCGCCGGTCAGTAGGCCGCGGAATGTAACCCGGTTCCACTTTCACACTGTCTGCTACAGAACCGGTTTTCCCAGGTGGAAGCTTTTCGCCTGCTGTGTTGTAATAATCGTAGTAATAATCGCCCAAAACATCCTGAGCCGTTTTCATAAACGACAGCGTAATCCAGCTGTCAATTCCTTTCACAAACTCGCCGTAAAGTTTAAAATCTATTCCCGCAGCATAGCCTTTGGCCGTCAGGTTAGCATAATAGCGAATCCGCAGATTATCTACCTCATAAGGAATCAAATGGTCCAACTTTTTGTAATACGCTTCCGTGGTAAAAATAAACGGCCGGCTCCCCGCCTGAAAACGGTAATCGCCTCCCATAATAAAATGAATGGCACGCTGCGATTTGATATTGGGGTTAAGACTTCCATCCATGTTGCGCATCTCGCGGTAAAAAGGCGGCTGATAATAAATGCCCGAAGCAAAGCGAAAAACAAGATTGGCGTGGGCAAATGGCTTGTAGGCAAGGCTCACGCGGGGACTTATTAGAAATTCGTTAGCATAACTCCACCAATAAAGTCGCACTCCGGTGGTCAGCGAAAGCCGGCTTTTGTTTTTCAGTTGAAAATCCCACCGGTCGGAAGCATAAGCCGAAGCACGATGAATATTTAGTGTATTGTGTGCATGAGCAAAATAGTATAAATCCAAATTGCTGCGCGAAGGGTTAGAATTTCCGGGTTTATCCACCGGATTGGGCAACGAATAGCCGGCTGAATCGTTCAGCTCCCATTCGTGAAGCACATCGTCCACCTGCTGAAACTGATACCGTGCTCCCCATCGCAACAGGTTACCATTATAGGACAAAGAGCCTTTATGTGAAAGCGTAAAGACACGGGCATCGAAATAGTTACGGGCATGTTCGAGATAGGTACCCACACCCAGCGTCTGCACCGCCTCGCCCTGATCTTTCTTCTGCGTGCGACTTCCCACCTGTCCTATCCAGTACTGTCCCTGCACATCGTAAGTCTCCGACTCATTCGTCTGAAATGCGGATGCGATAAACCGCAGTCGGGTATTGCTGTTCGGATGATAGTTGAAGGTTAGTCCCGACTGAAACATATTGTATTTATCCACTTCCTGTCCATCAAAATAGACCGTAAACCTAAGACTCTGCTGTACCGTCCCGAAATCGGTCTGCCGGTCAGCAGGCACCACTTTGTACCTGTTCAGCGAAAAGTAAGTCAGCAGTGAGATATCCCACTTTTTGTTCAGCTTGTAAGTAAAAACTCCTTGAAAATCAGTAAAATCAGGCTGATAATTTCCTTTGGTTTCCAGGCTTCCCAACAGATAACGGTTGGTTTTGTAACGCGCACCCAAAAGATAAGTAAACCGCTTGCTTTTATCGGTTCCTTCCACATTCATGTCGGCGCCGAGAAAACTCAGCGAAACACCTGCGCCAAACTGCGTGGGATGGCGATAGCGAATATCCAGCACTGACGACATCTTACCGCCGTATTGCACACCGAAACCGCCTGCTGAGAACAGGATGCCCGACACCAAAGCCGGATTAATAAAGCTAAGCCCTTCTTGTTGTCCGCTGTTCACCAGGAAAGGCCTGTAAATCTCAATACCATCCACATACACTAAGTTCTCGTCGTAATTTCCGCCCCGCACCGAATACTGCGAGCTTAACTCGTTATTGGATGAAACTCCCGGTAAGGTTTTGATTAAACTCTCCACACCGCCCGCCACAGCCGGGGCAATCACAGCATCGCGCGGGTTCAGCCGCACAATATTTTCCATACGCAACTGCTCATCACGTACCACAAAACCAGGCAGATTTGTCGTTATTCTCCGAAGCCGGAAATGTATTGTTTTTACTTCTCCCGGAAATAGCCGCAGTACGGTATCCTGCCGACGATAGCCGATATAACTGATGGCAATATGCAAATCCCGGCCGGCCGGAACCTGTAACTGAAAAAAACCTTTTTGGCCGGTTGTCATCCCCAGCTTTGTCCCTACGATCTGCACATTCACCAATTCTGCCGGTCTGCCTTTTTCATTTTCAACAATTCCCTTAAGAACAGCCGTCTGCGAAAGCAAAACAGCAGGAAAAGCCGAAAATAACATCAGCAGTAAAACAGAAAAAAGAAAACCGGGTTTTTGCATCTATCCATTTAGTATAAAGAAAACTTTCAAAAAGCAAATTTATTATTTATCTCGCATAATTTTCTTTTTTATGAAACTTTCCGTAACGTATCAGTGGAATTATTAGAAGTCCCCTAAAGCTAAAAGGAATTCTCTGTTTCACTTTGAGCAACTCCCATTAAACCAAATTAGAAATACCTGCTAATTTAGAATCATTTTATCTACAAATAAAACTATTGGCATAAATATTTAACTAATTTTGAACCGTATTTAATACTCCGAGAGTACTTTGCTAAAGCGTAAGCCAGGAAAAGTACTCCGATGGGTGCAAATAGAAATGTTTGTACCTCCCGAATCCTGTTAAACCGGGATGAATTGGAAAGGAGGCAGTCAGGAAAAGCAATAGCAACAATATATTGGCTTTGAGGTCCCTTTCCATTAATTATGGGAAGGGACTTTTATTTTAATATATCACAAATGGATTACGTTTTTATCATAGCCATCTTTGTCCTCGCCGCACTGTATGCGTCGGTAGGACACGGCGGTGCAAGCGGCTACCTTGCATTAATGGCTCTGTTCGGCTTTGAGCAGTACACCATGAAATCATCGGCTTTGACCCTCAATTTGTTTGTCGCTGGCATTTCCTTCTATTCGTTCGTCAAAAAAGGATATTTTAAATTCAGTGTTCTGCTACCGTTTATTCTTGGTTCTATCCCCATGGCCTTTCTCGGTGCAAGAATGCTCATCAACCCCCATGTCTATAAAATTATTCTGGGCCTCTTTTTGCTGATTGCCATTGGCCGGTTAGTCATCAGTCCCAGAGGCGAATACGAGACTTCAAAAACGCCACCCTTTTTTCTCTCTGTAGGCATAGGTGCTGTTGTGGGCTTCTTCTCCGGTATGATTGGCATTGGAGGCGGAATCATCCTGAGCCCGATCCTGCTGTTGATGCATTGGGCCAATGTTAAGGAAACGGCCGGAATCTCAGCATTATTCATCTTTTTGAATTCTACGGCAGGACTTACGGGACTTTATTTTAATCAGCATTTTCATCCCGTTCCACAAATCCTGCTGTGGGCCGCCATAGGATTGGCAGGTGGCTTCATGGGATCGTATTTCAGCAGCGTGAAATTTAGTCAGTATAGAGTAAAAATCCTGTTGGCAAGCGTTTTGCTGGTTGCCAGTATAAAATTATTCATTTTTTAAACAACTTGCGAAATGATATCCTACGAAGAAGCATACCAATACGTTACGGAAAACGTCCACACTCTTGGTACCGAGACTGTCGGTTTTGAACAATCGGTACACCGGGTTTTGGCCGAAGATATCCGGTCGGACATGGACATGCCTCCTTTTAACAAGTCAGCCATGGACGGTTACGCATGCCGTAACGAAGACCTTAAGAACGTTTTGGATGTTGTGGAGGTGATTCCTGCCGGTGTCTGGCCCCAAAAAACAATAGGCAAAAACCAATGTGCAAAGATTATGACCGGAGCTCCTCTTCCCAAAGGGGTGGATGTCGTTATCATGGTAGAATACACTAAAAGTGTGGGAGAAAACCAAATTGTTTTTACCAAAGAAAGTACCAAGTCTAACATTTGTTTGACCGGCGAAGACATCAAAGCCGGCGAAGTGTTGCTCAAAAGGGGTACACTGATAAAAGAAAAGCATATTCCGGTACTGGCTTCGGCAGGCGCCGTCAGCATCAAAGTTTACAAACAACCGCATGTAGCAATAGTTTCTACCGGGAATGAACTGGTAGAACCGGACATAAAACCGGCGCTTTCGCAAATCAGAAACAGCAATGCCTGCCAGATAGTAACACAGGCAAAAGCAATGGGGTTGCCCGTTCACTATCTCGGAATTGCAAAAGACACCAGAGAGAGCATGCAAGCTATGCTTAACAAAGCGCTGGAAAAAGCCGACCTCGTGATCATGTCGGGCGCAGTTTCTATGGGCGATTACGATTTTGTTCCGGTTGTTTTAAAAGAAGCGGGATTTTATGTCCATTTTCACGGGGTAGCCACCAAGCCGGGCAAAAAAACCATTTTCGGAACCCAAAAAGACAAATGGTTTGTCGGAGTTCCGGGAAATCCGGTTGCTGCCTTTGTTCAGTTCGACATGCTCATAAAACCGTTGCTTTATGGTATCATGGGCAACCATTATTTCCCGAGGATGTATAAATTCCCTCTTGACCAGAACTTTAAGCGAAAAAATGCAACACGAAAAGCATTTGAACCGGTGAAAATTACTGCCAACGGTACTGTAAAGCCCGTTGAATATCATGGCTCTGCTCACATCAACGCCTTATCCTATGCCGATGGGCTTATGGTTGTGGAACGCGGTATTACCGAACTAAATAAAGGAGACTTTGTAGATGTACGACCAATATAACAGAAAACTGAATTACCTTCGCATTTCGGTTACTGACCGCTGCAACCTCAGGTGTATTTACTGTATGCCGGAAGAAGGTATTAAACTCATGCAGCGTGAGGATATTCTTTCTTTTGAAGATATCCTCACCGTGGTGAAAAAAGGGGTCGCCAAAGGGATTACAAAAGTACGGCTTACGGGTGGTGAACCTTTGGTAAGGCGAGGAATCGCTGATTTGGTTGGAATGATTGCCTCTGTCGAAGGGATAACCGATTTATCCATGACCACCAACGGAATTTTATTGGCCCAGTTTGCAAAATCGTTGAAAGAAGCCGGGCTGAATCGGGTAAACATCAGTCTGGATACGACATCTCCATCACGCTACAAAGAAATTACCCGTGGCGGAGATATCCGGAAGGTCTTTGATGGAATACGTGCCGCCAAAGAAGCCGGTTTGCTGCCTGTCAAGATA
>BTTE01000086.1:0-7447 GCA_036244975.1 bacterium | reverse complement strand
ATCATTAAATTTCCGGGATACCCTGCTTCTCCGTCTTTTGACAGGTAACTCAGTTGCAAGGTTGAATCATTTAGCTGATTGGCATCCCAAACAACATCCTGATAACCCGGTTCACCTCCATGCAATGAGTTTGGCGGATTATTGATGGCCAAATGATAAGTCTTTCCATCTAACGAAAATTTACCCCTGGCTATACGATTGGCAACACGACCAATGATGGCACCATAATAACGAGAAGGAGAGTTGATGTATTCTTTGACTCCTTGAAATCCGACAATCACATCCGTAGGAACATTGTTCCTGGCAGGAACTACAATACTGACAAGTCGCCCGCCATAATTGGTGATGGACACACTCATCCCCTGATGATTCTTTAAAACATACAGACTCGTGACTTTTCCGTCAATGGTATCTGTAAAATTTTTCTTTTGCAAAGTTGGCAACGAAGCTGCCTGTTTTGAAGACGATGACCCTGAGTTGCAAGCAGCAAATAGGGCAATGGTTGCAAAAAACCATACGAAACGCTGGAAGTTTTTCATTTGAAAATAATTTAATAATTAATATACTTTTCTGTTTTACAAGCATCTTTCCTGCTTTTTTTTTGTTTTTTAGTGTAGAAGCATGCGATACTGAATTTTTTCTTTAGCTTATTTTACTTGATTTTCGATAAAATTACCAAGAGCCGAATATTGATTATAAAGCGATCTATAGGCAATTGCATTTTCAGCATTGGGCAAATACTCCGCATCGAAACCGTTACTCATTGCTTTTTGAGCATCAAGTACCGTAGGATACACCCCCCCAACTACTGCAGCAGCCATTGCAGATCCTAATGCACATGCTTGTTCGCTGCTGGCAACCAGTATAGGCATATTGAGAACATCAGCAACAGTTTGCATTACAAACTTCGATTTCTTAGCAACACCGCCTAATGCAATCACTCCTTTGATTTCTATTCCTTCTTCAATAAAACGGTCCACGATTTTCTTTGCTCCAAAAGCAGTCGCTTCTACCAATGCACGGTAAATGCGAGGTGCATCTGATGCAAGATTAATCCCCATGATAGCTCCTTTTAACAACTGATTGGCATCTGGGGTACGGCGGCCATTCATCCAGTCAAGCGCTACAATGCCGGACTCTCCGATAGGGATTTTCAGGGCTTGTTGCTCAAGTTCCGGAATTATTTTAGAAGCTATCTCATCGATGAGTTTTTCTTTGGTAGGCTTGTCAATTAATGAAGATGAAATTAACAAGTCGTTTACCGGCCACATTAAAAGCTCCTTAAACCATGCGTACACATCGCCAAAAGCCGATTGCCCGGCTTCAAGTCCGACCATTCCCGGAACCACCGACCCATCCACTTGACCACAAATACCCTTGACCAATTTGCCCTTTACTTCGTTTTCTGGTGCAATCAAAATATCACATGTTGAAGTCCCCATCACTTTGCTCAAATAATATGGTTTAATTTCCCCTCCAATAGCTCCTAAATGAGCATCGAAGGCTCCTACACCAACAGCCACCGTTTGGGGCAGCCCAAGGCGTTCTGCCCATTCCGGTGAAAGATTTCCCACACTTATTTCGCAGGTTTCTGTATCTGAAAACAGACGGTCACGCAGTCCTTTGAGAAGCGGATCGAGTTTCACAAGGAATTCTTCCGGTGGCAATCCGCCCCAGTCTTCATGCCATAGCGCTTTGTGACCTGCAGCACAACGACTCCGTTTCATGGAAAGCGGATCTGTTTTGCCGGCAAGCAGTGCAGGAATCCAGTCGCAATGTTCCACCCACGAAAAAGCGGCATCGCGTACACTCACATCTTCACGAAGCACGTGTAATATTTTTGACCAAAACCACTCGGAAGAATAAACACCTCCTTCGTATTTGGTAAAATCTTCGCCGCCCCATGATCGGGCCAGTACATTAATTTCCTCTGCTTCACTTGTCCCTGTATGATCTTTCCACAGAATGAACATGGCATTTGGATTTTCTGCAAATTCAGGAAGCAAAGCCAAAGGAGTTCCCTCTTTATCGACGGCCACCGGAGTAGATCCGGTAGTATCGACGGAAATTGCCACTACATTTTCCGCAACTCCTTTCGGAACTTTTGATAATGCCTCCCGAATTGTAAACTCAAGTCCTTCGACATAATCCAGCGGATGCTGACGAAACTGATTTTGTGACAGATTACAATATTTCCCTTCTTTCCAGCGCGGATAGTAAAACACGCTGTCTGCTATTTCTTCTCCATTTTTGGTATCAACGATAATAGAACGAACTGAATCTGTCCCGTAATCAACCCCTATGGTATATTTTGACATAACTCCTTATTTGATAATTGAAGATTTAATTTTAAAGTATTTTCATATCAAACACGGCCTTATTTCTGCCCATAATAGGCATTTGGGCCGTGTTTCCGTTTATAATGTTTATCTAATAAAAATTGATCAATTTTACTTGCATTATTCAATGCCAACGTATGATACGCCATCTTGGCAACTTGTTCAAGTACAACGGCATTGTGTACGGCATTGTGTGCGTCTGTGCCCCAGGCAAAAGGCCCGTGTCCTTTAATGATCGCACCGGGAATAGACATGGGATCTATCTTTTGAGAAAGAAATGTTTCAACAATTACGTCGCCCGTCGTTTTTTCGTATTCACCATTTACTTCATCTTCAGTTAAAGGTCTGGTGCATGGGATATCACCATAAAAATAATCAGCATGAGTGGTTCCCAAAGCAGGGATCGATAATCCTGCTTGCGCCCAAATGGTTGCCCATTCTGAATGCGTGTGAACAACGCCGCCGACATCCTGGAAATGTTTGTAAAGCACCAAATGTGTGGGAGTGTCTGAAGAGGGTTTATAAGCTGAATCGACTACCTTTCCGTCCAAATCGACAAGAATAATATCTTCCCACTTCATGGTTTCGTAAGGAACTCCACTGGGTTTAATTGCAATAATGCCTTTCGAACGGTCAATGGCAGAAGCATTTCCCCAGGTAAAGAGGGCCAATCCGTGTTTTGCCAAATCAAGATTGGCCTCTAATACTTGTTTTTTTAGTTCGTCAAACATTTTTATATGACTTTAGATTTCATTACCAGAAATAGATGTAGAAAGCAACACAAGCTGCTACAATGACAACAGAGTTGATAACATCCCATTTTGTCCAACTGGTACGGGTTTCATGGCGCTGTTCAGGGGTTTGAGAGAAATAAGTATACCCCTGCAACTGTTCTTCTCCTGCCGGTCTGGTGAAGAAACTGATAACGATCATCAGGGCCATTGTGAAGAAGAAAAGGTATATACTGAAGTTGAGCCAATTAATATCCAGGAACCATTGGAAAGCGGCAGGTTTAAGAATCAATAACAGCAGACGGAGCATTCCTATGACAAAGCCAGTAATAAGACCCCATTCACCTGCTTTTGGTGTGATTTTACGACTAAATACACCCAAAATAAATACTGCCGCAATGGCTGGTGCAATTAAAGACTGAACCTTTTGTAAGTATTCATAAAGCACATCTCCCAAATCCCTCATGATCGGGATCCAAACCACTCCAAGGATTACCACTATCAGGGTTGCCACACGTCCGACGATTACCAGTTTCTTTTCACTTGCATGAGGATGGCTCGGTTTGTAAAAGTCTATCGTATAAAGTGTTGCCGCCGAGTTGTAGGTTGCAGCGAGGGAAGTCATCAGTGCAGCAAGGAATCCAACAACGACAATTCCTTTTATCCCGACCGGTAGCAGAAATGCAACCAAGGTACCGTAGGCTTTATCGTCTCCCACAAACATAAGGTCTCCTCTGGCTCTCAATGCTGCTGCGATAATACCAGGGACAAGAAACATGAATACGGGAAGAAGCTTCAGGTATCCTGCAAAAAGGGATCCTGTACGGCCATGGTGCATATTTTTTGCTGACAAAACACGTTGTACGATGGCCTGGTCTGTAACCCAGTACCAGAATCCGATGATGGCAGCCCCGAAAATCACACTGACCCCTGGAAACTGCTTATAGAGCGGATCGTTTGGATTTGAATGTATTAGGTGCATCTTATTTCCGGCAGATTGTACCATATTTGCCCAGCCCTGTACCACGTGGCCTTCGCCCAACTTATACAAGCCCAGGACTAATATAAGGAAGGCCCCTATGATAAGGATAGGCGTCTGAATAACAGACATCAGCAAGATACTTTTCATACCCCCCGCTATTGTAAAAATACCAGTAAGAATTACCGTGCCAATAGCTGCAATCCAAAAGAAATCGACTCCATCTATGCTTTTTATTCCAAATACTGCCTCCAGAAAAATACCTCCCGTATAAGCGGCTACAGAGACTTTGGTAATCACATAACCAATCAGTGTAATAAGCGAAAGGGTAGAACTTGCATTTCTGTTGAACCGCCTTTTTAAAAACTCAGGCATGGTAAACACCTTGCTATGTGCATAAAAGGGAACAAAAACCCATCCCAGAATAAGGATCATCCATCCTTGCATTTCCCAGTGGGCCATGGCCATGCCGCTGGATGCACCGGCACCTGCCAACCCTACCAGATGTTCCGACCCGATGTTGGCTCCGAAAATACCGGCCCCAACGGCCAGCCATGTCTCCCCACGTCCTGAAAGGAAATAATCGTTGGTGTCATCCTTCTTATGCTTTAATACCCAACGCACGATCATCGCTAACAAGATGAAGTACAAGCCTATAATTAACCAGTCGAGTGTTGCCATATTACGTCAATTTTGAAACGGTTTTCCCTCCGTTAATTAATACTTATTGAATTTATAATCCTTTTGCGAGATGATAATACATGTCATTCCAGCGAAGCTCCTTCTTGAATTCATGGAGTTTCGTTTCATTACCGATGATAACCACTTCAATACCTGCCATTTCTGCAAAGTCAACCATATCTTCTGAGGTTATGTTTTGACTGAAGCAGGTATGATGTGCCCCTCCTGCATAAATCCAGGCTGTACTTGCAATTTTCAGATTGGGCTGGGGTACCCAAAGAGTACGAGCTACGGGCAGTTTTTCCATCTTAATGGGTTTGATGACATCAACTTCGTTCACTATTAAACGAAAGCGTCCCCCCATGTCTACTAAAGAAACATTCATAGCCGGCCCTGAAGCTACATCAAAGCATAACCGTGCAGGATCTGCTTTCCCGCCAATACCTAATGGATGCACTTCAAGTGAAGGCTTCCCATTTGCTATCGATTCACAAATTTCCAGCATGTGGGCTCCCAATTCAAACATTCCGGTGGGATCAAAATGATAGGTGTAATCTTCCATAAATGAGTTTCCTCCCGGTAAGCCAAGCGCCATCACTTTCATGGCACGAAGCAAGGCAGCAGTTTTCCAGTCGCCTTCTGCACCAAATCCATATCCGTCTTTCATAAGCCGCTGAACGGCAATGCCGGGAAGCTGGATCAACGAACCGAGGTTCTCAAAGGTATCTGTAAAGCCGCTGAATCCGCCTCCTTCAAGAAATGAGCGCAAGCCGATTTCGATACGAGCTGCCTCACGAACAGATGTATAGTTAGCGCCGCCTTTGTGGCATGAAACATCCATCTGATATTGAGATTCGTATTCAGCAACCAACGCATCTACTTCAGTCTCAGTTGCGGCATTAACATGTTGAAGAACATCTTCTAATCCATAGGTATTTACGGACCAGCCAAATTTTAATTGGGCTTCAACTTTATCACCTTCTGTTACAGCTACTTCACGCATATTATCTCCGATACGGGCAATTTTTACATTTTGTGCATCCTGCCATCCTGCAGCAACACGTGTCCATGCCCCGATTTGAGCCTGGACTTCAGGATCTTTCCAATGGCCGGCAACGACCTTACGCTCTATCCTCATACGTGAAACCATAAAACCATACTCACGACCTCCATGAGCTGACTGGTTCAGGTTCATAAAATCCATATCGATTTCTGAGAAAGGAATATCTTGATTGAACTGTGTATGCAAATGCAAAATAGGCTTGTTGAGTGTTTTAAGCCCTGAAATCCACATTTTTGCTGGCGAAAATGTGTGCATCCAGGTGATAATCCCAATACAATTTGGTGTTGAATTGGCCGCTAAACATACCTGATAAACTTCTTCAGGTGTTTTGACTACGGGTTTAAAGACAATCTTCACGGGAATTATGGAAGATGTATCGAAAACTTTTGCAATTTCCATCGAATGTTCTTCTACTTTTTTAAGCACTTCCATCCCATACAAATGTTGGCTTCCTGTAACAAACCACGCTTCAAATTCTCTTAACGTTTTCATACTAAATTGTTTAAAAAATGATGTTTATCATATTACCTAACCTTTCAATGACTAAATATTCATGTTGTCCACACTGATATTTTCATTGTCTTCCCCGGAACCCACACAATTTCATCTCACACTTAATTTGTATTCAACTGATAAAACAGGGATGACCATTTTGTTTCATTTATCTTAAATAATGATAATATTAAAAATGCGAACAGTGACAGATACTTCCCTACTTTTTTTCATAATTAAATGTTTTGGTTAAATTAATTAAACAATCTTTCGCTTATTCCAATTATTGAATATTTTTTCATTTAAAAATTTGAAAAAGCCAGCCCATAAACTTTTGGTTACTGGAAAAACCAAACCCAATCTTCCCTCAAATTTTCTAACCCGCTGTTTACCTCCGGTTATAACGTTCATAAATAATAAACCTTTAACATTTTTTGACAAAAGTAAACCATACTTTTAATAAAAGCAAGAAAAAACAGTAAAAAACACTTTTTATTTTTTAAATTTTTGAGACCTTTGCAAGGCAGCCTCATAAAGGCGCGGTTATAAACAGTTGAATGTTAATAAATTAAATTGTATTTTTGGATTGTTTGGGTATAATTTTTTTGTATTTTTAGCTATGCAAAAAAAGGAAATACAGATGAGTTTTAGCACACCTTATGTTGAGAAACGCACAAGGAGATATACCTTTCTGCGTCAAATGGATTTGTTGATTGATTGGACAAAACTGGAAAAGGAGATCAACAAAGTTTATAAACGAGGCAAATCAGTAGATGGTCGTCCTTCATATCCGGGCCTTCTTCTCTTTAAGATGCAACTACTGCAGATATGGTATAGGCTGAGCGGTCCCGCAGCAGAAGACTTTGTCAATGACAGTCTGAGCGCCATGCGTTTTTGCGGGCTTCAAATAGAAGAAGACGTACCAAACCCATAGCACAATAAGTCGTTTCAGAAAAGAACTTGTAAAGAAGAAGGCTTATGATCGTTTGTTGCGAAAGATAAACGACCAACTCAAATCAAAGGGAATAATGGTAAAAGAAGGTAAAGCCATGGTAGATGCAAGTATCACGGACAGTCCATTTAAACTCAAAGGCAAAAGACAATACAATATTGCTACAGACAGACAAGAAGACAAGCGGGAATCAGAAGACATAAAAAAAGA
>BTTE01000085.1:0-7483 GCA_036244975.1 bacterium | reverse complement strand
CGATAAACCCAATGGGGTAATCCACCTTCCGTTGCAAGACTTGCCTTAAAAGAACCATTTCCATAAGCCCAATATTGAACCGATGATTTGGCAATAGACATCACACTTTCCAACTGCTTACTTTCTATCGGTGAATATTTGCCGCTATTTTGCAATTCATCTTCAAAACTACCAATTATTTTTAATACAGCCTCCGGGTTGGATAAATTGGGCTGAATTGAATCATAAAAACGTTTCATAAAATCGTATTCATCCTTACTGTACGCATGTTTTTTATACAAATCGTTTATGACTTTGTAGTTAGTTTCAAAGCTATAACTATTTGAAGTTATTCGTTTTAAATTATAGACGATATTTGTATCTCGTTTTACGATGGTACTGAATAATGGCGTAATACCATGTTCCTTATAATATTGGTCAACAATAGCAATTTTATCCTTCAAACTAACACTTTCTTTCGTGCCAAACGCATGTTTTGAATAATACAAATTCAATATCTGGTTATGTAAGGGTCCGATATTTTTCACAGAAATCGGTGTACTTATTTGATTTGTTTTAGCATCATTACTTTTACTACAGCCTGCAAGAAATAATACACTCATTAATGCTACAAATATCGTCCATTTAATATTTATTTTCATGACAGTAATTATTACAGTTTCCCTACTCTGTTCAGGTTTTTCGGAGCCACCTGTTTCACTTACCGGGAGGAAACTTTCCCTTTTTGTTTGTTTTCGCTGTCTGCGCAGTGTGTTATTCCCTGCCTGTTCCGGCATTAGATAACAAATAGACTATTTTGGAATTTTTGCCGTTGTACCTCCTTTCTTTGTTATGTAATAACATTTGTTTCAGGTTACAATCAGCAGCGTGGATTGGGCACTGTCGGTTTCTTTTACATAGCAAAAGAAAAAAACAGAAAAACAAAATTTAAATTGAATTTTTTAACAAAATTTAATATTTGCTGGTTGGGGAAAAAAGAAAGAAAACAGACTGGCACGGAGGGCGCTTGTAACCGGAAAATAACAATGTTGTAAAATCGGCAATTAAGGATGTAGTGTTTTCGGAAAATAAGGATGTATGATCTGCGATCCAACAGCGTCTATACATCTAACCAAATGTGGGACTACTGAATCATCGTGGGTTGTACGAAGTGCTTCCATGACTTCCAGCGTCGCCGCTGTGTAGTTCTCCTGCAGAGCTTGAACCAGTTCAGTAATTACTTGTTTCTTACTGAAGTTTGCCCCACAAAACTTGCAGACTAAGGCTTCCTTGCGAATGCTCTCTGCACAGTCAGGACATTTCTTTAGAAGTACGGTGGCTATTCCGGTCATATTGTGCCACTGAAAACAGCTGGCTCAGCCATTATTTCAACACTGAAAAATAAAAATAAAAAAATATTGGTCAGTTCGAAGAATGTTGCTATTTTTGCACCCCAAATTCAAGAAACAATTTTACTATGTATTTATCTGTAGAAAAGAAGAAAGAAATTTTCGCAAAGTACGGTAAGGATGATCAGGATACCGGATCGGCAGAAGGCCAGATCGCGCTGTTTACCTACCGTATTAAACATCTTACCGAGCATTTGAAGCGAAACAAAAAAGATGTGTTTACGCAACGGTCGCTTGTGCGCATGGTAGGGAAGCGCAGAAAGTTGCTTGATTATCTTAAAGAGAAAGATATCGAAAGATACCGGGCCATTATCAAACAACTTGAGCTAAGAAAATAGGAATGCCCTGTTTCGCAAAAAAAGGCAATTAACCGTTGCCTTTTTTTGTGTTTATGCAGGCTGGGGCCACGCCCGCTTTTTCCCAAAACTGTTTTTTCCGGTACAAGACACGAAGCAACCGGCACAACAACCTGATAAACAGTATAAAAAGACAACCTGCAATAATTAAAAACGAATTAAAAACATCTAAACAATATTTATGTCAGCACAAGGAATTACAAAAACATTTCAAATGGCAGATGGCACGACCATCTCCATTGAAACCGGCAGACTTGCCAAACAAGCTGACGGATCAGCAGTAGTCAAAATGGGAAACACCATGCTTTTGGCTACCGTTGTTGCCGCTCAGGAAGCAAAGGAAAATGTGGATTTTATGCCTCTTTCCGTTGATTACAAAGAAAAATATGCTGCTACCGGCAAATTTCCCGGCGGCTTTTTCAAGCGTGAAGGTCGTCCTTCGGAATACGAAATTCTCATCTCCCGGTTGGTTGACCGCGCTTTACGGCCTCTGTTTCCAGCAGATTTCCATGCCGAGACACAGGTCATCATTCAGCTGATTTCGGGTGGCGACGATGTGGCCCCCGATGCATTGGCTGCTCTGGCCGCCTCTTCGGCTCTCGCCGTTTCGGACATTCCTTTCCACGGACCTATCTCTGAAGTCAGGGTTGCTTTCATTAATGATAAATTTATTATCAATCCGGGTATCAGCCAAATGGAAGAAGCCGACCTGGAGTTGATGGTCGCTGCCAGCGAAGACAACATCATGATGGTAGAAGGCGAAATGAAGGAAGTCTCCGAAGCTGTTATGTTGGAAGCTGTCAAAACCGCTCACGAAGCCATCAAAATTCAGTGCCGTGCACAGAATGAGCTGGCTGCCCTGGTGGAAAAGGCCCAAACCAAACGCGCGTATTGCCATGAAACTAATGATGAGGATCTGAAAAAGCAGGTTAAAGAAGCTACTTACCAAAAGTGCTACGACCTGGCTTCACAGGGAAATCCTGACAAGAACGCCCGCTCGGAAGCTTTCAAAGCGGTTCGCGACGAATTTATTGAGAGTCTCCCGGAAGAAGAAAAAGATGAAAAAACTGAAATGGTGAAACGTTATTTCCACGATGTGGAGAAAGAGGCTGTCCGTCAGGCGCTTCTTAACGAAAGAATTCGCCTGGATGGTCGTAAGCTGAATGAAATCCGTCCCATTTGGAGCGAAGTGAATTACCTGCCTTCCGCTCACGGTTCGGCTATCTTCACACGTGGCGAAACACAGGCATTGGTAACCTGTACGCTGGGCAACAAAATGAACGAACAGATGATCGACGGCGCAGTATTTGAAGGAAGCTCCAAATTTATCCTGCATTATAATTTCCCCGGATTCTCCACCGGCGAAGTGCGTCGCTTCGGCAGCCCCGGACGTCGCGAAATAGGCCACGGTAACCTCGCCATGCGCGCACTGAAATATATACTCCCCGAAGGCGACGATAATCCTTATACCATTCGTATTGTTTCAGATATTCTGGAATCGAACGGTTCGTCTTCCATGGCAACCGTTTGTGGTGGCACACTGGCCCTTATGGATGCCGGCGTAAAAATCCAAAAACCGGTGGCAGGAATCGCCATGGGACTCATTACCGATGCGGAGACAAAAAAATATGCCGTTCTTTCCGACATCCTCGGCGACGAAGATCACCTCGGCGACATGGACTTTAAAGTAACCGGCACGAAAGACGGTATTACCGCCTGCCAAATGGACATTAAAGTGGATGGCCTGCCTTACGAAGTGTTGGAAGAAGCCCTGGAACAAGCCCGCGAGGGACGTTTACATATTTTGGGCGAAATGGCCAAAACCATCACCGAACCCCGTGCCGATTACAAAGAAAATGTTCCGCGTATTGAGCGCATGATGATTGCCAAGGAATTTATTGGCGCCGTGATTGGACCCGGCGGAAAAGTCATCCAGGAGATGCAGCGCGAAACCAATACGACCATTGTGATTGAAGAAGTAGGAAATTACGGTGTCATCGATATCGTTTCGCCTGACAAAGCATCCATCGAAATGGCCAAAGCACGGATTAAAGGTATTGTTGCCGTTCCGGAAGTGGGCGAAATTTACGAAGGAACCATCAAAAGTATTGTTCCTTTCGGCGCCTTTGTTGAGATTCTTCCCGGCAAGGAAGGTTTGCTTCATATTTCTGAAATTGACTGGAAACGAATTGAAAAAGTAGAAAGTGTACTGCACGAAGGCGAAAAGGTAAAAGTGAAGCTTATCGGCGTTGACGAACGCAACGGAAAGATGAAACTTTCGCGCAAAGCACTGATTAAAAGACCCGAACGAAATTAATCTTTCGAAATGAAACTTTTCATTGTAAAAAACGTAGTCAATGAACCATAAAACAAAAGGAAACAGAGCATGAGGCAGCTTAAAATCACCAAGCAGGTAACCAACCGCGAAACCGCATCCCTTGATAAATATTTGCAGGAAATCGGGAAAGTAGATTTGATTACCGCTGAACAGGAAGTTGAACTGGCAAGAAGGATTAAGCAGGGTGATAAAACAGCTTTGGAAGAGCTGACAAAAGCCAACCTGCGGTTTGTGGTTTCCGTTTCAAAGCAGTACCAAAACCAAGGCTTAAGCCTCCCCGACCTTATTAACGAAGGTAACCTCGGCCTTATCAAAGCAGCACAACGTTTTGATGAAACACGCGGTTTCAAATTTATCTCTTATGCTGTGTGGTGGATTCGTCAATCCATTCTTCAGGCGCTGGCCGAGCAATCGCGTATTGTTCGCCTGCCACTGAATAAGATTGGATCTATCAACAAAATTAATAAAGCCACGGCAAAGCTGGAGCAGAAATACGAACGCGAACCCGATTACAAGGAGATTGCCGTAATACTGGATATGACTGTCAATGAGGTGAAAGAGTCCAAGAGAAATGCCGGACGGCATGTTTCGATGGACGCACCGCTCATCCAGGACGAAGACAACAACATGTACGATGTGCTGAAAAGTGAGGAGTCGGTAACGCCGGAAACAGCCTTGCTTTACGAATCACTGCGCAAGGAAATTGACCGTGCTATCTCGACCCTCACACAACGTGAGGCAGACGTCATCCGTTTGTATTTCGGCCTCAACGGCGGCCATCCCATGACGCTGGAGGAAATTGGTGAGAAATTTGACCTGACCCGCGAGCGTGTACGTCAAATCAAGGAAAAAGCCATCCGCCGGTTGAAACAGACTTCGCGGAGCAGAATCCTGAAATCCTATTTGTAGAGGTTTGTTACGAATAAAGAAGAGAGCACCGTCATGGTGCTTTTTTTATGCTTTCCGGGGTCTTTGTTCCCATGTCGTTCTTTTGGGTTTCCCGTCTGAACCGGGACATCCTGATCGGCAGTAAGGTAATCCTTCGTTTTGACTTTTACAATATTCAACCATCAGAGCCATCCTGCTGCTGCTCAAACGAAATTTCAAATGTACCGGCAATCTTTTTCAGTCCTTCCAGCGATTTTTTGCTTAACGCGATGCCTTCTGTCATTTTTTTTACTTCCGATTCCCTTTCCGGGTCGCCGGGAATAATCACACGCTCTTGTCCGGCTATCGGCTCGGCATTCCTGAACGTACGAATCCATTCGTCCATCCCCGTTTTAAATTCGTCAGCAGTTTGAAACGCATCGATGCGCATGGCGCCAAAAAAATGGCCAATGCCACGGTCTTCTACACCGGCTTTGTCCTTCACATATTCCAGGGTGGGAACCACCGTCGGCCCGAAGTTGGCACCGGAGAAAACAGCCGAAAAAATATCCACAATAGCAGCCAGGCAAAAACCTTTGTGCCCGCCGTGTGCTACATCACCGCCGAGGGTTCGCAAAGCGCCACCGTTTCGAAGAATGGAAGAATCCGTTGTCGTATTTCCCTGCCCGTCTTGCAACAGTCCGTAAGGCGTATCTTTTCCTTCACTTTCATAAACATCCACTTTCCCACGCGAAACGGGTGAGGTAGCAAAATCGGCCACAAAAGGCGGCTCCTCCCCTGCCGGCACCGCCACGGCAATAGGGTTGGTTCCCAGCATACCGTTCTTTGAAAAAGTAGGCGCCACCAGCGGGTTGGCATTGGTCATGACAATACCGATCATATCGTGTTCAAGCGCTTTCATGGCATAATAGCCGGCAATACCAAAATGATAAGAGTTACGTACGGCTATCCAGCCCGTGCCTGCTGTTTTGGCTTTCTCAATGGCCAGCTTCATAGCTTTGGGAGCCGTTACCAGTCCCAGCCCTTTTCCGCCATCCACCAATGCTGTGGAAGGCGTTTCGTGCACAACGGTGAACTTCGGCGTTACCGTAATACGCTTGTTTTGCCAAAGGCTGACATACTCAGGGAGGCGCATAAGCCCGTGCGTGGAGATGTTACGTAACTCCGCCTGCATGAGGATGTCCGCTGCCTGCCGCGCTTCCCCTGCGGAAAGTCCCATTTTCTCAAAAACGGATTGGGTAAAATCAAAAAGGTATTGATAGGAATACATGTTTAAATTTTTGGCAAATATGCGAACTTATTTTTATTATCATCGAATTATTCTTTCATGTTTTTATGGCAGGAATAATGAAGATAGTATGCAATGTAAATGTTTCGGCTCGTATGAGCATAGACAGGCCCGGCATGAAATGCACGCCAGCGTATGGCGCCGGGAAGCTAAAATTCGCGGGGAAATGGCATATGAATTTCTAACCTGTCTCAAGCAGGCAGGAATTTTGAACAATATCTGCAAAAAGATAATGCACAAAAACGAGAAACGCAGCGAGATATTTCCGCCGAAAAAAAAAGTTATCAACAAGTCCGCCAACCCCCCAAAATATTATCTAACTTTACAATTCTTAACAAAATCATTATGAAAACGCTTTAACCAACCTACAACTTTTAAAAAAATGCAAGACAGAGCAATAGCCGCCATCGGGGGATGGCAATTAGAGAAAAACATTGATCCTTTTGGAAAAAAGAGATTTGTTTTTAGTTAAATTTTATAAAATAACTGGAAATGATAAACGCAATATATCAAATAGGTAAAAATGTAGCAGGAGAAAAATTGGATAAGGATATTTTCATACAGAACATTTGCTTAAAACTTGATTCTGAAAATATATCAAAAGTTAAACAGCATGTTGTAATTCTGAATTTTAATACCGAGACAAAAAAAATTGAATTTGATTTTGAAGAAATAAATGCAGGGGGCAAAGATTCTGGAAAAGAATATTTATGGGTAGGAAATAACCCAGGGCGTAAAGATCAAATATATTTCATTACTGATAATCCAATCTATTTATTTACTAAAACCTTACCTAATATCAAAAAAAGAGTTGAAGGATCCCTTAAAACGGATATAGAAGATATTTTAAGCATTTTTTTCATAACTAAAAATGACAGTTATTTCATAAATCCATCAAAGTTTGATCCGTTTGAGGGAAAGGTGAATGAGCTAAAAAAAAGATTACTAAGATTAGAAAAAGATATTGCTCTAATAAATACAAAAAAAGGTGCTGGAGAGAAGATTAGCGAATTTAAAGGAATTTGCAGAGATATAGTAAAGTACTCCCCATCTTTCAGACCACAAATCGGTTTTTCTTAGTTGATTTTTTTTATAATTAGTTGTGTTGTTATTGCTGTTAATATCGGGTAATAACTCGCAGAGTTATTCTCGATATTAATAGCATTTTTTCTCTGTTCTTTTTCTCTTTTGTTCATGGCTTACGATGCTTTTTTGTAAAACTCTA
>BTTE01000084.1:0-8221 GCA_036244975.1 bacterium | reverse complement strand
ATTATAAGGCTACGGACTATAAGTATCATTAAGGTATTGGGTGGGGAAATTGCACTCTTTTGCAAATTTCGGTTTGTGGGTCGGCTTGTGCGATTTGCAAATGTGTGCAATGTGTGTTGGCTTCCCAATTGTCCAGAAGGGCAAAAGCGGGTCGGCAAAAACAAAATCTTACCAGTCAGTCAATTTTTCAATTATATAATTTATTTCTTGTTTCAATATTCTCAATTTATGTTCTACTGTTTCTCTTTCTTTGCCTTGCAGGTAACTTACCTATATCACCTTTAAATGTGCTATTTACTCTAAAACAAAGGTGGGGTAACGTCATGTTTTTATTGTGTTTATCGTTCCATTCTTCGTTGGCCGGTTTTTTGTTTTCGGTAAAAAAGGGGCAGGTGTGTGTTAATTCCGGTTCATTTGTTTTTGTTTTCAACCTGTAAAGGTAACAAAATAAACCGGAAAGCAAAACCGGGTGAAAGTGCTTTTTGAAAACCAACAGTCCGCAGTATCGTAAATGCAGGGTTACGGGCACGAACGCGTTACACCTGCTTCGGCTGGCATATTCAGCACCAACTCCAAATTACTCGTATTATTAAGGCCTGCTGAAAAAGGCCGTAGTGCATCAGATACAAGGCCGCAAGGCGAAGCTGTATACTAATACTGCGAGCCGTAGCAACGAAGTAGATGGTGTGCTACGGGCTAACTAAATAAAAAATGCAGGGAAATTAACACATTTCAGTCAAAAACCTTGCATTTGAAGTTACTAAGTTTAATGTATCTTATTGATTATCATGTAATATGGTGTTTTTCAGCAGGCCCTTATTACACATATTCTCCTTTTTCAGTCCTTTGTATTTCTTGTATTCTTTTACGTTTTTCCCTGCCCGGACCCGGGTCGATTCATTGGTTTAGAAGTCCCCTTAAGCCTCTAACTTTTCCAGCACATCAGCGATAGTTTGAACCTCGCCCATTAGCTTAACATCCCGGTACACCCGAAAACTTCCACTTTCAAAACAGACAAAAATCCCTTTCTCGGGAATCCCGTCCGTTTCCTCAACCACAAAATTGTTCCGCTCCAGCGCTTTTGCCAACCAACCGGCCTCCTGATTTTCTAGTTTAACGAATGCTGTTCCGCGGGTTGCATGCGCCTTCCGGTCAGCACGAAAGAGGCCTTTCTCCCGGTCAAAACGCAACCCGGGGCGTCGAAAATATTCACCTACCTTTCCCTGCAGCACCAAATCTTCAGGAACTCCGGCCAGCAAAGGCTTTTGGCGATGCATCAGCCACAAATTATCCGCATACCGAAGCCCCGCATCCATATCATGGGTCGTCATAAGGATGGCTTTTTTCTGTTCATGTGCAAGGGTTGTCAGCAATTCCATGATTTCAATGCGTCCGGGCGAATCAATAAACGCCACCGGCTCATCTAAAAGTAAAAATGGCGTATCCTGTACCAACGCTCTGGCAATAAGAACTTTCTGTCGTTCGCCATCGCTGAGATTATAAAATAATTTTTCCTTCAGGAGGGCTGTGCCCAGCTTTTCCATGATTTGGTCAATCAAAGACAAATCCTTTGCGCCCATTCGTCCAAAGAATGAAGCATACGGGAAACGTCCCATTCGCACCACGTCGAAAGCCGTGAGGTATAAATCTGAAAAGCGGTCGGTAAGCACTACTGAAACCAATCGGGAAAGCCTCTTTAAATCCAGCGTTTTCAAGGATATCCCATCAAACAAAATATCGCCTTTCAATGCTTTTTGGAATCCGGCCAACGTCCGCAGCAAGGTGGATTTTCCGGCACCATTGGGCCCCAGCACACAAACCAGCTGACCGGTTTCCAACGAAGCATTCATCCGCTGCTGCAAAACCACATCAGCCTTATTTCCCAGGCGGTAACCGGTCGTCAAATTATTTATAATTAATTTTTTTTTCATCCTCATCCGAATTTTATATGACGACTTTTCATAATCACCCAGATGATTACCGGAGCACCTACCAGCGAGGTTACCGCGTTAATTGGTAGTGAGATATCATAACCCGGCAGCTTTGCCACCAAATTACAAAACAAAGCCAGTGCAGCGCCCATCAGAATGGTAGCCGGCAACAGGACGCCCTGCTGTGAGGTTTTAAAAAAACCCCGTGCCAAATGCGGTACTGCCAGTCCCAAAAAAGCAATGGGACCGGTGAAAGCCGTTCCCACAGCTACCAGGATACCGGTAACAAGAATCAAAAACCGCTGGATGCGGAGTGGATGAAAGCCGAGACTGCGGGCATAATCTTCCCCCAAAAGCAGGGCATTCAACGATTTCACATAAAAAAACAGAATCAAAATGCCCGCCAGTGCCGAAAACAACAATAAAAACGACTGCTGCATGGTGGCTTTTGAGAAACTGCCCAGCCCCCACAATACGTAGGCATGCAGGTCTTCCGAACCACTGAAAAACTGCAAAACACTTACCACCGCCGAAACGGCATAACCCAGCATAATGCCGATGATGAGCACGGTTATCACATTGGCTACCCTTGCCGAAACAAACAGGATAACGCCCAGCACGAGCAGGGCCCCGGCCAAAGCGGCCAGCACCACGGCCAGGTTTCCCACGATGGCTGTCGATGACAAATCAATGCCGGCCACACTTCCGGAAAGAAGTACCACGGCCACACCGAGGCTGGCACCGGAGCTGATACCCAGCACGGATGGACCGGCCAGCGGATTGCGAAACAGCGTCTGCAAAACCAGTCCCGACATGCTGAGCAATATCCCTGTTGACAGTGCTGTAATGGCCTGCGGCATCCTGTATTGGTTTACAATAATCAGCGCCGTACTGTCGGCATGCGAAGCATGAAACAAAGCTTTCAGCACTTCCGTCCATGGCAACATCACCGAGCCGAAACCGAGATTGGCAACAAAAAGCACCACGGTTAATAACCCAAGCAGCAGAAACCACAAATTATTTCGGAAAGTCGAATGCATTTTTTTCTTTTCGGCAATAAAAATAAAGTTTTTTCCGACAGGAAAGTCTCTTCCGGACCGGTCGGGGAAAAACAGTCCTTTTTCGGCCCTCTTTATTTCAGCACATGATAAAAAACAGGCTGATAATCAGGCAATAACTTCGGGTGAAAAGCTTTGATAAAATCGGCTAACACCCATTGTGGTTCCATCGCGCTGCGTTCAAAGTAAGCCGTTTTTTTCGGGTCGCAATAAATGATTTGATGTTTTTGGAAAGCCTTGAAATGAGTATAGAGTTCATTTTCGCCAGCTATTTCACCGTAGGAAGGCCGGCTTCCGAAAGTACCGATGATACGCCAGTAATCTGCCCGTTGTGCTTTTTGGAAGACCGTTTCAAAGTTTAACGGGAAACTGGCCACATGTTTGTCGTTACGCCAGAGATAGTCAGCGCCTGCATCCTGAAAAATCCGGGCAATATAGCTTTTCCCGCCGGCCACAAACCACTGGCCGTTGAAAAACTTATCTGAAAAAACCGTAGGGCGTTTATGCAACGTATCGGTCATTTTTTTAAAGTATAAGTATTGTTTTTCAATCTGCCGAAAAATACTGTCCGCTTCCTTTTCCTTTCCAAAAAACAAAGCGCTGAACTTAATCCATTCGGCCCTGCCCAACGGGCTGTTTTCAGTATAATCGAGATATGGAATAGCTGTAAGAGAGGACAGCGTCCGGGGCAGTTTAAGGTTTCCCTGAAAAGGCGAAAAGAAAATGGCCTGTGGTTTTTGTTGCAAGATACTTTCAATAAAATAATGTCCGCCTGCCGCCAGCTCGGTCATTTTACCGGCAGCGAGGGCTTTTTTTACTCCGGGGTTGGAAATAAACCGTGCCTCCGAGATACCGGTTACTTTATTTAACAATCCCAGCATCTGCAAGGCGTTCAGTTGCGTAGCCGAAAAAACCGCCACACTGTCTAACGGTACTTTTATTTCTCCCTTCCGGGGATGGTTTTTTACCAGTACAAAATGTGCCAGCACTTCGCCTTTTTGCCACGGATTATACACCACCACTTCCTGTTTGCCGTCGCGGTTGAAGATGGCGAAATCTTTGGCGTATTTTATTTCAACTGACTTTTTACTTTCCGTAACAGGCGTTTTTGTTTTTCTGCCTTCGCCACATCCGGCAACGAGCAGCCAAATGATGGCCGACATCCCAAAAACAATCTTTCTCATACCGGTTTCTCTGTTTTTGCTCTTTTTTCCAAAATATACCAACCCACAAGGCCGATAAGCACAAGGATTGGAGAAATAATTTCTGCCTGTGTAATGAGATGCCCGAAAATGTTGTAGGTTGTGTTGACCCGGATTTGCTCAATAAGAAACCTTTCTGCCCCACTGAAAATCAGATAAATGGAAAACAAAACGCCGGCTGTTTTTATTTTTTTGCGTATAGACCAGAGAATAACAAAGATGATAACCATCATGATGGTTTCGTAAACCGATGTCGGGAAAACGCCCTGCGGCAGTTGCATGCAATGCGGACCGGTACAACCCTGAATAGGAATGCCTGCGTTGATAATGTTGTGTGGGTAGTTGTAACTCCAGAGCCAGTCGGGAAGGAATTGCAGCCAGTGCGGCCTGGTCAGGTGGTTGACAATGCCCCAGTCGCCATCGCCGGACACATGGCAACCGATGCGGCCTATGCCATAAGCAATGGCTAACCCGGGAGCAAAACTGTCAGCCATATGTTTCCACGGAATTCCATGCTTTTCGCCGTACCAAACCAACGCAATGGCTCCAACAATAAGCCCGCCGTAAAAAGTAAGACCGCTAAACGAAAACAGTTGCCCCATGGGGTCGGCAAGAAAGGCCTGCCAGTTTTCCAGCTGGTCAAAAATTTTAGCACCGATAATTCCAAAAACCGCAGCTATCAAAACAATTATCCATATCTGTTCATGGGCATGTACCAATATCTTTTTTTCGACAGGTTTCTCCAGCTTTCTTTTGTTCCTGTCATACCAGACATAAGCCGTGTAAAGCACGCCAACCAATAATCCTACCCATACAGAACCCTCGCCGGAAAATAAAAATTGCTGCGGGTCATTGGCAAAATGCTGGTAATCGGTAATGGCCGGGACAGCCTTAAAAGCAAGGAAAAAGCTTACCACAAAACTCACCAGCAGCTCTCCGGCAGAAGCCGGTTTACCCACCGTTATTTTCTTCATCGTTGTCTTTATCAGGCCCTCCTTTTCCTTTCGGAGAAACTCTAAATAAAGCAGATAAGCTCCTGCGAGAAAGGCCAGCGCTACAAAAAAACCATAACTCATAATGGGCAAATTGATGTGGGTTCCGAAGAGTGAATTAATAAGGTCGCTGATTTTAGGATACATGTCGTTATACTTTTTTTAAAAATAATTTTGCGTTCACATCGCAAATTTACACTTATTCCCCCGACCCCGAAAACAGGGAATGAAAACTTAACTCAAATTGGTTTTTAACATTTTCCGCATTTTTTTTAAATGGTTAGGAGAAAATCGTTTTTTGGAACCCTGTTAGTGTTTTATTCCTACTTTTGGAAACACTTAACACTTTTCCGTAAAGCAATGATTAAACGTGAATTGATTTTTTCAGGACTACTGCTTTTTGTCTTTTCCGTAACCCTGAATGCCCAGGTGAAAACATCTTATTCCCGAATGGACGGGAGAATGGATGGAAATATTGATATCATCGGCAATTTCAATCGGGTAGGCACCAAAGTGGAAGGCAATTACTCTTACAATCTTTATGTGGATGACAGCCTGCTGCATTTGGCCCCCATTGTTCAGCTTTACGGTGGCATCGACAAACATAATAAAGTGATTTTAAAACAATTGCAAAAAACAGACAGCATGCTTACCGGACTGTTTGCCGATCATCGGTTTATTGGAAGCTGGCACGGTCCCGATTCCGCCGGGATTCCTTTCCGGCTTAAGGAGGATTATCCGGACGGGAGTATCAGGATGGATATCTTTTACCTTCATTCAGGCAAAGAACTTGTAACCGGCGACAAAGGTACCCCATCGGCAGAAATTGAACTAACACTTCTCTACCCAAAAAAAAGTATCCACATCTCTTCTGCTGTAACCGATTCCGTGAAAAAGTTTATTCAGGAGCAATTCTTCGGGCAATTCAAGCCCAAACAAATACCGGAAACGCTGATGAGCCGGACAGAAAAAGATTTTTACAACCAGTTTGTCGAATTGAACAACCACTGGAAAACCAATCACAAGCTGGGATTTAATTTTGAAAAAAGAGAACAGGTTTCCGTTATTTTTAACAGCTATCATCTTCTTTGCCTGCAATACAAAAAGCGAGGTTACGCCGGCCGCGGAAACCCGCTGGAACATGTTTCTTACGATTTGGT
The DNA here is from genome assembly GCA_036244975.1 of bacterium. Taxonomy (GTDB): domain Bacteria; phylum Bacteroidota; class Bacteroidia; order Bacteroidales; family F082; genus Sulfidibacterium. The sequence goes on along the minus strand of BTTE01000084.1, from coordinate 1,878 downwards.
CGATTTGAGAAACGGGGAGAAACTCACTTTTGACAGAATTTTTAAACCGGGATCAAAAATTACCCTGACTGCCCTCGTCAACAAAAAGATCAGGGAAGACAATGGCTTACCCGATAATGCTTCACTGAAAAAAATCGGCTTTTTCACCGACCACATTCCCATGAGCAAAAACCTGTCCTTTTCCGGCAATGGTATTTATGTTATTTACAACATATACGACATTGCACCTCCTGCCAGGGGAATCATAAAAGTTTTTTTGCCGTTTAGCAGGATAGGCTCTTACATAAAGCCCTCTTCCATACTCTATCCACTTAGCCGGTAAAACATTAACTTCAAAAACGGAATAAACAGCCTTGTCTGCATTTTGGAAAATAAAGCTTCCGGATACGCACTGTCCTTTTTTGTTTCACCTTGTACAACGCCGGATTAATGGAAAGCAGCAACTCGAAAAGTTTCACCGTTGCCAGCGCATCGCCGCCGGCCCGGTGACAGGCATGATTGTCAAGGTCATCTCTGTTATTTTCGTCCCGTCGTACAGAAAGATGGCGATTTCGGTAATTTTCTCCTTCGCCGGACCCCAGGTCCGGTAGTTTCGATGTCGAGGATGGCATACACAGGCTACATAACCGGCATTTCACGATAGACTTTTCCATCCAACTGACAACCACCTTTGGCGTGAAATAAGTTTTTTGGCTCAATAGTCGGGTCGTTGTTATCAACATTAGAACTTTTTCGTCCCCATTGTTTAAAGAAAAAGGGAATGCCGTTTTCTCTACATATTCTTAAAATATCATCAGCCCATGATTTTTCCATTTTTCTTGCACCGGCACCTGATTCACCTCCGACTATGACCCAATCTATGTAAGAAATATATTTATCAAGAGATTTTACAGCACCGATAAGAGGCTCACAGGATAGGAATTTTATTTTTGCAGGAGTTTTTAAAAGGTTTGCTATCCTCGGAGTAACTTTTTCATTTTCAACGGTTACTCCCATCCATATATTTTCAGACCAAGTTAACCTATCAGCAATCTGAAGCAACCGTTCGGAGCGTTTTGTCAGAATTTGGTATTTGTGTTGCGGTGTATCATTCATGGCTTTAAAAACAGCCAGAATAAACTCGTCCGGAACCTCCTGGTGAAACAAATCACTCATAGAATTGACGAAAACCATTCGGGGTTTTTTCCAGGCATAAGGTCTTTTCAATTCTTCGGGATGCAAAGTAAGCTTAAACCCGTTTTGGTATTTAGGCAAACCCATAGCCCTCAATCTCAAGGATAGAGGTTCCGCATAACAAAAAAGACAACCCTCAGATATTTTGGTGCATCCCGTAGTGGGATTCCATGTCATTTCCGTCCACTCAATATTTGATTTTGCCATTATTCTTATAATTTGTACGGTTTAATAATGTCGTTGGCAATTTTTACCGCTGTAGCATTATTTGAAGCCAGTAAAAAATGATATGAAATTGAGTTCTTCTGGTTTTTTAGGACAAAGGAATCTGATACAAAACTAAAAACATTATTTAATTGTTTACGGCATATCTCATGTAATAATTCGACTGAATGTTTTTCTTTTTGATACTCATCAATTCCGAAAAGATTCAATTGGTTTTTCTTTTTATCAATACTCCGGTAAGTTTTTGAAATCGACTATTACACGAAACATAACGTACTGATATAGAATAAATTAACCATTTCGCATCTCATTAGTTAATAAGCTCGTTTTCAGGTTGTTATAAAAACTTACCGGAGTATTGTTTTATAAAAACTACTTTTTATTTCCTCTTTGGGCAATCCTAAAAATAATTCCAATTTTTCAAGCCAGGATTCAGGAATAATGCCACTTTTTGTTAAAAGTCTATTGGGACCAATTCCT
>BTTE01000083.1:0-9031 GCA_036244975.1 bacterium | reverse complement strand
TTACTGATTGAGCGTAAAGATGCTGTTATTATCGATCATCATGCGCATGCCACCATTCAAATGGCCACAGATATGGTTCGGGCTCATGGCACACATATTGAGCCTATTCGGCACAACAATATGCAAAAATTGGAAGAGAGGATTGTTGAATTGCGGAAAACCCATGAAAAAATATGGTATCTTGCTGATGGTGTTTACTCAATGTATGGAGATGTGTTTCCGGCCAAAGAGGTGGAAGCTTTGTTGAATAAGTACGAAGAATTTAATGTTTATGTGGATGATGCACATGGTATTAGCTGGGCAGGACCTAACGGCAGTGGATATGTGCTTTCGCAAATTAAACAGCATCCCAGAATGATATTGGTCGTATCGTTTGGTAAAGGGTTTGGTGCCGGTGGCGGGGCTATTGTGTGTCCCAGCGAATATATTAAAAATCTGTTGGTGTATCTTAGCGGACCGTTGATGTTTACAGGCCCGTTGGAATCAACCACGCTTGGCGGACTAATTGCCTCCTCAAAGATTCATTTAAGTAATGAGATTATTCAGTTGCAAAACCGGCTGAAGGAACTGATTGACTATTTTTACGACCGTTGTGATGAGCTGGAACTTCCGCTTGTAGACAAAACCCGCACACCAACAGCTTATTTTCCCATGGGAAAACCGGAAAACAATTTAATTTCCGGAAGGATTTTCCTTTCCGAAGGATTGTCGCTTACAGCTGGTTTTTACCCGGCTGTACCCGTTAAAAACGTGGGTATTCGTGCGCAGATATCTTTGTATCAGGATAAAGCGGATGTGGAAAAGCTGTTACAGGTTACAAAGCAGATTTACCGGAAGTTTGAAAAAGAACAGAACTTCTCTATCGAAGAAACCCTTTCGCATTTCAAAGGATAAAAAAACCGTCAGACCTGTAAGCGGGATTCTGTATGCCGCACGGAGCAGCACTTCTATCATTTATCTTGGTTGCAGGTCACCCTGCAACTCCAGCAGCCTACCCACCGGCGTCGGACGGGTCGCCCTTATCCCGTCTCGCCTGAGACGAAGCGGGAGCACCGGAATATTTGGCCTTGCAACCCATAAGGTTTACCCCGGCCTGCTGTCACCAACAGGCCGCGTGGGCTCTTACCCCACGTTTTCACCCTTGTCTCGCCTAAGGCGAGACGGTTATTTTCTGTGGCACTCGCTGTCCTCGCCTAAGGCGAGGCCTTCCCGTTAGGAAGTATGGTACCCTGTGTTGTCCCGACTTTCCTTCCCGCCTGAGGCGAGACGATAGAACAGCCTGACGGTTTTGCCGGCAAAATTACGACTTTTCACCTTATTAAAGTAACGAATTAGACCGGAAAGATTGTTAAAATCTTTTTAACCCCGGTAATATTGAACAATCTTAAGCCTTAAGGGGATACACTACCTGTCAACTTAACCATGTTCAGTACTGATTTTGTAGCAGCATGCCGGCAATAAATTCTGCTGCTTTTCCATCTCCAAACAAGGGCGGGAACTGTAATTCTTTACACACCCGGCTGAAATGTGCAAACGCCTGCATAATTTTATTTTTATCTGCATTGACAATTACGCCACAGCCACGTTCTACAATCTCTTTCCACTCGGTTTCGGAACGTAGGATGATAGCAGGTTTTTCAAAAAAGTACGCCTCTTTCTGCACACCGCCCGAATCGGTAAAGACCATCTCACAGCGGCTTTCCAGCATAATCATGTCAAGAAAAGAAACCGGCGGGATGAGCAGGATGTTTTCTTCCTGTTGCAGCTGTTGATAAAGTGTACCGTCTAAGTTTCTATCCAGAAGTTTAGCCGTACGCGGGTGCAATGGCAGCACGAGCGGTGTCCGGCTTTCCCGTGAAATTTCCAGAAAAGCTTCGAAAATGGCATTGAGTCGTTCGGGCTGGTCGGTGTTGCTGTCGCGATGAACGGTGGCGAGGAAAAAAGGTTTTTCTTCCAGCTTTATATCTTTCAGAATACTGCTTTTTTTTTCAGCGATTTGCCTGAAATAGAGACTGTTGTCGTACATCACATCGCCGCAATGAAAAATGCCCGGATGGTCGGCGGTAAAAGGTGGCAGGTTGTCTTTGTCGAAGCCCTCGCGGATAAGATTTTGTAAACCGGTTTCCGTCGGCGAAAAGAGCAGGGTAGAAGCATGGTCGGCCATGATGCGGTTGATCTCTTCGGGCATGCTTTTGTTGAACGAACGCAGTCCGGCCTCGATGTGGGCAATAGGAACGTGAATTTTGGAAGCGGTAATGGCACCGGCCAGCGTCGAATTGGTATCTCCATACAGCACGAGATAATCAGGCTTTTCGCGAAGCAGGATTTCTTCCGTTCCGGCTATCATGCCGGCGGTTTGCGCGCCGTGGCTTCCGCTGCCAATGTTCAGGTTGTAATCCGGTTCGGGAATGCCCAGCTCATCAATAAATACCTGCGACATGTTGCCATCGTAATGCTGCCCGGTATGGACAATAATTTCCTGAATTTCATCGGAAAAACGATTTTTTATGGCCCGGCTTAGTGCCGCAGCTTTTATAATCTGTGGCCGTGCGCCGATGAGGGTTACAATTTTCATGCATTTATTTCAAAATATTCCCATCGGCAAAGCTATAATAATTATCGTTTCCGACGATGATGTGATCCAATATCGGGATTTCAAGCGCCCTTCCGGCTTCTTGTAGTTTTTTGGTGAGTTTCAAATCGTTTTCACTGGGTTTCAGGTTGTTGGATGGATGGTTGTGTGCCAGGATTATCGAAGAGGCGTTGTGATCCAGTGCCATCTTAAAGATTTTTTTGGGATCGACCACCGTGCCGGCCACGCCACCCCGGCTGATGTTCAGCTTCCGGATGACTTTGTTGGCACGATCCAGCAAAACTACGAAGAAAGCCTCGTAATAGTTGTCGGTAAGGTCGGGAAGCAGCAGATCGTACACATCGCGGCTCGATTTGATTTTGATTTGCTGCAACACTCTTTCGGCTACGCGGCGTTTGCCCAGTTCCAGGGCGGCAATAATGCTGATGGCTTTGGCTTTGCCCATTCCGCGAAAGCGGGAAAGTTCTTCGACGCTCAGCCTGGAAAATTCAATGAGGTTGTTGTCCGAAGTATCTAACATACGTTGCGCCAGTTGTACCGCCGACTCTTCGACGTTTCCCGACCCAATCAAAAGGGCAATCAGTTCGGCATTGCTCAGGGCGCTTTTACCTTTCAGTAACATTTTTTCGCGTGGGCGGTCATCTTCGGCCCACTGGTTGATGGGTTGGTTACGGGGTTTTGTCGGCATAATGACAAAGATAACAAAAAAGTGAACTAAAGTTTGGTGTTTGAAGTTTGGGATTTCCCGAAGATGGGGTAACAGGCCTGACAAATGTTTGTTTCACAATTTATCCTGTCTCTGTTGTCGCAACCATTCAAAAAGCCCGATGCCGAGAGCATGGCTCACGTTGAGGGAGGAGATAGGACCGGGGATAGGAATGAACATTTTCCGGCGGCACAGTTTGATGAGTTTCTCCTGCAAACCGAAGCGTTCGTTGCCGACCATAAAAACTACTTTCCCGGGAAGTTTCTCGCTGAAAAGGCTTGTGGCATCTTCGGTGGTTTCCAGAGCAATGACCTCATAACCGGCAGGCAGAACTTCGGGCAGCCGGCCGGGTGTAATCAACTCCCATTCCACTTTTTCGCTGGCACCGGAAGAGGTGCGTTTGATTTTGCAGGAACGAAAACCCGGATCTTCGTCATATACAAACCACACTTTGGCGGCGCTGATATTGCCGGCCAGCCGCAGGATGGCGCCCACATTCATGGGCGAGAGGATACGATCCGCCACGATAACGGGTTGCACAAAAGGCGGTTTGTCGTCGTGGTGTCCCTTTTTCCCGAAGAGTTTGTATGAGTTGTTGAGTGTCATGTTTTGATATGTTATATTTAGAAATCTATCACTATTTGGCAAAAATTACAAAAAACAAGCTACAAATTACAAATAATTATCAAATAACAATCTCAAAAAACCAAACTGTTTTCTTAGACTTCATATTGGATTTGGAATTTATTTGTCATTTGATTTTTGTGATTTGGTTTTTTCCGGATTATCCGGGTTAGGGTTCGTAAAACTTCCCCTGCGAGGTATCACGTTTTTCCATCTCTTTTTCAATGGCTACGTTGATATGGTCGTTACGGATAAGTCCCCAGCCCGGACCGGCGAGATAGCGCGGCGGTACCTCGCCGGCAAAGCGTTCGATGATGAAATCCGGATTTAACCGTTCGGTGTAGCGAATGATAAAATCAACGTACTCTTCAAAAGAGAAAAGCGGGTAATCTTCCGGGTGTTTTTGATAATCAAGAGCCATGGCTGTTCCGGTTACAATTTGCAGCTGATGAAATTTGATGGTGGTCAGTGAAAGCTGTGAGACCTGTTTTACCGAATTCATCATCATTTCACGGCTTTCGCCGGGAAGGCCGAAGATAAAATGCGCACCTGTATGCACCCCTCTTTTTGCTGTATTTTCAATGGCTTTCACCGATTGTTCAAAACTATGTTGCCGGTTGATGCGCTCCAGCGTCTTGTTGTAAATGCTTTCCACGCCATATTCTACAATAATGTAGTGCTTTTGTGCAAGCTCTTGCAGATAATCCAGTTTTTCATTATCCACACAATCGGGGCGGGTGCCAATGACCAGACCGACGACGCCATCCTGCCCGAGTGCCTGTTCGTAAAGGTTTTTAAGCTTTCCCAGCTGGGCATAAGTATTGGAATAGGGCTGAAAATAAACGAGATAACGGGATGCTCTGCGGTAACGTACTTTATGAAACTCAATACCTTCGGCAACCTGTTGTGCCACGCTCTTTTGCGGGTTGCAGTAGGAGGGGTTAAAAGCATCGTTGTTGCAATAAGTACAGCCGCCGTTTGCCAGTGTACCATCGCGGTTGGGACAGGTAAAACCGGCATCCACCGTAATTTTCTGCACGCGTTCACCGAATATCTTTTTAAAATAATCAGAGTAGGAGTTGAAACGGTGCTTTGTACCAAAAGTGTGGTTCATGTGGTTGATTAAGGTCGTCATTGCGAGGAGACCAGGCGGGTTTTGCATAAGCCGACGAAGCAATCTTCATTGATATAATAATTCTTTATTATAAGGGATTGTTTTTTTCGCTCCGACCCGCGAGCCGTACCTTTAGCTCATCGCAATGACTGTTGTTTCCTGTTTATTATGAAATTAAGTGTTATGAATTCGTCGCTCTTTCCAGCAGTTTCAAAATGGAAAAGATAAAGATACCGGAAAGGATGGTCAGCCCGACCAGTAAACTAAAGAATTGCCATAATTCCCATTTGTCCCAAAACGGACCAATCAGTCCGGCTGCGAGGTTGCCAACGGCCGTAGCGCCCAGCCAGCCGCCTTGTGCCAGCCCTTTGTATTGCGGCGGTGCTACTTTCGATACGAAAGAGATGCCAATGGGACTAAGGAAAAGCTCGGCAATAGTCAGTGTAAAATAGGTGCCGATAAGCCAGAAAGGGGAGCGAAGGGTATCGGAAACGCCTCCCTGTTGTGCCAGATCGTGCGGGCTCATAAGCCCCCGGGATGCCAGCACCATAATACTGAAACCGACAGCGGTGATAATCATTCCGATACCAATCTTTTTTGGGGAAGACTGCTCTTTGCCACGTTTGCGCAACCAGGAGAAATAACCAACAATGACCGGTGTAAGGAAAACGATAAAAATGGGATTAAACTGTTGAAAAATCTCCGGTGAAATGGGATTTCCTTCCGGTTGTAGTTGCCTGATCGTGAAATAAGCAACAATGATGGAGGCCGTAGCTATTACCGTTCCTGAAAGTCTGACTTTAGCGGAGTTCCCTTTCCCAACCATGAGGACAATACCGAGAATAGCCAACAGCAAAGGAAGAAATGCAGAGAGGTTGAAAATAATGGCGGTAGCTTTGTTTACGGCACCTACCGTGTAGTCGCGCGCAAAGATTGTCAGTGTAAATCCGTTTTGGTGGAAAGCCATCCAGAAGAAGATAACGACCAGAAAAACAAGACCCAGAGCCATAAGCCGGTCTTTGGTTTGTGCCGGGGTGAGTTCCACCACGCTCTCCTTGTTTTTTGCTTTTTGTTCTTTGTGCGTTACGTCGGCATGTTTGTAATATTTTCTGAAACCGAGGAAAATAACAATAGAAAGAATCATACTGGCGGCTGCCACAGCAAACCCTGCATTATAAGATTTGCTTAAAGCTTCGATGTAATGGTGAGAGAAATCGGTTAGGCTGGTAAAATGGCTTCCCATTTCAGCATGTGCAAACTGGCTTAGCTCTTTGGTGTTTTCGAGCGTTCCGTTCAGATATTTGTTGGCGAGTGAAGGGATGGCTGCATCATAACGAAGGCCATGAAGTCCTAAAATCCAGGTTCGTACGCTGTGGGCGGCACTCGGAGCAAAAAAGGCGCCAATGTTAATACCCATGTAAAAGATATTGAAAGCAGAGTCGCGCAGTTTGTTGTATTTGGCTTCGTCGTAAAGGTTGCCCACAAGGGCCTGCAGGTTTCCTTTGAAAAGTCCGGTTCCGAGAGAAATCACCGCGAGGGCACCGTAGATAAACCATTCTCCCGTGCCGGGCAAAGCCAGCATCAGGTATCCGATGAACATCACAATGATTCCCAGCACAATGGTTTTTCCGTAGCCGAGCACGTTGTCGGCCAGGTAGCCGCCGAGCAAGGGCAGGAAATAGATACCAAACAAAAAGCCGCCGTAAACATGACCGGCCTGTGTGGCGTCCCATCCGAATTTCGACTGAAGGTATAAGACAAAAATGGCCAGCATAGTGTAGTAACCGAACCGCTCGCCCATGTTGGCAAAGAATGCAACATACAGTCCTTTAGGGTGTCCTTTAAACATAAGTTTTGATATTGGTGAAAAATCGGTTCTGAATGGGAACAAAAATAATTAAAAAATCAGGATATCCAAATTGAAAAAAATGTCAGACGATTATCATTCAATGGTCAAACAGTTGTCATTCAATTGTCATTCAACTGTCAAACGGTGTTCAGTGCTACGCTTCGCGCGTCAAACGATGGTCATTCAATAGTCAAACAATTGTCAAACAATGGCCAGGAATTTTGTTTCTATTTTGCAATTTCTCTTCGTCTCTTCGTCGCCCCCTCGTTCTTTCGCTCTCTCACTTCGTCACCTTTTCGCTCTTTCGCCCCCTCGTTCTTTCGCCCTCTTACTTCGTCATCTCTTCGCCCAAATCATGGCTATTTATCGGATTATTAGGTTGAAAATGCTTACTTTTAAAAATTATAATTGCCGGCATTGAGAAAAAACATGGTGCCGGGTGTAATATTTTCTAACCCTCAGCGTCCTGATAATTGAATGACAACCGAAGAATTTAAAACAGAGCTCCTGCCGTTGAAGAATAAGTTGTTTCGCCTGGCGTGGCACCTGACCGGCCAGCGGGAAGAGGCGGAAGATGTGGTGCAGGAGGTTTATCTGAAAATTTGGGATATGCGGCACCGACTGGGAAAATACAAAAGCGTGGAGGGGCTGCTGGTAACAATGACGCGGAACCGGAGTCTGGACCGGCTGCAGCGAAAGAAGAACAAAATGTTGCCGTTGAAACCGGAAATCATTCACCGGTCTGCGGATGACTTGCAACGGCAGACGGAAGTGAGTTATTTGGTGCAAAAGGTGAAAAAAATGATGGCGGATTTGCCGGAACAACAACAAACGATTATGTATTTGCGCGATGTGGAAGGGTATGATTTTGAGGAGATTGCTGAGATAACGGGGTTTGATGGTAACTATATCCGGGTGAACCTTTCACGGGCACGGAAAAAAATCAGAATGGAAATAGAAAAAATAGAAAAATATGGAATGGGTAAACGTTAAAGCATTATTGGAGCGATTTTATGCAGGTGAGACAAGCCGTGAAGAAGAAATTTCTCTTCGGGAGTTTTTCTCGCGGCCGGATGTTCCTGAGGAATTGCAAGCTGCAAAAGAACATTTCCTGTTGCTGATGCAATGGCAGTCGGAAAGTCCGTTGGATGATTCGTTTGACGAGAAAATCATGCATGAGGCAGCCACCCGGTCAAAACCGGAAAAGTATGCCATCAGCTGGTATGCCCTGGCGGGTGTTGCCGCTTCCGTTTTGTTAGTGTTGGCGCTCTGGCTGGGAAATGTATTGGATACAAAATCTGCTCTTCCGGGCACTACGAATAATCCGGCACTGGCTTATACTCAAACCCGGACGGTGTTGCAAATAGTGTCGAAAAATCTGAATGCAGGTCTTCTTCCGGCGGAAAAAGCTACCCGCAATTTCAGAAAACCGCTGGAAAAAGCCGGCGAAATAAAAATCCTTAATACCTCGGTTAAGCCGATGAAGAAGTTAGAAGAGATAGAGCGTGTCCGACAGCTGATGGAGTCCGTCAACAGTGTGTATATTAATTTAGAACCAATTAAAAAATAAATATTTAAATCAAAAATCATGAAAAAGTACAGTATCATTATTATTATGTTTGTGATGGCTTTGCTGCCGCAGATGACCTCTGCCCAGACCGCCATTGACCACCTTTACGAGAAATATGCCGGTAAAACGGGTTTTACCAGCATCAATATTTCCCCGGCTATGTTCCAGCTCCTCTCAGGAGTGAATGAAAAAGACAGCTCTGTGAAGACACAAAGGGTCATGGATGCCATTAAGCAGCTTAAAGGCCTGAAAGTGCTGGTCTATGAACCGAAAGACAGCACCAAAGTAGAAGCCTTTTACGAGGTGATAAAACGAGCAATTCCCATGGACAAATATACGGAACTGATGAGTGTGGACGGTCAGGATGGGAAAGTGAAATTCCTTGCCCACCAAACAAAGGATGGGAAAATCAAGGAGTTGCTGATGATAGTCGATGGTTCTCATTCAACCATGATTATGAGTCTCACCGGACTAATTGACATGAAGACTATTTCGCAAATTTCCAAATCACTTAACATGAAGGGAATGAGCGATCTGCAGAAACTCAGCGAGAATAAAAAGAAAAAATAACCTTC
>BTTE01000082.1:0-9104 GCA_036244975.1 bacterium | reverse complement strand
TATGGTTATTGTCTCTTCGATGATTCAAAGAAACTTTATTTCTTTACTCGTCCGTAACTAGGATTGCAAAAATCTATTCACAATCTATTGTTAATTTCGCTGCTGAGTAGTAACAATAAATTTAATGTTCGGAGTCCACTTGATATATAAAGTTTCCGGGCAATTTATAAAGCAACACAGGCACAACAACGGCTCAGAGTGCATGCCGCAAATAACAGGTATTTAGAAAGATAGATGTATATTTGAAGATAATAAAAATCAAGAGAAAAATAGTAAAAAGCGGTACGCACCATAGCCCAACCCGATGAACTCCCTCCCGCAAACGGACGGGGTGTCTCAATGAAAATATTATTTAATCGCTTCGGGGAGCAGGGAATATAACCCGTGAGATCCCCCGGCTGCGCCCGGGATCAGTTCGACTAAATAATTTTGTTTCTCAAAATTAAAGTCTCACTGATTTAAAACGGTGTGAGTGTGATACCCAGCGACAAGGGATGCAATTGAGGTCCGTGGCCAACCCTGAAAACGGTTCCCAGCTGGTAAGAGAGAAACAGATTAAAAGACTTGTACCCGATACGAAATGTCGGACTGTAAGCAAAGGTGTTCAGCTGGCTGATTCCTTTTCTCTTAATGGTTTGCTCCGGGCCATTTATATAGGTATTCCCCACATATTTCTCTTTGCTGTCAAGAAGATATCCCAATTTAAAACCAACGCTAATCTTGAAGCCTTTTTTATTTCTGAATTTTAACTCCAGAGGCACTTCAAGATAAGTTACCGACAATTTAGACCTTTTCATTTTCAGGCCGGTACCATTGGGGACATAAGTAATTGTATCCGCTTTAATGCTCTGAATCATGCCATTAGTACTGAACATATTATGATTGCCGATACCCAGACCAATGGCAACAGTAGTCGTTTTTTTCTCTCCAAGAGCAAAATTATAAGTAACGAAAGTATTTGCCGAAGGATTGGCTTTCCGTATTTGAACATTTCCCGGAGTATTAAACCAAATATCCGTAAAAACATCTACGCCCACAGTTACTTTTCTCTTGGCACTCTCGCTAAGCGTTTGTGCATTAATTGATTCAAAAGACACCAATAAAAGCAGAAGGAATATACCCGAAGCTATACGTTTCATGTTTTTCGTTTTAATAATTTTTACAAAGATATAACAATTCGGGCATCATTTTATTCACAAAACCAAACTTTCAATGCACTTCATTTTTGAAAGTTTTAAGTCGAATAATCACGGCGAAGTCTGATGGATTTAATACTTTGTAACTCTACTGCTCTACTGCGATTGAGCCCCCAAAGTCTATGATTACCCCCCCTATTGTGTAATCAACTTATCAAATAACTTTTTTACCTTGCCGGAATCCCAGCGGGCGGCCCCTTTTTTTGTTAAAACCACTTTGCCCTTTTTCGAGATGATAAATGTAGAGGGAATACTCCTGGATGAGAAGTCCTGCGGAACATAACGGTAACGGTAAAAGGGCATATCTTCGTAATGGTATTTACGGGCAAAGGCTTTTACTTTGGCTGGTGGCTCATCGGTAAGCAGTAAAAAATATTCCTCAACAGAGGCATACCGGGTTTTGGTATAACGTCATTATTTCAGACGCGAACGTCTGTCTAACAGTTCATCCATTTGTTCAGGAGTCAGGTTGGAATTTTTCAGCAATTCGTCAATTTCAGCAATTTCCTTTTCCGGCTCTGATACGTTCTTTTTAATTTCGTGTATAACAGGAACATCCGTATCCGGAGCAATCATCCAATCCTCTTCACCTAACTCCTCGCGTAGCTGTTTGATAAGTGTCTCCACCATCTCCTGGATAGAGTCGCCAAACTGCCCTTGTAACTGGTAAGCAATCTGGTCTTTCATACTTTCGTAGTTAGTGAAGAATACTTTGAACTGTTCGACCATCATTTTGTTGATGCCTGGAATATTCTCCATATCTGCGTCCTGCTTTTCCATCAGCTTGTTAAAAAGCTGGAAAAGTTCATCTAGTTCTTGTTTAAATTTTTCGATATCCATAGTTCGGCAAAATTACGAATAAAATAAAATCAAAAGATGACAGAATTTTATTGCAAGAAAAATAATTTTTGAAAATCCTAAGGTGTAAACAAATCCCTTTTTATAATACTTTTGCTTAACAACTTCAATAATTACTTTTGACAACTTCATTTATATCATCAGCCGGACATGGGGAAATCTTAAGGAAGGGGAAATGGTCAGTGATTAGAAATTAATTTAAATAAGGGAGTTAAATGTTATGAAACAGAAAGTCAGGTTTGTTAATCTTCTCAAAATTGAATCAACTTCATATTGGGCAAAAAATAAAACATTAATAATTATTTTGGTTCAAACCTTCATCTTTTTAATCATACCATTTAAAATTATTCTCGCTCAAACTATCCCGGAAAAAACTTATGCAGATATGCATTGGCGGCTTATCGGACCTTATCGTGCCGGATGGGCAACCATGGCAGAGGGTGTTCCAAGTGAACCAAACACTTTCTACTTTGGTGCGGCTGGCGGCGGAATCTGGAAAACAGACGATGCGGGCAGAACCTGGCAGCCATTGATGCAACATCAGCAGTCATCTTCCATTGGTGCTCTTGCCATTGCCCCTTCAAATCCCCAAATAATCTATGCAGGTACGGGACAGGTGGCCCTGCGCTATGATATACTTGCCGGAAACGGTATATACAAAACCGATGATGGAGGAAAAACATGGACAAATGCAGGCTTAAAAGAGAGCCGGCATATTGGACGTATTTTGATAGATCCGGGTAATCCTAACCGTGTTTTAGTGGCTGCAATGGGCAATGCATTTGGCCCTAATTCCGAGCGTGGCGTTTTTCTTACTGTCAACGGCGGAAAAACGTGGAAGCATGTCCTGTTTGTCAATGATATTACCGGCGCAGTAGATCTTGCCTCTGATCCGGAAAATCCTTCGATAGTTTATGCTGCCCTGTGGCAGATGCGCATGCATCCCTGGCTCGATTACTTTTTACCTCAAACGGGTCCGGGATCAGGTATTTACAAAAGTGTTGATGGCGGTGATCATTGGGAAAAGCTTACCGGCAACGGACTTCCGGCAGGTAACCTTGGACGAATCGGTCTTGGCGCCGCACGCGGCAGCAAAGGTTTGGTTGTGTATGCTTCTATTCAGGCTGATAGAAATAACAGTGGCATATACCGCACGGATAACGGAGGCAAAAGCTGGCAGCTTGTTAATCCTGATGCGGCACTCGCAGACTCATATTTTAGCCGTATTACCGTTGATCCGGACAATCCGGACATTGTTTATGTTATGGATCGTTCCATCCAACGTTCAGATGATGGAGGCAAACATTTTTCAATATTTAAAGGTTCCCCCGGCGGAGATGATTATCATTTCTTATGGATAAATCCTTCCGACCCGACTCACATGATTACAGCATCCGATCAAGGGGCGGTTGTAACGGTAAATAACGGTCGAAGCTGGTCAAGCTGGTACAACCAGCCTACCGGCCAGTTCTATCATTTGGCGGTAGATGATCAATTTCCTTACCGGATATACAGCGGACAGCAGGATAACGGCACCGTTGGAATTTTAAGCCGTGGGCCTTATGGTGTAATTGAAGAGCGGGACTGGTATCCGGTAGGTGGAAGTGAGAGAGATTACGATGTTCCTAAACCAGGGAATGCAAATTTGGTCTTCGGAAGCGGTCTCGGTGGGACAATCTCTCGTTTCAACGAAATTACCAGGCAGTCTGCCGAGGTTTCCCCATGGCCTGTCTCCAGTTATGGCGCACGGCCTACAACTGTCCGTTACCGTTATACATGGATTACGCCATTGGTTTTTTCTCACATAAAACCTTATCCGTTGTATTTTGGCGCCCAATATCTTTTCCAATCGCTTGATAACGGCGATCATTGGAAAATTATCAGCCCCGATCTGAGCGGGATAAAATCCGGAGCTGAGAAAGTAAAAAATCCTAATCCGGCTCAGGCCCGTTCAATTGGCTACGGTGTCATTTACACTATTTCTCCATCCCCGATTAACCAAAAAGTAATTTGGGTCGGTACGGATGACGGCCTTATTCAACTTAGTACAGACGGAGGCGAACAGTGGCATAATGTTACACCTTCAACTATCCCGCTTTGGGGAAGAATTGATGCCATTGCGCCATCCCCGTTTTCAACACATGCTGCTTATGTTTCTGTCGATTTGCACAGGCTCGGAAAATCTACACCATTAATCCTCAAGACAACGGACGATGGAAAAACATGGCAGACGATTACCAAAGGGATTCCTTCCGATGAATATCTAAATGTTGTCAGAGCAGATCCTGCCAGGAAAGGGCTTCTTTATGCCGGCACAAACCGTACTATTTATGTTTCTTTTAATGACGGTTCTCTATGGCAGCCACTTACATTAAATTTCCCCACTACCAGCGTACGTGATCTTGTGGTACACAACGGTGATCTTATTGCCGGAACACAGGGACGCGGGATATGGATACTGGATGACCTTGAACCATTACGTGAGATAACCCAAAAGATTTCGGAAGAACCGGTTCATCTTTTTAGTCCTGCACAAACCTGGCGTTTAAGGAATAATGAAAACCATGATACTCCCTGGCCTCCTTCAACGCCGCTGGGGCAAAATCCCCCGGCAGGTTCAATAATAGATTACTGGCTTAAAGATAATGTACAAGGTACGGTTACTTTAACGATAAGTGATTCTAAAGGAAATATTGTCAGACAATTCTCAAGCGATGAAAAGACAAAAAAGTTACCTGCCCACCGCTATTTTGAAAAAGGCTGGCTATCCAAAACCAAACATCTTTATAATACAGCGGGCATGCACAGGTTTGTGTGGAACCTTCGCTATCCTCGCCCTGCTGCCCTGCAATATCATTACTCCATCGCCGCAATATGGACTGATGGTACACCACTTCAACCCGAAGGGCCGCTTGTATTGCCGGGGCGTTATACAGTCACCCTGCGTGTAAACGGAAAAGAATATACCCGGCCGTTAATTATAAAATTAGACCCACGTGTTCACGTAAGCGAAGATGATTTGGTAAAACAGCTTAAGCTTGCACAGCAAATAGGTGCTGTATTAAACAAATCGGTGGCAGCCTATAAAAATATTACCCGTATGCTAAAGGAAAAAGAAAACTTTTCAGCTGCGATGGCTGATTCCCTTTCAGCTTTATCAAGAACAGGACGACCGAACCTGTCATCTGCAATTGGTGCTTTATCGAGCCTCGCCACTTCGGTTCAACGTGCAGATGCAGCGCCTGTTCAAGGTCAAACGGATGTGTTTTCGTATTACAAAAAGCAGATCGACGACCTTATTAGCAGATGGCACAGGCTTCTTCGCCCCAACACACAAGCCCAATCCTATGCTCATCGCAAAGACGGGGTTCAATTATAAATCCGGGGATGGCGGGCAGGCTCCCCTTTTGGGGTTGGGAGTAGCGTGAGCTGAATGAACAGGAAACATTGAGCGTGGACGCTCAAAGCGGAGCGATATTTATTTCCCCTCCGGGAAAAATAATTATTATTCATAGAATACAGTTATTTGTAATTAATTTTCAGGTAATGTAACTATTTTTCATACTTTTGAAAAATAACTTTATCAAATAACATGGAAAATAATAAGTTTTCACGAAAAATAACAGTTTTTCATAACAGGATGACTCCGGAACCCGGTTGGCTGGCCGGCTACGGAGCGCTTATCGACACCTGTAACCTACAGGTCCCGCTCCCCGATAAATTATCACTGATTAGTGCGAAACACAAGCGGTATGCTACAGATTCATGGGAGGTCTATACTCCGCGTCATGCTCCTGCAGATACGCTGGCCGGCCATCTGACCTTTGCCCTGAAATACGAAGGTATTGATCTTTTTATACTGAAAACTCTTTTCCAAACTGTACCTGTTCCGGAAATAGAAACAATCATCCGTTTGGAACCCACAAGCCAATACAGTCGGAGAATCTGGTTCTTTTATGAATGGCTGATGGATAAAAAACTTGACCTGCCCGATATAAAAACAGGCAATTATGTAGATGCTCTGAATGAAAAACACCAATATGCCGGCCCCTCTGTAAATGCTCCGCGTTACAGGGTACGCAACAACCTGCCGGGAGTAAAAGACTTTTGTCCGCTGATTCGTAAAACAGAAAAATTAGAGGAATCTATTACTGCCCGCCTCGATGAAAAAGCCGAAAAAATATTATCCCCGTTCCGCAAAGATGTGCTTCTTCGGGCTGCCGCATTTTTGTTGGTAAAAGATTCTAAAGCTTCTTATGATATTGAAGGTGTAAATCCTCCTCAAAACCGGCTGCAGCGGTGGGGAAAAACGATTGGGCAGGCAGGCAGGAACGAGTTATCAGCGGAGGAACTGTTGCGTTTGCAAAAACTGGTCATCGAAAATGAGAGATTTGTTAAATTCGGGTGGAGAAAACAGGGCGGATTTGTCGGAGAACATGACAGAGAATACGGTACGCCTGTTCCTGACCATATTTCGGCACGATGGCAGGATGTGGAAAAATTAATCGAAGGGTTAATAAGAACCAACATCAAATTGCAATATTCGGATTTTGATCCTGTGCTTGCCGCAACGATCATTGCTTTTGGCTTTGTTATTATTCATCCTTTTGCTGACGGAAATGGCCGAATTCACAGGTATTTAATCCATCATGTACTGGCAAAAAAAGGGTTTGCAAAGAAAAATCTTATCTTCCCTGTTTCAGCAGCCATACTGGAACGTATTTCCGAATATCGGGAAGTCCTTGAGGAATATTCATTGCCTCGTCTCGAATTGATTGAATGGAAGCCCACTCCGGATAACAATGTCGAAGTACTAAATGAAACTGTTGATTTGTACCGGTACTTTGATGCCACTAAAATGGCTGAATTTGTTTACCGTTGTGTGGAACAAACGATTGACGAGATCATACCTGACGAAGTGGAATACCTGCACAAATACGACCACTTTAAACAAGAACTAAAACAAAGGGTTGATATGCCCGACAAAATAATTACACTTCTCATCCGGTTTCTTGAACAAGATGAAGGCCAATTATCCAAAAGAGCAAAAGAAAAGGAATTCAGCATGTTAAATGAAGACGAAATAACAGATATTCAGCGTATTTATTCTGAAATTTTTGGGTAGGCAACGCTTCTTCTTTTAGGTCGAAGCAGGCCGGTGGGCGGTGTCCCAAAAGGTCGTTGCCGGAATAGTAAATGCCAAAAATATAATTTGAATATCCAGGAAAAAATAATTATTATTCATATAATATTATGATTTGTAACTAATTTTCATGTTGTATAACTATTTTCCGTAATATTTCTGCAGATATCTTTGTAAACGTTCACCTGGAGACAGGATAGTAGAACCGGTGTAAAATCGGTTCAGGATTTCACCATGAAAGATGTAGCAGTAAAACACGATAAAAAGCCACAAGACTGAAATTTTTCCAGTCTTGTGGCTTGATTGGTTGTGGGCCCACCAGGACTTGAACCTGGGACCACCTGATTATGAGTCAGGTGCTCTAACCAACTGAGCTATAGGCCCTGCTTTTCAGATGTTATCTGAAAAGGGCTGCAAATTTAAACATTCATAGCCAATTAGCAAGTGTCTCCCATCAAAAAAATTATTTCACCATTACGGATGGTTGTAACGCTGTTTTAACACATCGAGATGTTCGGAGTTCCGCTTTAATTATTCCAATATGTTTTTTGTCAGTTAACCCCTGATTTTATCAAGAAGCCGGTTAAGTTGTATGACTTCTTCTTCTGTAAGATTTAATAACGGCCTGTCGATTTTCCTTTCATATTCTTTAACGTTGATCAATAACAGAATCCCTTTCTTTGTAATATCAACATCTTTTTGTCGTCGGTTTGTTTTGTTCTCTTTTCTTTCAACCAGGCCTTTACGAAACAACTTGTCAACTAACCGGCTAACATCCGAATTTTTTTCAAGCATGTGCTCTTTTAAGAATCTAATAGAAACGGGGCATTGGGAATGAAAGCCTTGCAACACCCGGAGGATGTTGTATTGTTGCGTTGTTAAACCATGTTTCTTTATATCCTTCTCAAACTGATAGTTTAATTGGTTAACCGTATAGATCAAATTAATGATTCCCTTATGGTATTCGTTCCGAAAATGCCCTTTTATTTCCTCTTCTATTTTCATTCCATAATTTTATGGAACAAACTTAGCAAAAAACTCCGGGTTTCTGACAAATCCGTTGGTCCAGACAAGTAATAATACTCCCACAGGCAACAAAAGACTATAACCATGGATCATGTGAATAATAATTGCTCCGCCCATGAAGGAGCTTAATAATAATGTTCCGAAAATATTTGTTTTTGGAAAAAAGAACAATAATGCCGATGTAATTTCGCCCAATGCAATAATTATCCGCCAGTTTGCCAGACCCATTCCGTTCAGCTGCTCAGGGTGTAAGAATTTTCCGCTTGCAGCTCTAATATAAAGCGCCAGTAAAAGACTGGCAATTATCCATCCAACTATTTTTCTGGTTTTACTAATTTCTGTGTTCATGATTTTTAATTTTTAAGAAAAAAGACTATTCTCTATATTTAATACCTGTCCGTAAAGTTAGTGTTTTGTTCAGAATGTTCGGGTTCGTCCCGCTTGCCATCGGGATGCAAAGTATTTGAAATCAGGGGCTCAGACAGTATCGTCGGGATAACCGGCTTTAAATACAAGGGTAGCATCCTGTCCATAACAATCGGGAAAGAAATCGGACGACAAATATTTATCAGGGCAGATTAATGTGTAAAACAGCTCCGTTTTGTTTGTAGGTGTTCTTGTATTTCTACAACTTTGTGTGTGTTCCATCGCAAAAAGCTCCATTGGCCGAATGTTTACAGCCACACCATGCCACTTTTTTCTCTTCGGTTATTTCTACTTCAACCGGAACAAAACCAGTTCCCTGATGAGAACCATCGCAAAAGGGTTGGCTTTTACTTAGTCCGCAAGCACACCAATAATACTTGCCAGGTTTTACGTCTTGAACATAAGGTGATTTTTGTGCAATCTTTGCTTCTTTCATAATACTTAATTTTATGATT
>BTTE01000081.1:0-9106 GCA_036244975.1 bacterium | reverse complement strand
TATTCAGCTTTTACATCCAATGCCAGTTCAACGATAATGTCTTTGTGCAGTTTGACGGTAGCTTTGTAGGCGCCCACTTCTTTAATAGCTTCGCCGCTAATCTCTATCTTCTTACGGTCGATTTCCACCTTTTTCTGTTCTTTAATGGCATCAGCAATCATAATGTTGTTCACCGAGCCGAAAATTTTCCCTTTTGTACTGGCTTTCACGCCAATGGTCAACTGTGCACCTTCGAGCACTTTGACAATTTTTTCCGCTTCTTTTCTGATTTTTTCTTCTTTGTAGGCCTGTTGCTTTTTCACTTCGGCCAGCACTTTTCTGGCGGAAGGGGTAGCAATAGCAGCCATTCCTTTGGGAATCAAATAATTGCGGGCGTAGCCATCTTTTACGGTAACGAGGTCGTTTTTATAACCTACACCGGTAACATCTTGTTTTAAAATAATCTCCATTGTTTTTCCTCCCTTTTATTTTAATAAGTCAGCAACATAAGGCATCAAAGCAAGGTGGCGGGCTCTTTTAACGGCTTTGGCCACTTTTCTCTGGTATTTAGTCGAAGTACCTGTGATACGACGGGGCAGGATTTTGCCTTGTTCGTTAACAAAACGGAGCAAAAAGTCAGCATCTTTATAATCGATGTATTTGATGCGGTTTTTCTTGAACCGGCAGTATTTCTTCTTAGTGGTATCTACTGCAATCGGTGTTAAATATCTTATATCTGAATTCTGTGCCATGATTTTATTTTTTAAAGTTTAAATTGAGTATGGATTAAGCTTTCTTTTCAGCAGTTTTCACTTTTTTGCTGTCAGCAAATTTCTTCCGCCGTTTTTCGCTGTAAGCAATGGCATGCTTGTCAAGTTTAACGGTTAAAAAGCGTAATACCTTTTCATCGCGTTTGTACTGAACTTCCAGCTTTTCAATGAATTGGCCGTCTACCCTGTATTCAAACAGATTATAAAATCCTGTCGATTTTTTCTGAATGGGATACGCCAGTTTGCGCATGCCCCAGTTCTCACGATTTACAATCTCGCCACCATTGCCGGTGATGAGCTTCTCGTAAGTCTTTACCGTTTCCTTTACCTGATCTTCAGATAAAACGGGAGTTAAAATGAAAACGGTTTCATACTGATTTACCATCTTTTTGTTAATTAGTTAATTAATAATTATATTTTTTGGTGTGCAAAAGTAGGAAATATTTGTTTATGTGCCCGAATTTAAAAAAGAATTTTTTCGGACAGCTGATTTTTGCTGTGCTTTTCATATTTTTGATAAAAAATAGATTATGAGAAAATTAAAACCCTTTCTTCACTTTTTTATTATTATAACCTTTCTTTTCAGCGGAAACATTTCATCAGCCCAAACAGCAGCCGATACCACCATTCATGCAGTGGCGCAACAAAAGCCGGAATATCCCGGAGGGGTTCAGGCCAGAGTAAAGTTTTTGGCCTCTCATTTACAATATCCTGAAGATGCTATGAAAAACGGGGTGTCAGGAAAGGTTTATGTGGGGTTCGTGGTGGAGCGGGATGGCAGTATTTCGCATATAAAAGTTCTGAAAGGAATTGGCTATGGCTGTGATAGTGAAGCTATGCAGGTGGTGGCCCAAATGCCGAAATGGAAACCCGGACTTATCAATGGAAAACCTGTGAGAGTACGCTACACGTTGCCTTTTACTTTTAACATTCATGCTCCGGACGAAGAGAGAGTTTATGCCCGGGTAGATGTTTATCCGTCGTTTAATGCGGATGCAATTAGTGGTATTGAAGGCTTCATCCAACATCATTTGCATTATCCTGTGTCCATTTTGAAAGACAGTGTGACAGATACCGTTAATGTTTATTTTGTTGTGAAACCCAATGACAGTATTACACACGTTTCGGTCAGAAAGGATACTGCCCAACTTGATGCTTACGACTATGAAGCCATGCGTGTGGTGAGAAATCTACCCGTCGCGGAACCGGCATTCCTGCATAACCAGGCGGTGGCTGTTCAACTTTATGTTCCGGTGGTATTTGATTACAGGCAGGTAGATTCTACTACATCAAAAATTTTCCGGACAATTATTCATGGTAAAACGTTTTCTTATTACCGACCGGGGATGGTTTTTGTCGTGGTTGACAAAATGCCATCCTTTCCCGGGGGAATAGGAGCGTTGATGCAGTATCTTACCGAAAATATAAGATATCCGGAGGAAGCCAAAAAGATGCATCTACAGGGTAGGGTTTTTCTCCAATTTGTAGTGGAAGGCGATGGCTCCATTACGCATGTTCGTGTGTTGAGAGGAGTACCATTGTTAGATGACGAAGCGGTGAGAGTTGTTCGTAACATGCCGAGATGGATTCCGGGTTCTCAACGGGGAAAACCTGTACGCGTCAGTTTTAATTTACCGGTTAAGTTTACGTTGGAATGATGTGCATGAAGGAAGGGCTGTTTTGTAATTTGCTATTTTTACAGCCATAGAAACAAAAAACTAAGTTTTATCGGCTGGTTTAAAGCAAAATATAAAAATATGAAAAAGTTTTTGTATAGTCTGTTTCCTGTAATTCTTGTGCTTGCGCTGATGGTGTTTTCCGGCTGTTCCGTTCCGAAGGAGCACCGGGGCAGTAAAGATGTTCTGTTTCAGGCTTCTACTATTAACGCTTTGCTCGCGGGAATTTACGATGGCGATATGACTTTCCGGACGTTAAAGTTACACGGCGATTTCGGCCTGGGCACGGTGAACGGACTGGACGGGGAAATGATTGCCCTTGAGGGGAAATTCTACCAAATAAAAACCGATGGTAAAGCTTATCTTATTCCCGATACCATGAAAACTCCTTTTGCAGAAGTTACCTTTTTTACCCCGGATACGACTTTCAAAATAAAGGATTCCATTGGAAATTATGTTCAGCTGAAAAGTTATCTGAGCCGATTGTTATCGGTCAAAAACATCTTTTATGCCATTAAAATAGAAGGAACCTTTTCTTATATAAAAACACGGAGTGTCCCAAGCCAGAAAAAACCATACCCGCTGCTGGTAAATGTGGTGAAACATCAGGCAACCTTTGAATTTCATGAGGTTAAAGGGACGATGGTGGGCTTTTGGTGTCCGGCTTATGTAAAGGGCATTAGCGTACCGGGTTATCATTTCCATTTTATCACTGCCGACCGGAAAGCCGGTGGTCATGTGCTCGCCAGCAGCATACAAAATGTTACTGTGAAAATTGACCCGATTTCCTCTTTTTACATGGTTTTGCCGCAAAGTAAAGCCTTCGACAACGTCGATCTCACCGGCGGAAAACAAAAAGAGCTGGAAAAGGTGGAGAAATAAAGACTACACGGAGGTCGAAAAAAGGTGGTGTTTTTAAAAGAGAAATTGGAAATAATTTGGTTTCTAAACCCACCTGTTATAAATTAGCCATCAAAATAGCACTATGTGTGATACTCTTGCCTTTTTTAGTCGGATAGAATCAGGGCGGTCTTTTTTTGCAAAAAATTCAGATCGGGATCCCGGGGAGCTCCAGATAATAGAAATGATATATGATGCCGGCCAAAATTTTGAAACGGATTTCTTACCTGAGAAGTTAGCCAAATATACTGACGGCCCTTTCCTTTCATTGAAAAAGATTTTCGGACAATTTGAACATCCATATGCTGCTCTTATCTCAAGGCCGTTATGGATTTGGGGTGCAGAAATGGGGATAAACGAAAAAGGCGTTGCTATCGGCAATGAAGCAGTTTTCTCAAAAGAAAAGTTGAATGATACCGGTTTACTGGGTATGGACATCCTGCGTCTGGCATTACATAATACCGAAAATGCCGATACAGCCGCAGACTTTATCATCCATCTGCTCGAGAAACAGGGACAAGGGGGCAATGGTAGTTATTCAGGCACCCTGAAATACCATAATTCATTTTTAATCAAAGACCGGAATAAAGCTATTGTACTGGAGAGCTCGGCAAATAGCTGGGTTTGCAGGGATGTGTCGGACTCGGTATCAATATCAAATTGTTACACCATCGAAAATAATTATTATCGTTCGTCGGAAGATCTACAAGGAAGAAATATAGCCAAAGCGCTGGAGAGCCGTTTCTATACTTTCTTTGCCAAAGGGCATTTTCGGCAAAACTATACTTCCGAATACATAAAAAATCAGGATCAAAATTTGTCTCAGCTATTTTCGCTGTTACGCTCACACATCAACACCCAAAATAACCGTCCCAAAGGCGGTATGAAATCAATTTGTGTTCATCCCGGTATTCTCGTCAAATCGGAAACAACCTCTTCTCTTGTGGTGGACTATTGCGGTTCGCAGCAAATTATCTGGCATACCAGCGCCCCCAATCCCTGCGTGTCGTTGTACAAACCGATTATCATAGGCGATACAAAAAAATTCTCTCTTTTTACCGACAGGAAAAAATCGGAAGCATATTTTCGTGAAAACCGCCAACTATCAGAATATTTTCTGAAAAACCATGATTTCTTCATGGAAAAGATTGAACCTTTGCGAGATGAAACTGAACGTACATTTCAGGAAATTATTTACAATGATATTGCCGGCAAAAGCAAACAGCAATTAGCCAATGATTGTCTCCGCTGCTATCGAATTGAAAAGGAGTATCTTTCGACAGTAAAACAACGTATCAACCAAAACAAGTCAACATCATGAGGCCGGAAAAAAAGCAGATAATTGATGACTTCAAACATCATGTTTCATCAGGCAAAGTGGCTGTTTATAAGAAATATGGCATGCAGTTTGTTATTGGCGAACGCCAGGGAGCTTACATGACCGATGTGAGCGGAAACAAAACGCTCATCAACTGCCACTGCAACGGAGGTGTTTTCAATTTGGGACATCGCAATCCGCAAATTATTGAAGCACTCATTAAAGCGACTGAAAAATTCGACATTGGCAACCACCATTTCATCAGCAGTCAGCGGGCTAAGCTGGGTAAAAAGATTGCTTCTTTAATGCCCGGCGACCTGAATTACACGGTATTTGGCGTAGGTGGCGGCGAAGCAGTGGACCTCGCTATAAAACTGGCGCGCGGTTACAGTGAAAAACAAAAAATTGTCAGCCTGAAAGGTGGATATCACGGGCATACCGGACTTGCTCTGGCCACTGGTGATGAACAGTACAGAGCTCCTTTTGGGAAAAACAGCCCGGGTTTTGTTCAAATACCTTTTGGCGATACTGATGCGGCATACGAACAGATTACGGAAAATACGGCGGCATTTATTATGGAGACCATTCCTGCAACCCTTGGCATTGCCATCCCGGACAAAAAATACATGCAGGCTTTAAGAAAGCGCTGTACACAAACCAATACCCTGATGATCATTGACGAAGTTCAAACCGGCCTCGGAAGAACAGGAAAATTATGGGCTTTTGAACATTACGACATACTTCCGGATATTGTGGTGTTGGGAAAGGGATTGTCCGGAGGCATTTATCCCATTACAGCAACGGTTTTTCGCGAACCGCTGGAATCGTTTTTCAACAAGTATCCTTTCATTCATGTCAGTACTTTTGGCGGTTCGGAAATAGGCGCAGAGGTGGCACTGAAGGTTTTGGAGATGAGTTCTGATAAGTCATTTCTGGAGCATGTCAATAAAATCGCAGAACATTTACATACGGGTTTTGAAAAACTGAAAAAGAAACACCCAAAGTATATCAAAGGTTTCAGGCAGCTTGGTTTGATGGCCGGCATTGAGTTTTATCAGGAAAGATACGGCTTGTTGTTTACCAAAGCAGCTTACGAGTCGGGGATGTTCTCGCTTTATTCCAACAACGACATGCGTGTTTGTCAATTGCTTCCGCCACTTATTATTACGGAAGAGCAGGCGGATGAAATTTTGGAAAAGGCGGATAAGGCGATTTCCAAATTAAAATTTTATAGCATGGCTTTTAGTATTAAAGAATTTATTGACAATCTTTTTTAAAATTCAAATCTGATGGCGACAAAAGAAGAAACAACGAAATTTTTACAGGAATTTGAACGCTCCTTTAATCCCGTAAACATTCAGATGTCGCCCATCCCGGTGAGTGTTCTGGGCCATGGCGAAATTAGCACTGTTGTAACATTTGAAGAATCTGATTTTAGTAATGAGGCTTTTAAACGCCTTCCTCTTTTCTCTACAGCTGAGGAAGTGGAAGATTATTGTAATTTATACTTGGAGTACAATCAGTTACTGAAGGATGTTGGAATAGAAACGCCTGTTAGCCATGCTTATTGGGTTAAAGGTCACAAGGGGAGGTTCGTAGCTTATTTAAGTCAGGAAAGGCTGCCTCGGGAGGCCATTGGGAACAAAATTATTCAGCAGCACAGCAGGGAGGAGAGTTTGATTCTGCTGAGGCTTGTTTTGGACAAAATGCGTAAACTGTGGCAGCAGAACAGAGATAATAATGAATTGATACTGGGGCTGGATTCTCAAATATCTAACTGGGCGATAAAAAACTACGACAGCCGACAAGATATTTCTGAAGAGAGCAGTTTGCTGTTTATTGATACCAGTACCCCCTTTATCAGAAAAAATGGTGTGGAGCAAATGAACGCCCTGTTGTTTTTACAAAGTGCACCGCCGGTCATGCGTCCTGTTCTGCGCAAATTTTTTCTTCAGGATATCATGGATCGGTATTATGATTTCAGGCTTGTACTCATAGATTTGATAGCCAATCTGTACAAAGAGCAATGTGCCGATTTGATTCCGGACTGGCTGGAGGTAGCAAACCGTGAAAATCAGGAATTCCTCTCCGGGAATACTATTACGGAAAAAGAAGTTGAAAAATATTACAAAGAGGATAAATTTATTTGGCAACTGTTTTTGGGCGTGCGGAGAGCCAACCGGTTTATGAATACAAAAATTCTTGGCAACCGGTATGAGTTTACTTTGCCCGGGGAGATTGAGCGGTAGGGGCAAAAGGCAGCCCCTTAATTTTCAATATTTGTTCTGCTCCCTGTTGGAAAATAAGTGGCAGGTTCCTTTTCCAAGGGACGCTATACCTGCCAATCATCTTCTTCCAATTCAAAAATGTCATTTACGGATTGCCCGAAAATATGTGCGATTTTCAAAGCCAGCATGGTGGATAAATTGAATTTCCCCAATTCAATAGCGTTGATGGTTTGGCGGCTAACATGAACCAATTTGGCCAACTGTGCCTGGGTAATATTTTTCTTGGCTCTTTCGACTTTCATTTTATTTTTCATTACGCATCATCTTTTTCGATTTATATAAAACCCAATTGAACCTGATAAGAAAGAAAAACAAGATGGTAAACATATTGAATACAAGAACCCAAAAAAATGCCAGGTCAAAGACAAAAATAATGGCAATGATTAGTATGGCATAATTGACATACGTTGCCCAGACTAAGGACTCCAGCCTGATTTTAGAAATATATTCGTCTTCCGTTTTTTCTTTTGACAGCGCGATAAAAACAGAACTAACGATAAGTAACAAAGCTATGATCTCATCAAAAATATTCGTTTGGGTGATGGTGAAAAAATTGGCGGGAGGCAGAAAACCCTGGTCTGCTATGGCAAATACATTGAAGTTTAAAAAATCCGGCTTATCCTGTATTGTAAGATAAATCATTCCAAGAATGATACCTGTGATAAAGAGGAACCAACCGGCTTTTTTAAACCGGTTCGGGAGCAAATAATTTGTTTTCATGATAATAGAGTTTAGGTTAAAGATGCAAATGTAAAGTAAAAATATCAGAAAGTCAAGTAAGCATTACTAAAAGTCAAGTAAAAATTATATTATCTGATTGCTATTTTGTCGAAGTGTTTTTATAAATTAACAGAATACTACAAAATTGTTTAATCTGTTAAACAAAAAATACTATTTTTGTAAAATAATAAAAACACTATGGAGCAGTTATATGAGATATTTGATATAAAATTACGTTCGACTTCTTTGAAGTTCAGTAGATTTTTGTACCATACCGTTAATTGGGACAACCGACTTATTTCCATACTTGGCGCGAGAGGTTCGGGAAAGACAACCTTAGTTTTACAATATATCAAACACAAATTCCGAACGCCTTCCAAAGAGGTTTTGTATGCAGATGTAAATCATTTATATTTTTCAAGAAATACACTGCTGGAACTGGCGGACAGATTTTATAAAACCGGGGGAAAATATCTTTTTTTGGATGAAATTCATAAATACCGTGGTTGGTCAAATGAAATAAAGCAAATACATGACACGTATAAAGGTTTGTTTGTGGTTTTTACAGGGTCTTCCATACTTGAAATAAAAAAAGGTGAGGCTGATTTAAGTCGCAGGGTTGTCAGCTATCTTCTGCCCGGTCTTTCATTTCGTGAATTCCTTGAGTTGGATCAGTCACTGAAGTTCGATGTTGTTAATTGGGATGACCTACTACGGAATTCCACCCAAATTGCACATGATATTTCAAGCAGATTCAAACCGTTGGAATACTTTGGGGATTATCTGAAATACGGCTATTATCCTTTTTTTGCCGAGGGAAAGGAATCGTATCCTGAGAAACTGATGAATACTATTGAGCTGATACTTGAAGTGGATTTGCCGTCTGTTGAATCAATTGATTTTGCACAGATACAAAAGTTAAAAAAATTACTTGCCATTATTTCTGAATCATCACCTTTTAAGCCTAATACTCAGAAGCTTGCCGCCTTAACCGGAGTGTCGCGGGTAACGCTAATTAAATTCTTTTCCATGCTGGACAGGGTGCAATTACTTTTGTTGTTAAACAGCGCTACCAAAGGTATTCGGAGGATGGGGAAACCTGAAAAAATTTATTTGAATAATGCAAACCTGATGTATGCTCTTGCCCCCGAAATCGTAAACAGGGGCAATTTAAGGGAGACATTCTTTTTTAACCAGGTGCAGCTAGGACATAAAGTGGCGTTGCCGAAAACCGGTGATTTTTTTGTGGATAACCGGTATGTATTTGAAGTGGGAGGTAAAAACAAAACTCGCAAACAAATTGCCGGAATCGCTGATGCTTTTATTGTAAAAGATAACATCGAAACCGGTGCTCCCGGTGTACTGCCTTTGTGGCTGTTTGGGTTTTTGTATTAAACCTTAAATTCGCAAATGAAAATTGGTGTTTAATTTAAAATTGGTATAATACCTTGTTTG
>BTTE01000080.1:0-9117 GCA_036244975.1 bacterium | reverse complement strand
TATCAGCATTAAGCCATATTCCTAAAAAAATTAATGTACTAATAAGGCTCAGGTTAGTAGAAGATTCCTGATAAATTTCTTTTATCTTTTGAAGATTATTTTTTGAAAAGTTTTCTGAAATAATGGGAATTAAGATATTTCCGGCACCGCTGAAGGGTAATAAAATAACCGTTCCCAAATAAAAAGCGACCGAATAAAAGGCAATATTCTTAAGATCAATCATTCCTCCCACCATAAAAATGTCAATATAATTGGCGAGATAGGCGGTGCTGCTTCCCAAAATTACAAACAGGCCGAATCCGGCCATAGCCCGCATGTGTTCTTTCTTTAAAAAATGCAGGTGCAATGAAATTTTTAGCTCCTTCAGCACAGCTGCATAAATAAGCAGAATCAGCAATACAATACCGTAAACATTTACAAACCAAAAAAGAAAAGTCTCAAAATCAATCACTTTTTCGTGATATAGTATCACGAGAACCAACCAGAAAACGCGAAGCAGGACGTTTTTTAAAAACACGGCTACCGTAGTTTTGAATAAAGCCCTGAGATAAGCTTCCAGTATATTGAAATAAATGAAGAAGAAGGTAATGACATAAATGAAGGAAAAGTTATTTGTAAAAAGAGTGCTGCCGTTTGCGTAAGAGGCGATGATTTGCCCTTTAAAAAAACCGGCAACCAAAAAGAATATTGCAAACCCCAAAAGTGGAATAAGTAACATGAGCATAAAGAATTCTCCTTTGGCTTTGGGCTGTTTCCCGAACTCAGGAAAATATTTTACCAGTATTTGCGGGCTTCCCAACAGAGCAAACTGAGCAAATACCGACCCGGCAGCCCATAAAATTCTTGTTAAACCAAACTGGTCAGCAGTTAAGAATACCGGGAAAAGCAAAATAATATTTACATATCCGATAATTATCCCAATGGCCAACCATAAAGAATTATAAAATCCCTGCTTTATAACAATTCCCATAATTTTATTAATGCGGAGGAAATGTACAAAAAAAACCGTAACCATTTTTAATAAAATGATTACGGCTTAATGTTGTCGGAGTGGCAGGACTCGAACCTGCGACCACTTGCACCCCATGCAAGCATGCTAGCCAACTGCACCACACCCCGATATTTTTATGAACGTCTTTTATCTCTCTCGCCGGCGTGGACCCGAACCTGCGACCATCCCGACAACCCTTTGCCGGGACATGCCAGCCGACTGCACCACACCCCGCTGTTTGAGGTGGCAAAATTAATAAAATTTTGAATTGATTTGTCAAATAACTTTTGATTTCTTCTCTCTTATGGAATCCCGCCCCGGGAATGTCCGGGAAAATAGAAATTGTTTGGGTAGCAATATCAAAAAAGCTTTTTGCTTAATCCTGCTTTTGCAAAGCTTTCACCTTTTCCACAATGGTAGCGGCCAGCTTCAGGTTAGACTCGTGTGTCCAGCCGGCAACATGTGGAGAAAAAATTACATTTTGCATTTGAATAAGTTCGGAAAAGGCTTTGGGAAATTTGTCGGTCTTCATATTCTCAAAAGAAAGGCCTTCATATTCCAGCACATCGAGACAGGCGCCTTTCACTTTACCGGATTTCAACGCCACGACCAGTTCATCTGTTTTTACAACCACTCCCCTCGATGTATTGATAAGCCAGATTTTTTTGCTGAACTTATTCAGAAAATCATTGTTGACCATGTAACGGGTTTCATCGGTCAAAGGGACGTGCAGGCTCAAAACATCAGTCTGTTCAAAAATTTTTTCCAACGAAACTTCCATAACAAACCGATTAGAGAAACCGGATTTGTATTTATCGTAAGCCAGCACACGGGCGCCAAAACCGCTGAGTTTTCCGGCAAAGGCACTTCCCATGTTTCCGTAACCTATAATCCCCACGGTTTTGCCTTCTATTTCCAGTCCGCGGTTTTCTTCACGCAACCAGAGTCCCCGGCGCACCCCGGCATCCCCTTTTTTAAGATGATTAAAAAGCATGAGCAGCATTCCAATAGCATGTTCGCCAACAGCGCTGCGGTTACCTTCAGGGGCATTCAGACAACGGATTCCCTGCTTTTCGGCAAAAGCCACATCAATATTCTCCATGCCGGCTCCTACCCTGCCGATAAACTCCAGTTTGTCGGCTGCCAAAAGCATTTCCCTGTCCATCTTTATCTTGCTGCGAATAATAATGCCTTCGTATTCGCCAATAACCCTTTTAAAATCATCACGTTGAAAACCAGTGAAATAATCGCAATGAAAGCCAATTTCCTCCAATCCTTCCCGCAAAGAAGGATGCGCACTGTCAATAAACAAAACTTTTTTCATACTTAAATATTGATAGCGCAAATATCCTAAAAAAGAAAGCCGCTCAGCGATTTTTGCATCTTAAAATTCTACTTCTTACACAATGCAAAAAGCCAAAAAGCCAAATAACTTCCAATAACCAAACCCCCACTGAAGCAGGTTTGTTTTTTGGGTATGTCGTTTGTTTCATTGTTGTTTGTCCGGACAAACTTTCAAGGTTAGCTATCACTTGTCCTTTTTAAGAATACTTTTACCTTGTTCTTCAACAACAAAACAGCCAAATATGTACGTTTGACAAATATTTTGTAAACATGAAAACATCTTCTAACTTTGCGCCTCTGAAAAGTAGTGTTTTTGTGATATTCTAAATCCTGAAAATCAAGACAAAAACCTGCTCTGATTTTTTTTGACAAACAACATTAAGTATGTGGCAATATCTTGTTCGGTTTATCCTGAGGAACCGGTTGGCTATTCTGATAGTGATTGGATTACTGACGGTTTTTATGGGATACGAAGGTTCAAAGGTTCAGCTTTCTTACCATCTGGCCAAAATGCTTCCGGCAACCGATCCCACCAGTATAGAGTACAGTAATTTTAAAAAGGAATTCGGCCAGAGTGGCGATGGAAGCATCAGCTTTATCGGCGTTTATGACCCGAAATTGTTTACCCTTCAGCATTTCG
The DNA here is from genome assembly GCA_036244975.1 of bacterium. Classification (GTDB taxonomy): domain Bacteria; phylum Bacteroidota; class Bacteroidia; order Bacteroidales; family F082; genus Sulfidibacterium. Next base: position 6,142 of record BTTE01000080.1, on the reverse strand, counting down.
ATGACTGGTACGACCTCACCCACAAACTTATGAAAATTAAAGGTGTGAAACAGGTGATTTCCAGTGCACGGGTATTTACTCTGGTCAGGAATGACAGCCTCCACAAATTTGATTTTGTCAACCTTGTACCCCATCGTCCCACAACACAAAAACAGGTCGATTCCATAAAAAACGTGCTTTATAATCTTCCGCTTTACCGCGGGCGGCTGTTTAACAGAAAAACACACGCTTATCTCATTATGATAACCGTGAACAATGAAATTCTGAATTCAAAAGCCAGAATTCCACTCATGAAAAAGATTACCGATACGGCGGAAGATTATGGTAAAAAATATCATCTTGACATAAAGAAATCAGGACTTCCGTACATTCGTACCATCCAAAGCGAGCTGATTTTACACGAATCTTTCTTTTTCGTTTTTCTCTCGGCATTTATCACCTTTATTTTACTGTTTGTTTTATTCCGATCGCTCAGGGCAGTATTTTTTGCGATGGTAGTAGTGATTGTCGCCGTCATCTGGACACTCGGTACGGTTACATTATTAGGCTATAAATTCACCATCCTAACCGGTGTTTTACCACCTCTGCTCATTGTGATCGGGGTGGAGAATTCCATCTTCCTGCTCAATAAATACTTAGATGAGATCCGCCTGCATGGAAACAAAACACGAGCGCTTTCCCGCATGATTGTGCGCATTGGAAAAGCCAACCTGCTGACCAACGCCACTACTGCTGCCGGATTTGGCGCTTTTATTGTTACTTCCAACACCTTTCTTGTGGAATTTGGTATTGTGGCCACACTGAACATTATGGCTATTTATGTACTTTCCATGTTGTTACTTCCCATTCTGTTTAGCTATTTTCCGGTTCCCAAGGCCCGTCATCTGAAACATCTCAATAGCGATAAAGGATTTACGACCAAGATTTTAGATAAAGTCAGCCGCTTGATTACCAATTACCGTCCGACTATTTATGGCATTACGATTTTGCTTGTTTTGGTGGGAGCATACGGGGTTACCAAGTTGCGAACAACGGGTTCCATTGTTGATGATATTTCCAAAAAGAACAAGCTGCAAAAAGACCTGTTTTTTATGGAGAAAAATTTCAAAGGTGTTATGCCGTTGGAAATTACCGTTAACACCGAAAAGAAAGGAGGTGTCTTACGACTTTACAACCTGAGGAAGTTAGAGGCACTGCAAGACACGCTGGCCTTATATCCCCAGTTTGCTCGTCCGGTATCCATTGTTGAGCTGGTAAAATCGGCCAAACAGGCTTTTTATCGAGGCAATCCCAAAATGTATTCCCTGCCTAATAATCAGGAAAAGAACTTTATCCTCAGCTACATCCCTAACTTTAAGCAAAAGGCACGCAGCAAAAAACAAAGTTTACTAAGCTCGTTTGTCGATTCTACTTTCCGCATAACAAGGATTTCCGTTCAAATGGCTAATGTGGGAACTAATGAAATTGACAGTATTATTCATACCATCAAACCTAAAATCAACAAAATTTTTCCACCCTCAAAATATAAGGTGCATCTAACCGGTACCAGTGTGGTCTTTCTTAAAAGCACTAATTATCTCATTAAAAACCTTGCTTACAGCTTGTTGCTGGCTATTGCCGTTATCACCCTGCTGATGTCTTTTATTTTCTCTTCTGTTAAAATGATTATCGTTTCGCTTATCCCGAACACCATACCGCTTATTCTGACAGCCGGGATGATGGGCTATTTTGGTATATCCATAAAACCTTCCACCATTATCATTTTCAGTATTGCACTGGGCATCAGTGTGGACAATACCATCCACTATTTGTCGCGTTACCGGCTGCATCTGAAAACGAATCGGTGGAGTGTGAAAAAATCTGTCATGGATGCTTTATATGAAGCCGGATACAGCATGGTTTTTTCAGCAACAGTACTATTCTTTGGTTTTTATATTTTTACGTTATCTTCGTTTGGCGGAACCGAGGCTTTAGGCTATCTGGTTTCATTTACCCTGCTCATAGCCTTGCTTACAAACCTGATTGTTTTGCCATCCCTGCTACTTTCGCTTGACAAATGGCTGTTGACCAAATCATTTAAAAAAGCGGACAGAGAAGTTTTCGTTGAGGAGAAACATGATGAGTTGGATGAAATTGTTTCAAGTGAGTTAGAAAATAAGAAAAAATAATAAAATAGTATGAAAGGAATTATTTTGGCCGGTGGATCCGGCACACGATTACATCCGCTTACGCTGGCTGTGAGCAAGCAACTCATGCCGGTTTACGACAAGCCTATGATTTACTATCCTTTATCTATCCTGCTTATGGCGGGCATAAAAGATATACTGATCATTTCCACGCCCCACGACACCCCTAATTTTAAATTGTTGCTGGGCGATGGATCATCCATTGGCTGCCATTTTGAATATGCAGTTCAGTCCGTACCCAACGGGCTGGCACAGGCTTTTGTGATTGGTGAGAAATTTATCGGAGATGAAAAGGTTGCCCTGGTTTTGGGCGACAACATATTTTATGGCCGCGGATTACAACAGTTGCTTATGGACAGCACCAATCCGGATGGCGGCATCGTTTTTGCCTATCACGTAAAAGACCCGGAGCGTTATGGTGTTGTGGAGTTTAATGAAAACATGAATGTGCTTTCCATTGAAGAAAAACCGGAACATCCCAAATCAAAATATGCTGTTCCCGGTCTCTACTTTTATGATAATTCGGTAGTGGAAATTGCCAAATCCATGAATCCCAGCGCGCGGGGGGAATATGAAATTACGGATATTAATAAATATTATCTGAAAAAAAACAAATTAAAAGTCGGCCTTCTCGGCCGCGGAACAGCCTGGCTCGATACCGGAACCTTTTCTTCCCTGACGCAGGCATCACAGTTTGTGGAAGTTATTCAGGAAAGACAGAACCTGAAAATCGGTTGTATCGAAGAGATTGCCTACAATAAAGGGTTTATCGATGAACAACAATTAAGAAAAGTTGCCAAACCGTTGTTGAAAAGTGGGTATGGAGAATATTTACTAAATTTGATAAATTAAAACTTATCGGGTGTACACTTACGAAGAATTATATACGCTTTTTTCCAAACATTTGGGAAAACAGAGTTTCAGCAAGAATCCAAAGGAGCTGTACGAACCAATAGTGTACAGCCTCTCCCAATGTGGAAAACGACTCAGACCGATTTTCACCCTCATGGCCTGCGACCTTTTTGAAGGTAATATCCAAAAAGCGTTGCCTCAGGCGCTGGCCATTGAGTTGCTCCATAATTTCACACTGATGCATGATGACTTGATGGATCAGTCACCCATCCGTCACGGGAAAGAAACTATTTTTAAAAAATGGAACCCCAACATGGCCATACTTGCCGGAGATGCCCTCTATGTATTGGCTTATAACTATACGCTTCAGGCAGACATTGAGATATTACCCGATATTTTATCAACGTTCAACAAGACGGCTTTAAAGGCCTGTGAAGGTCAGCAATTGGATTTGAATTTTGAGAAAAGAAAAATAGTATCGCTTGAAGATTATATTGAGATGATTCGTCTGAAAACAGCTCTGTTATTTGGCGCAAGCTTAAAAATCGGGGCAATCATTGCCCGTGCATCCACAAAAGACACACAACTTATTTATGAATTCGGAATAAACATTGGCCTGGGATTTCAGCTAAAAGATGATTTGCTGGATTTGTATGGCAATGAAAAAGTCTTTGGGAAAAAAACAGGCCAGGATATTCTTGAAAATAAAAAGACTTACCTTTTTACCAAAGCCACGGCCACCGCCGACCCAAAAACCAAAGAGCTGCTCCTCGATCATTTTCATGGAAAAGAACTGCCCGAAAAGGAAAAAATCCGGTATTTCCGAAAAATCTTTGACGCATTAGATATTGAGAAACTAACCAATGATGCTATTTATAACTATCTCGACAAAGGACTGGAAAAGCTGGATAGGATTGACTGTCCGGAAGAGCGAAAACAATCTCTGAAAAATCTTGCCCATACCATGATTAGCCGGAAGAAATAAGCGCTACGTTTCCAGATTCGACTGTAATGTTTCCCACTTTTTATAGAAGACGTTTAATTGCTCCTGCAGTTCGCTGTGCGCTTTATAAAGTGTTCCATCCTTCATCTCACCGGCATACTTGTCCGGTTGCGAAAGTTTCTTATTCAACTGCGCCAGTGCTTCCTCCGTCTGTTCGATTTTGTTTTCTGTTTCTTCCAATGCTTTCCGCAATTTGCGTAAACGGCGTTCTTTCTCTTTTCGCTGCTGCCAGTCCTGTTTTTGCTCTTTTTCCACCGATTTCCTTGCCTTTGGCTTTTCAGTTGTTTCCAACTCTTTAAGCTGTTCAATATTTCTTTTGGTGAGATAATCGTGAAGGGTTCCGCGAAACTCTTTCAGTTTGTGATGCCTGATTTCAAAAAAGTGTTCGCTGAGTCCCTGCAAAAAATCGCGGTCATGCGATACCAGAATCAACGTACCATCGTATTGCAGCAGCGCATTTTTCAGAATGTCTTTCGACAAAAGGTCCAGGTGGTTTGTCGGCTCATCCAAAACAAGCAGGTTGGAGGGACTCAGCAACAGCCGGGCAAGCGAAAGGCGTGCCTTTTCGCCCCCGGAAAGCACGCTTACTCTTTTGTTAATATCATCACCCTGAAATAAAAAAGCCCCCAAAATGGATTTCAACCGTGTCCTGATACTGCCGACGGCAATGTCGTCAACGGTTTCAAAAACCGTTTTCGTAAGGTCTAACATCTCCCACTGGTCTTGTGCATAATAGGCAATTTTAACATTGTGGCCGTACTTTATTTCCCCTTCGTAATCCAACTGGCGGGCAATAATCTTGGACAGGGTGGTTTTGCCTTCGCCGTTTCGCCCCACGAAGACAATTCTATCTCCTTTAATCACTTGAAAATCTAACGATTGCAGTACCTGATTGCTTCCATACGACTTAGAAACATTTTTGCCTTCCACCACCACTTTCCCGCTCCGCGGAGCAGGCGGAAAGCGAAAACGAATACCTGTTTTGTCCAGTTCATCCACCTCCACTCTTTCCATTTTTTTAAGCTGCCGGATGCGCGACTGAACCTGACGGGCTTTGGTAGCTTTGTAACGAAAACGTTCAACAAAACTCTCTAATTCGCTGATTTGCCGTAGCTGGTTGGTAAATACGGCCTGCTGCTGCGCTACACGTTCGCGGCTTAGCTGCAGGTATTTGGAATAAGGAACTTTGTAATCGTAAATTTTTCCGTTGTTGATTTCCAGTGTCCGGGAAGTCAGGTTGTCAAGAAAACTGCGGTCGTGCGAAACCAGTAAAACCGTACCGCTGTAGTTTTTTAGGAAATTTTCAAGCCACTGGATAGCATCAATATCGAGATGGTTGGTAGGCTCATCCAACAGTAGCAGCGTCGGTTGCAACAGCAACAGTTTGGCCAGCTCCATACGCATTTGCCAGCCGAGGCTGAAACTGCTCACCGGCCTTGTAAGCTCTCTCTCAAGAAAGCCAAGACCTTTCAGTACTTTTATGGCTCTCCCCTCCTGTTTGTCATCTTCGTTTATGGCCAGCAGGTGATGTATCTCTTCCAGCCTTTCATAAAGTTTAACATAAGCATCGCTTTCGTAATCGGTTCGGGTGGAAAGCTGATGCTGAATAGTATCAAGTTCCTTTTTCAGGTTGTTCAGAAATGAAAATACGGATAAAGTCTCTTCCAAAACATTTTTGTTGCTTCTGATTTGCTTCTCCTGTGGCAGATAGCCTATGGTCTCGCTTTCGGGGATAATCACTTCACCGTCCGTTGGCTCTTGTTCACCAATCAAAATCCGTAGCAGTGTAGTTTTTCCGGCACCATTATTTCCGGCCAGGCCTATACGTTCTTTATTTCCAATATGAAATGAAACGCTTTTAAAAACCGGCTCCCCGCCGAACTCCATAATAAGATTACTTATCGCTATCACTTATAAAAATTTTTGCAAAAATATCATTTCCGGGGAAGCAAAAGGTTATACGGGAAAGAGAATATTAAGCTTTTAAAAGTTCCGATGTAAATTTCTCCATGAAACTATTTTTGAATCCAGAAAATCAAAATCTTCTTCACCGCCATACACCACAAAAAAATGAGTATTTTCTTTTTCAATATTTTTTTTC
>BTTE01000079.1:0-9433 GCA_036244975.1 bacterium | reverse complement strand
TAAGGATATTGCAACAAAACAGTTCAATGATAATTACAATATCAAGATTTTTAATTCATTACGGGATATTATTTTAATTCTCCTCCTTTTACTACCCCTTTGGCCTTCCAGCGTCCGGTTTTATAGTAAGTAAAAGCCAGCGTAAGTCCCACAAACCAGGCAACGGGAATACCCCACCAGATACCGATAGCGCCATATTTTAAAGAGAGGAACCAGGAAACCGGAATACGTACAAACCATAACGAAATAATGGAGATAAACATGGGAACCATGGTGTCGCCGGCGCCGCGCATAACGCCGTTTATGGAAAACATGGTGGCAAAAACCACGTAAAAAAGCGGGACAATGAGCAGGTAATGCTTCCCTATTTCAACAACTCCGGCATCTTTGGTGAAAATCTGCATGAGAGGTTCGGCAAACAGCAGGGCCAAAACAGAAATAACAACAGCCACGATGTTAGCCATCAGCAGGGTGGCAGTAAGGCCTTTGCGAATACGCTCCATTTTACCGGCTCCGATATTCTGGCCTACAAAAGTAGCCAGCGCCGCCGAAAAATTCATGGCCGGCATGGCAGCAAACGAATCGATGCGGATAGCAACGCTGTAAGCGGCAATAGTAGAGGTACCGAACATGTTTACAATACGAAACAAAGCCATAAAACCCACTGCTACAAATGTTTGCTGGAAACCGGTCGGTAAGCCGATTTTTAAACTTTTTCTGAAAATGATCTTATCAAATCGCATACGCCGGGGATGAAAATCCAGGAATTTGTGATAATGATTTACATAAAAAACGATAGCGAAAAAGGCAGCCGCCTGTGAAATAACCGTGGCGGCAGCGACACCTTTTATACCCCAATGGAAAATCAGGACGAAAATTAAATCCAGCGCAATGTTCAGTAGCGTGGAACCTCCGAGAAAGTAAAAAGGCGTTTTAGAATCACCCAGTCCGCGCATGATAGCACTGGTCCCCTGAAATCCAAAAAAGAAAATAAACCCAAGCGCATAGACTTTAAAATATTGAACGGCTTCGGGAAGAACATCGGCAGGGAGATCAATGAGCCGGAAAATATCTTTGGCAAAAAGTATGCCCAGTACGGTTATTGCAATGGCGGCAAAAAACATGAAAATGTAAAGCGTGTCAATGGCACGTTTGACCTGCTCCATCTTTTTTGCCCCGAAATATTGAGAGATAATAACAGTAGAACCAATGGCAATGCCCACAACAAAAGAGATAAGAGCAAAAATAAAAGGGAAATTAGCACCTACTGCTGCAAGAGCTTCCTTACCGATGGCTCTTCCTACCACAATACTATCCACTACATTATATAACTGTTGGAAGACATTGCCCGCCAGCATGGGTAAAGCAAAATGTAATATCAGCTTACCCTCTTTGCCTGTAGTTAAGTCCTTCAAATTCTATGGGCGTTTCGCGATAGTCTTTACTTTTTGTGACTTTTTGTGCTACTATCTGTTTTCAGCAGATTTTTGGGATTAATTTTCTCCACATCCTGTTTAAAATCATTGATATCTGAAGCAACATCTTTCAAATCGCCGGCAAGCCCCTCTTTGTCCACTGCCTTTTTAAACTCCTTCATACCTTTGCCAAGTCCTTTTGCCAGTTCGGGAATTTTTTTTCCTCCAAATAACAAAAGAATTGCTGCAGCAATCAACATCATTTCCGGAGTACCAATCCAACCACTATATTGTATCATGATAAAAAAATTTTGACAAAAGTAAGAATTCTTGTTAGTACCTCAAAATATTATTTAGCCATCATTCCTAAGCTTTTTTCCCACAGCCGCTCCTGTACCTTCTTATCGTAGGAAATGGACGCCGACTTTACTGCCTGTTGGCTGACAAGGTAAAGTCCGGTTTTCCCATCCATTTCCGGCGAATTTGCAGCAAAAACAGAGTTTTGTGCGCCCTGATGAATGCCGGCACCTCCCATACCCCACCCGGCATGCAACAGTTTGGTATTGATAACACCCGGATGCAGACAGTTGGCGGTTACATCCGAATCTGAAAGCATCTGTGCCAGTTTGTAAGTAAACAACACATTTTCCAGTTTCGAAACGGCATAAGCATTGTAAGGATCAAAATATTTTTCGCCATTGAGGTTATCAAAATCGATGCTCCCCGACTGTGCCATGGAACTGACGTTTACAATACGCGCGCCAGGTGTACTTTTAAGTAAATCAAGCAATTCCAGCGTTAGTGCAAAAGGCGCCATGTGGTTTACCATGAAAGTCCGTTCAAGCCCGTTTGGCAAAATAATTTTTTCATTTTCAAAAACACCCGCATTGTTCAATAATACATCCAGGTGTGATTGCCGCGCTTTGATGGTTTCAGCGAGGGCTTTTATCTCGTCAAAATTAGTGAGATCGGCGTGTACGGCTTCCGTTTTATCATTGCCGGAAGCGTTACGAATCCAGGCGGCAGCTTCTTCACTTTTCACTTTATTTCGTCCATGTACCAACACCTTATGGCCCGTTTGTGCCAGTTCAAGCGCGGTTTGCTTTCCAATACCATCAGTCGCGCCGGTAACTAAAATCGTTTTTGCTTCCATATTTTTCAAACTTGTTTTGTCCAAAATTACAAAAATTCGCACGAAGCGAATACCAATTATCTCTCATTTAAAATCAGATGAAAATCGTATTTTTGCCATGAAAATGAAATATTCTCATGTAGAAATCACATTTAACACCTTTACAGCTGATAAGTATGAATCTGAACACCGAATTGGATAAGAAAACCACTGCCGTTATCCGCGGCTTGATTATCGATGGAACACGCAAAGCCAATTCCGGACATCCCGGCGGCGCTATGTCGTCCACCGATATGGCTTATATTCTTTTTAAATATTATTTGCGACACGACCCTGACGATACGCGCTGGCTTAACCGCGACCGATTCGTACTTTCGGCAGGACACGAAAGCATGCTGCTTTATGCTTTGCTGCATTTGCAGGGTTTGCTTCCCATGGATGAGCTGAAACGGTTCCGGCAAATGAACAGCTTAACACCCGGTCATCCCGAACACAGGCTTACCCCCGGCGTGGATGCTACTACCGGTCCGTTGGGACAGGGTGTGGGAATGTCAGTCGGAATGGCCGTGGCCGAAGCTGCCCTTTCCGCTCAGATGGGTGAAGAGGTTATCGACCATTACACTTATGTGCTGGCCGGCGATGGTGACCTGCAAGAACCTGTTGCTCTTGGAGTTGCCGCCAATGCAGGACATCTCGGGCTGGGTAAACTAATTCTGTTTTATGACAAAAACGATGCACAGATTTCCGGCAGCACATCCCGTGCCGACAGCACCAACATCGCCAAAGTATTTGAAGGTTTTGGCTGGCAGGTGCTGGAAATTAACGGCCACGAACATGTACAGATAAGTCTTGCCATCGAACAGGCACAGAGAGAAAAAAACGAACCGACCATCATCATCGGACAAACTGTGATGGCCAAAGGTGCTGCTACTGTGGAAGGAGATTTTCACACCCACGGTTCACCGTTGTCGCCGGAAGAAATTGCTGCTACAAAAGTGAAAAACGGCTTGCCCGGCGACAAAGACTTCTATGTTCCCGATGAAGTGTATACCCATTTTCGTACTGATTTCGAAGAAAAACGAAAAGCCGTTACCAGCTGGAAAGCACGGGTAAAGAAAAAATCGACAGTCGATACCGCTTTTGCCCAAAAATACCAGGCTATTCTAAACAACAACCTTACTCCCGATTTGAAAGTTCCTGATTTTAAAGTTGGAGAAAAGCTGGCCACACGGGCTGCTTTCGGAAAAACACTGGCCTGGTTTGCACAACAAACCGATACTATCCTCGGAGGCTCAGCTGACCTGGAACCCTCCAACCAGACTAAAGCCTACGCTGATGTTTCCGGTGAGTTTACCCGCAACGACCGTAGCGGACGGAACCTCTCTTTTGCCGTACGTGAGTTTCCCATGGCAACCATCCTGAACGGCATTGCTCTGCACGGCGGTTTCCGTCCTTTCGGCGCTACTTTTCTGGTCTTCTCCGACTATGCCAAACCAGCCATGCGCCTGTCGGCATTGCAGAAACTACCGGTTCTTTATGCTTACACCCACGATTCGTTTTATGTGGGCGAAGATGGCCCGACACACCAGCCCATCGAACAGCTGGCCGGATTGCGCGCGCTACCCGGATTGTTGCTTTTCCGTCCGGCTGAAGCCCGCGAAACAGCCGCCCTTATACAACTGGCTTTTGCCATAAATGACAAACCCGTAGCTATGGCCTTTACCCGGCAGTCGCTGCCTGCACTGGAGTTGGAAAGTATAGAAGAAAAAGTAAAAAAAGGTGCTTATATCCTTTCGGGATCGGAAGAGGAAAAGCCGGATATCATTTTGATAGCGAGTGGCTCGGAAGTGCATTTGGCGCTTGCTGCCGCAAAACTGATAACCGATAAAAAAGTACGCGTGGTAAGCATGCCCTGCATGGAACTTTTCGATGAGCAGCCGCAGGAATATAAAGACACTGTACTGCCCCCGAACGTAAGATACCGCGTGAGCATGGAAGCTGCCAGCACTTTTGGCTGGGGAAAATATGTGGCAGAAGGATGGAGTTTTGGTATCGATCATTTCGGAGCTTCCGCTCCGGCAGACGAGCTGGAAAAAGAATTTGGGTTTACCCCCGAAAATATTGCACAGCTGGTGGAAGAACGCTATAACCAATAAAATCAAAACCATGGAAACACAAAAAATTTATATCGCTCCTTCCATTTTATCGGCTGATTTGCTGCAGCTGAAAATGCAGGTGAAAATGCTGGCCGGAAATGGTGCTGATTTCATCCACGTGGATGTGATGGATGGCCACTTTGTACCTAACCTTACTTTTGGTCCAAGCATGGTGAAAGTCCTGAAACGCATCACTTCCCTCCCGCTGGACGTGCATCTGATGATCAGCAATCCCGATTTGTATATTACCGATTATGTACGGGCCGGCGCCGACATTCTCACAGTACATCAGGAAGCCTGTACACACCTTCACCGGACGCTGCAATCTATTCACCAGCAGGGAATAAAAGCCGGCGTCTCGCTCAATCCCGCAACATCTTTATCCACTATCGAAAATGTTCTGGACGATATTGACCTGCTTTTGATTATGACCGTGAATCCGGGATTCGGCGGACAGAAATTTATTCCGCAGGGATTAAAGAAAATTGCGAAAGCAAGAAGAATGATCGATACATTCGGACGGGATATTCTGCTCGAAGTAGATGGCGGAGTGGACAGCAGCACCGTTGAAAGTATTGTACAACACGGCGCCAATGTACTCGTTTCGGGGAATGCCATTTTCGGCCAGCCGGACATTGTGGCCGCCATGCAACAACTGAAAGCAAAAGCTGAAAAAGCTTAACGGAGAATTTCCGCAGCATAATTCGTCCAGCTCATATCTTTGGAAGTCTCCGCCACATTTTCGCGCGGGATAGGGTGCAAAACTGCTTTTCGCATCACTTCCGTCATAGAAGTAATATTCTCCGGCGCAGCAAGATAGCCATTGTAGGCATCTTCTACCGTTTCCGTAAAATGGCCTACCCGCGTGGCCAGCATGGGCATATTAAAATTGTAAGCAATGGATTCTATCCCCGAGGGCGTGGCGGTCAGATAAAAAAGCATGATGTTATCGCTCACCTGGAAATATTTGTGCACCATCTCATTAGGAACAAAATCGTTCACGACATAAGTCTTGTCCTTCAGGTTCAGTTCATCAATCAAAGACAGCGGCTGGTAATTCCGCTCGTCGTCCTGTTTTTTCAGAAAGAGTTTCTTGGCCAGGCCGAAAGTGGCATTTTTTAACCGTGTGGAAAGTTTTTTGTTGTCCAGCGTATTCCAGAATGATTCACCGACAATCAGCAGCGAAACATCATCGCGCTCTTCCGCCAGCCGGGCAAAAGCTTTGATGACGTTATGCAGTCCTTTGTATTTGCGAATGAAGCCGAAAAACAGAAAAACGTGTTTTTTCAACCCCATTTCCTTTTTGGCTTTTTTCACATCAAACTCCGGATCGGGCTGAAACATGTCGTACACCGGATGATACAGTTTCAGCACTTTGATGCCTTTGCCGGTGAATTTTTGCCCGCGCTCCAGCACTTCAAACGACTTTTTCGGGAAAAGTTGTTTTAGCTCATCAGCCGTTTTGTAAGCATGCACCACGTATGCATCAGCATGACGGATTCCTTTTTTGGTGTAAAAGTTGTCCAGTGCACTGCCCTCTTTCTGAATCACAAAATGCAAATCAAAGAAAACCTCTATCTCTTTGTTTTTCTTTAATTTACGGGCAATAAACCCCAAAGGAAGCCCCTGAATGGCAATAGCCCATTGAAAAATCACCTTTTGCGGTTTCAGACTCATGATAAGTTTAACGGTAGCGTGCCAGCTTAGCGGATTGTTGTAGTTGGTGATGTAATGCACTTTGATGCCGGTTCCCGACAGCTGATCCACTTTGCTTTTCCGGTCGATAAAATCGCGGGGAATGATGGCCGGATATTGCTGCGTCCACGAAACGATGTGAACATCAGTATCTTTCATCTTATCGAAGGCTTTGGCCAATGAAGTGTTGTAGTTGGCAATTCCCCCCTTGAACATAGTCCCCGGCCCGAAACATACAATGGTTTTTTTCTTCATTGTGAATAAACGCTCTGCTGCTACAATTTTTTCAATGCCGCTTTATACACCCGGTGCATCCCTTCTTCGAGGGAAATTTTCGGCATCCAGCCGAACTTTTCTTTTACCAGTGTGGAATCGCCGTAACGCGACTGCACACCTACCGGCTTGTCAAGCAGCGGTTTAATGGTGGGTTTATAACCGGCAAACGAGGTAAAAACATCAATCAGTTCGAGGAAGGTGGTTAGCTTGCCTGAACCGATATTGTAAGCCGAGCCATCGTGTACTTCATCCATCAGAATCCCGATAAAATCGATAATATCATCAATATGGACAAAATCGCGCCCCTGTTTTCCACTGCCCCAGACCTCAAAAGGGTTTTCCTTCTTGGCTGCCCGCAAAGCAATGGCCGGCACGGGATAGCTGGTCTCCTGGTCTTCGCCGTAACCGGAAAACGGACGTATACAAACGATGGAGATACCATAATATTTGGCGGCAATCTGCGCCAGAAATTCGCCGGTGAGCTTGGTCCACCCGTAAGTCATATCCGGTGTTCCGAGATTTTTATTAAAATCGATATCACTCTCTTTTAAGGCCAAAGCGCCTTCCACATTCTGCAAGCTTGTCGGGTAGGCTGCGCTGGAGCTGGGGTAAAGTACACGATCAGGTTTATGCCGTGTAATCCAGTAGAAAAATTCAGAGTCAATACTCAAATCAAGACCAACCATCATCGGATCACCGTCAATTTTCAACCGTCCGCCCACAATGGCAGCAAAATGAAAGACATCGTTAAAATGGTCGAAATCCAAATCATATTTCTCCTGAATGTAACGCGGATTTTCTCTTTGATAAAAAAGAAAATTTCGGAAATCACCTTTCCAGAAATAGAGTCTTTCATCCTCACCGATAATTTCCAAATCTTTGAACGGTTTGGAAATAAAGTTGTCCAGCCACTCTTTGGGATGCCGCCCGATAGACAAATCGTCCACCACAAAAATCTTATCCTTAATGGTTTTCAACAGGCGTTTTACCACATTTCTGCCGACAAAACCGCAACCACCTGATACTAAGTGTATTTTCATGTATTTATTATTTTTTAAATTGTTGATGATCCGTTATTTATTTCAAAAGAAGAAAAAATTCACAAACCCCAAATGACAAATCACAAATAAATTCCAATATCAAAAATTCTAATGTCCAAAAAGTTTCGGATTTTCATTTTTGGATGACTGGTGCTTATTTGCTTTTTGAATTTTGAATTTTGGATTTTATTTTTTAAAATTGACATATTTTTTAATATGATATTTCTTCATTTCGTTGGAACTGCGCGAAATCATCTCACCGAGGAAACCGGCGAGAAACAATTGCGTTCCCAAAATCATGGCCAGCAGACCCATATAAAACAGTGGCCGTTCGGTCATTTTATAAGCTTCCATAAACACCTTGGCATAAGCCAAATAACCGGCAATGACAAAGCCGACGAAAAAGAGCAGGGAACCCAGCGCACCGAAAAAATGCATGGGACTTTGGATAAATCGTGAAGTAAACATAATGGAAAGCAGGTCGAGGTAACCTTTTATAAACCGGTCAATACCGAATTTGGTAACACCATATTTCCGTTTGTGATGCTGCACCTCTTTTTCACCGATTTTCCGAAAACCGGCCCATTTGGCAATCACCGGGATGTAACGGTGCATTTCGCCATAAACTTCAACGGCTTTCACTACATCCGAGCGGTAGGATTTCAGACCGCAGTTAAAATCGTGCAGTTTTATTCCCGAGAGCACCCGGGTAGTGTAATTGAAGAATTTGGAAGGAATCGTTTTAGTAATGGGGTCGTAACGTTTTTTCTTCCATCCCGACACCATATCATAACCCTCCTCTTTTATCATCCGGTACAATTCGGGAATCTCATCGGGGCTATCCTGCAAATCGGCGTCCATGGTGATGACCACCTCGCCCGAAGTCATTTTGAAGCCTTCATTCAGCGCAGCGGATTTCCCGTAATTCCGCAAAAAACGAATACCTTTAATGTTTTTATTTTCAGCCGAAAGATTTTCAACCACTTCCCATGATTTGTCGTTGGAGCCATCGTCCACGTAAATAATTTCAAAAGAGAAATGATGGTTTTCCATCACACGTAGAATCAAATCATTCAACTCCCTTAACGACTCGTCCTCGTTGTACAAGGGGATGACAACCGAAATATCCATGGGTGCAATTTTTGCTACGCAAGGGTCCTGTCCTCACGCTTGGCAAAAATAGCAATTATTAATGAAAATATTGTCCCTGCAATGAGGAACCAGATAAAACCGAGGATAGCTCTTAAAACAGGGGTGGCAAACATTTTCACCATGTCAAGGGCCTTTTGGAGATCCTGATCACTGATATCCGGATTAGAGGCCGAAATTTTATTTTCAGCTTCAGAAATTACATTGGACAAAGCAGCAGTATCAATATATTTCAAATAGAAGAAAGTAAAAATTCCCAGCAGGATGGCAGCGAAAAAGGCTATCCAGAAGCCAACGCCAAAGGCTTTCCCGTAAGACATTACACCATCTAATTGCTTTTCTCTGATATTACTCATCCCCCAATATATACCTCCCAATAGAAAGAGATAGCCGATAAGGTTCCACGAAGAGTTCATGTCCACGCCAACAAGGTACATAATTAATGTATAAACAATCATGACTAATCCGGTAAGCAAGCCAAATTGTAGTGCCGGCACAAAGGTTGATTTTTTTTCCATTTTCTTATTTGTTTGTTAATCTAAGTTGTAAAATTAATAATAATTCCTTTGC
>BTTE01000078.1:0-9937 GCA_036244975.1 bacterium | reverse complement strand
ATATTATATGAAATAATAGTTAATAACTCACTATCATAAACAACAGGTGCAGAAGATGGTTTCGATTAATTTTGCCTGAAAATGAATTAGCATTCAAACTATGGAAACTTTTTATCTCATTTTGGTTGGCGTTTTATTCCTGCTGGCCATTTCAGATTTGGTTGTAGGGGTCAGTAATGATGCCGTAAACTTTCTTAATTCTGCTGTCGGTTCAAGAGTAGCTTCTTTTAAAGTGATTATTATTGTTGCCGCGTTGGGAGTATTGGTAGGGACTGTTTTTTCAAGCGGAATGATGGAGGTGGCCAGAAAGGGTATTTTTCATCCTCAGATGTTTTACTTCTCTGAAATCATGCTCATCTTCCTCGCAGTAATGACAACCGATATTATCATGCTGGACACGTTTAATACTTTTGGCCTGCCCACATCCACCACAGTCTCCATTGTTTTTGAATTACTGGGAGCAGCTGTGGGAATGGCTTCCATAAAGCTCATGGCCTCTCCTGAAGCTATGGCCTCCTTTAAACAGTATCTTTTTGAGCACCACCTTATTGAAGATATTCATCAAACTATAAACCTGGGCAATTTTATTAATTCCGGCAAAGCGTTGGCTATTATTTCGGGAATCTTATTTTCTGTTGCGATGGCGTTTATTGTGGGAGCTGCGGTTCAATATGTTGCAAGGCTTGTCTTCTCTTTTAACTATAAAAAACGGATGAGATGGTTTGGAGGTATGTGGGGAGGACTTGCCTTTACAGCCATTACCTACTTCATCGTTATCAAAGGTGCTAAAAGTGCCACCTTTATGTCTGCCGATGTAAAACTCTGGATGCAAACCCATACGATGCAAATTATGGTTTATAGTTTTATTTTGTGGACCCTGTTTTTGCAGCTTCTCAACTGGTTGTTTAAAGTGAATATTTTAAAGACTATCGTGTTAGTAGGAACTTTTTCACTTGCCCTCGCTTTTGCAGGCAACGACCTGGTAAATTTTATCGGTGTTCCCATTGCCGGCTACAATGCTTATGAAGTATTTGCTCATACTGCTGGCGCCAACCCCAACACGTTGCCCATGCTGGCTCTGGGAGGAAAAGTAGCAACCCCTACCACATTTCTTTTGCTGGCAGGATTGATCATGGTACTTACCCTGGCTTTTTCCAAAAAGGCTAAAAGTGTGATTAAAACCTCCGTAGATTTAAGTCGTCAGGACACCGGAGACGAGCGGTTTAAATCAACAGTTATTTCCAAAACCCTGGTGCGTTCTTCCATTAATTTTTCAAAGGGTCTTAAAAAAATTGTTCCAGCGAAGCTTTCGGGCGCTATCAACCGCCAGTTTGAACCCTATTCGGATGAGGCTGAAGGGCAGGAGGATGTCCCGGCATTTGATCTTATCAGAGCATCTGTTAATCTTGTGGTTGCAAGTTTGTTAATAGCTCTTGGCACTTCATTAACACTACCTTTATCTACAACTTACGTTACTTTTATGGTGGCCATGGGAACTTCCCTTTCCGATAAGGCCTGGGATCGTGAAAGCGCCGTATATAGAATTTCAGGTGTTTTTTCCGTCATTGGGGGTTGGTTTCTTACCGCTTTTATTGCTTTTACAGCCTCTTTTATTGTAGTTTATTTTTATTATTATGGCGGCAATGTTGCCATCCTTATCATTTTATTGCTGGTTGCTTATTTGGTTTACCGATCTCATAAAGTTCATAATAAAAGAGTAAAAGAAAATGAGAATGTCGGGGAAGATGTTTACGGCGTAACCGAAGAAAATGTTTCCGAACGTTTCCTTACTCTCGTAGCAGGAAATCTAAAAAAAGTTATTCGTGAATACCGGCATACCATCGAAGGTCTGGAAACCGAGGATATAAAAAAGCTAAAGAAAACAAAGAAAGCCATCGATGAAATAGCCGTTAGAACCAAATACGTAAAAGACCACATCAATGTTGTTATTGAACGTTTAGATGAAATGTCCATCGACTCAGGCTCATTCCTCGTACAGGCTATGGATTATATGCGCGAAATGATACACAGTATATCTTTCCTTACCGGCCCTGCTTTGGAACATGTGGACAATAATCACAAGCCGCTGATTCCCGAGCAGATTGAAGAGTTAAGACATCTGTCCGAGCACATGGAAACCGTGCTGAAGATCACGCTTGAGAGTATTATAAAAGAGGATTATTCATCCCAGGACAGGCTACTGGAAGAACAAGCTAAAGCACTGAGACACATTGAGGTAAACAGAAAAAACCAAATTCAGCGAATTAAAAAGAAACTGGTTGGTACAAGAAATAGTATTTTATTTCTAAATTTGTTGGATGAAAGTAAGAACCTTTTATTGCAAGCCGTCAATTTGTTTAAAGCCCAGCGCGATTTTGTTAACAACAGTAAGTAATTTATGATTAAATCGTTAAAAATCATTTCGGGGGGGCAAACCGGCGTGGACAGAGCGGCCCTGGATTTTGCTTTGGAAAATAAAATTGATTGTTATGGCTGGTGCCCCAAAGGCCGGAGGGCAGAAGATGGTCCTATACCCCTTTCCTATCCTTTAAGAGAAACAAAAGAATCCCGTTACAGGGAACGTACAATCAAAAACGTGGAGGAGAGCCGGGGAGTGCTGGTATTTGTGGACGACAAACCGGACAAAGGGACTATTCTTGCTATTGATCAGGCCGAAAAACGAAACATACCCATTTATATCATTCATCTCACCATGAATGTGGAAGATCAGGAGACCGGTATTCTTGCCCTTCTCGAAAACACTGACATATCTGTTATAAACATTGTAGGACCACGCGAATCGAGCAGCCCGGGTATCTACAACAAAACAAAAGCTTTTCTCGAAGAACTTTTTTTCCGGCTTGCAGGAACCGGCAGCAGCAAATGATTAATGTTTTTTGACGATTAGAAAACGTGCTTTTCCCCGGAAGTCAGTCAAAATTTCAGGGGAATCAAAAGGATCTTTTTCAAATAAGGAGGCCGTTTCAGCAGCATAATTTGCATTGATTTCCAAATAAAGTTTTCCACCGGATTTCAACGCTTTACGGGCAAAGTCTATGATTTTTCGATAAAATAACAACGGGTCGGTATCTTTCACAAAAAGCGCCAAATGTGGCTCAAATTTTAAAACATTATCGGGCATTTCTTTTTTTTCTTTCTGCAACACATAAGGCGGATTGCTCACTATAATATGGAAACTTTTACCCAATGTCAACCAACAGGTTTCGGTATTTAGAATATTACACTGCCGGAAGTCAATATCCAAATTAAGTTTCTTTGCATTCTTACGGGCCAGTGAAAGAGCACCGGCAGAAACATCAATGGCCGTAACACTACAACCGGGCAGGTCATTTTTCAGTGCCAGGGCAATACATCCGCTACCGGTTCCAATGTCAAGAATCTCAAGATTAGTTCCAGAGTTGTCCCCGATAATCTTTCCGACAAGTTCTTCTGTTTCGGAACGAGGAATAAGCACCCCCTGCCCTACTGTAATCTGTAAGCCGTAAAATTCGGTGTTTCCCAGCACATACTGTATCGGTTCGGAATTCAGCAGCCGTTTGACAGCCTCTTGCAGGGCCGGCATTTCCGACCCGGAAAGTCTTCTTTCAATCTGAACCTGCTGCATAGCCCGTGATAGCCCATAGTAATGCATGATGAGCATGTTCACCAGATTTTCCGCTTCCTTTCGGGGATAAATTCCGGAAAGTTTTTCCACCGATACTTTTTTTATGTCAGCCAACCTGTTTGTTGCGTGAACCATGTTGCAAATATAACTACCCGGAACCTAATGTCGGGTATTGAAATTGTTTAAAAAGTTTACAGTTTTTGTCAGGCTCCATAATGTTGTAAGACGCTAACAAATTTTCCTAATTTCGTAAATCCGCCGGAGGCGGACAAACAATAATAGTCATCTCGTTTAAAACGAGATAGAAACCAGCCATTTGAAACACAGAACCCGCCGGGGCGGGTTCCATAAAGTGGCCAAACAGCCTATACGTTTCGACTCATTCTTTTGCACTTTTTCTTCGTTGCAAAAGTTTTAAGTAACTTTAGTCTTTATTTCCTTTCATTTTCCTGTGCATACTCTTTGGCAATATCTTCGTCCACCAAAATACGGCCACAATATTCACACACAATGATTTTCTTATGTAGTTTAATATCTAATTGGTGTTGAGGTGGAATTTTGTTGAAACATCCGCCACAGGCATCCCTTTCTATCTGCACAACAGCCAGACCGTTACGTGCATTTGTACGAATACGCTTATAAGCAGTCAGCAATCTTTCTTCGATAAAATTTTCATTCTGCTGTGATTTCTTTACCAGTTCATCCTCCTCTTTTTCAGTCTCGGCAATGATGCCGGTAAGCTCAGACTTTTTTGCCGCAAGGTCCTGCTGACGCATTTCCAGCTTTTCGCTGGCATCTTTCATATCCGCCACAATACCATCAATACGGAATTTGGCTTCTTTAATTTTTTTCTCGGAAAGCTGAATCTCCAGATTCTGAAACTCTATCTCTTTGGTCAGGGAATCATATTCACGGTTATTCCGGACATTCATCTGCTGCTCCGTATATTTCTTTATCAGCGCATTACTCTCTATAATGGATTCATTTTTCTCCGTAATAAACTGCTCAAATTTGTCTTTCTCTTCCTGGAAATTAGCAATTCTGGTTTCCAAACCGGCAATTTCGTCCTCAAGGTCTTCCACTTCTAACGGAAGTTCGCCTCTTACAATCTTAATTTTGTCAATTTGAGAGTCGATTTGTTGAAGACTATATAATGCTGTAAGCTTCTGCTCAACACTCACTTCTTGTTCTCGCATGCTGTTTTTTATTTTTTTTGTCATAATAACTTATGTTTCAACTACCTACAAAAAGGAAACCGGATTTGTATTAAATTTTGAAATTTGGAGTGCAAAATTAGGAAATTTTTTGGTTAATAATTCAAATAATAAATCTTTAGTAAATTGTTCTGTTTCATAATGTCCGGCATCTATTAGTATCATTTGGTTTTGGTAGTGAAAAAAATCATGATATTTTAAATCAGCCGTTACAAAAGCATCCGCTCCCGAAGCAAAAGCTTTTCCCATAAGAAAACTACCGCTACCGCCCGAAACGGCCACCTTTTTCACTTTTTTACCGATAAGTTTTCCGTGGCGCAGCGTCTGTGCTCCAAGACGATTTTTTACCCGTTGCAAAAAATCGGCAGACGCCATAGCTTCCGGCAATTCTCCTATCATGCCGGCACCAGTGTTAACACCGGTATTTTCCAGCGCATAAATATCATAAGCCACTTCTTCATAAGGATGAACTGCAAGCATCGCCTGCAAAACAACATCCAGAAAATTGTCGGAGACAATGGCTTCAAGGCGCACCTCTTTTTCAAAATGAATCTCGCCCTGCTTTCCCACAAACGGATGGGTTCCTTCCAGCGCCTTAAAACTTCCTTCACCGGCAGTGGCGTAACTACAATGACTGTAATTACCAATATACCCGGCGCCTGCATTCAGTACAGCCTCTCTAATCACATCCGCATGACTTTCCGGACAAAAAACCACGAGCTTTTTCAGTTTACCCGCTGGCAACAGTATTTTGGTATCTTTCAGTCCGAGTTGCAATGCCAGACGCGCGTTTACGCCTTCCACGACGTTATCGAGATTAGTGTGTATAGCATAAATTGCCACATCATTTTTTACGGCTTTAATCACGAGGTCTTCCACAAGATTTCCACCCCTCAATCGCTTTAATCCTTTAAATATCAATGGATGATGAGCAATAATCAGCCCGAAACCAAGAGCAATGGCCTCATCCATCACCTCGTGTGTAACATCCAGTGTGATGAGGGCTTTTTCCACCTCTTTCTCCGGCGATCCGATAAGCAAACCGGAGTTATCATAAGACTCCTGCAGAGCAAGCGGAGCAAAATTTTCAAGATATCGGCTTAATTCTTTTATCTTCATCTTTATCTTAGTATTATTTTTTAAAAAGTTTATTATCTTCGCAAATTGTACTTTAAATTTTTTATAAATTTACAAAAATTAAAGAATTGTAAGAATCGTTTATTTTTATTTTCTTCATGCTGAAAATATTGTTGTTTCCATTCGCAATTTTGTACGGATTGGTGATTAGTTTTAGGCATCTTTTATTCAATTTAGATCTTTTGCCATCAAAGTCTTTTGATGTGCCGGTGATTAGTGTGGGAAATATTGCCTTGGGCGGCACCGGGAAAACACCGCATACCGAGTATCTTACCCGTTTACTTATCAAAGATTTTCGGGTGGCCATTCTCAGCCGGGGTTACTCAAGGAAAAGCAAAGGTTTTGTTTTGGCAAACAGCTCCTGCTCATTTCAGGATATTGGAGATGAACCGCTGCAATATTTACAAAACTTCGGCGATAAAATTCGCATTGCGGTGGACGAAGATCGCTGTCGCGGTGTCAGCAGGCTTTTAGAAATGGAAGAGCCTCCGGAAATCATTATTTTGGATGATGCTTTTCAACACAGATTCATAAAACCAGGACTTTCCCTTTTGCTTACCGACTACCGCAGACTTTACACCGACGATTATCTTCTCCCTACCGGGCAGCTACGCGACCTGAAAGCATCTGCAAAACGGGCCGATATAATTATTGTTACTAAAACCGAAAAAATACTTTCCCCCATTGTCCGGAAATTAATTATAGAAAAATTACATCCTGCACCCCATCAAAGAATTTACTTTTCTTATGTGAAATATAGTGCGCCCGTCAGTTTCCCCTCATTTGAAAAAGTCAAACTTGATAAAAAATACAGTACTATCATTTTGTTTACCGGCGTTGCCAATCCTTACCCGCTAAAAGATTATATTCGTTATCGTTGCCGCGAATTGATTACTCTCGATTTTCCCGATCACCATAATTATAAGGAAAGAGATATCAGGCTCATCAGACAAACATGGGACAGGCAATTTACCAAAAAAAAACTGATTGTTACAACGGAGAAAGATGCCATGCGGTTGATAAATTCTCCCTATCTTCGCCTCTTGGAAGACCTGCCTCTGATTTACCTCCCTATTGAGGTAAAATTTCACGGGCAGGATGAAAAGAAGTTTAACGATCAAGTTTTCAATTATGTTAGATAAGATCAAAGAGACAGCACGATTTATTCAATCAAAAATAAGTATTAAGCCGCGCATAGCTATTATTTTAGGTTCCGGTTTGGGAGACCTGGCAAACGATATCGAAATCAGTGAAAAATTATTGTACACCGATATACCCAATTTCCCGGTTTCAACCATAAAAGGACACAAAGGGCAATTGATTTTTGGCAC
Organism: bacterium; assembly: GCA_036244975.1. Taxonomy (GTDB): domain Bacteria; phylum Bacteroidota; class Bacteroidia; order Bacteroidales; family F082; genus Sulfidibacterium. The sequence goes on along the minus strand of BTTE01000078.1, from coordinate 2,630 downwards.
ACTCAATGGTGTGGAAGTGTTAGCCATGCAGGGGCGTTTCCATTATTATGAAGGCTATTCCATGTCGGAAGTTACTTTCCCCGTTCGGGTTTTCAAATATATGGGTATTAAATACCTTTTTGTTTCCAATGCCAGTGGTGGCGTAAATCCTGATTTTGAAGTAGGCGACATTATGTTTATCACCGACCATATCAACTTGTTACCCAACCCGTTAATCGGTCAGAACTTTGAGGAATTTGGTCCGCGTTTTGTGGATATGAGCGAAGCTTACGATAAGAAGTTGCTGAGTAAGGCCACCCGTGCGGCACGCCATCACGGTATTCATTACAAAACCGGGGTTTATGCCGGTACTACTGGCCCGACTTACGAAACTCCGTCCGAGTATTATTATATCCGCAGCCTCGGTGCCGATGCCGTGGGGATGTCAACAGTTCCCGAAGTTATTGTAGCGCGTCACATGGACATGCCTGTTTTCGCCGTATCGGTCATTTCCGATTTGGGAGTGAAAGGAAAAATCATTGAAATTTCGCATCAGGAAGTGCTTGCCGCAGTAGAACAGGTTACACCCAAACTGATTACCATTATCAAAGATATAATTAAAGACTTGTAAAACAAAATATTGAAAAGGAAGAGCCTATATTTTGTTTCTGATTTCCATCTCGGAATTCCTGATCATGCCAGTAGTCTGGAGCGGGAAAAATTACTGGTGAGATGGTTAGAAACGGTACGCAATTATGCAGCGGAAATTTTTCTCATGGGCGATGTCTTCGACTTCTGGTTTGAATACAAAACAGTAGTACCCAAGGGGTTTGTCCGTCTGCTTGGAAAGCTGGCGGAGGTTACAGATGCCGGAACTCCGGTTCATCTCTTTCGTGGTAACCACGACCTTTGGGCTTTCGACTATCTGGAAAAGGAAACCGGCATCCATCTTCACCGTGAACCTGTAATTCGTGAAATGATGGGGAAGACTTTTTACCTCGCACATGGGGATGGGCTGGGACCCGGCGACAGGAATTATAAATTTCTGAAAGCTATTCTTGAGTTCAAGCCGAATCAGTTCCTTTTTCATTGGTTACATCCGGATTTTGGCGCCTGGATGGGAAGCTATTTCTCGAGAAGAAGCCGACTGGCAAAAATGAGTGATGCCGGCGAGGAGGAGACCTCTTTTGAGAAAGAAAAAGAGATATTGTTCAGGCATGCTTTGGAAATGGCAGGACAATTTCCCGATGTGGATTATTTCGTCTTCGGACACCGCCACATGCCCGTTATAACGGAAATAAACCCAAAAGCCCGGCTAATTATCCTCGGCGACTGGATTACACATTTTTCCTACGGTGTTTTTGAAAACGGAAGATTCCGGCTGGAAAAGTTTGAAAACTAATTGGTAATTTATTAATTTTCAATACATAAGAATTATAAATCTTATTGCCTCAGGTTTCCGGTTTGTAAAATCGGAAAAGTAAAAAACTTTGGCTGAGGAGATTTCCCGTCACTTTATTTCGTTACAAACCCTTAGTAAAACCGGTAAGCGGCTTTTTTAAGCTGACGAACGGTTTTGATGGGGTTATCAGGATGCAGGTATTGGGCAATAAACTTATAAATTTTCACCCGGATACTCTGCGCCTTTTGCGTATCAATACGATCGAAGGAGTGCCCGCCCGGAATATTCTGATAAATCTGGTATTCAAATTTCTTATGGGCAGCTTTTAAAGCCTGAATCAAATGCTCCACTTCCAGCACATTGACGTCGGCATCATTGGTATTGGTATGAATCAATAGGGGCGTCTCCAGTTTCTCCGCATTCCAGGCCGGCGAACGCCGTTTATACTCTTCAACATCCTGGTTGGCAGTTTTGCCAATATGATAGTCGGCTGAATATAAATTGCGGTAACTCTGTGTCATATAACCCATTCGTGCAATCAAATCGCTCACCGGATTTCCGGCAAAGGCCACTTTGTAAGCTTTCGGGTGTGCAAAGATATTCATTAAGGTAATCATCCCGCCATGACTCCAGCCAATGATGCCAACACGCTGCGGGTCAAGGAAGGAATAATTTTTCAACATCCAGTTGCGGGCGGCAAACACATCGCCGTTCTCACGTCCGCCATAATCAATCAAACGGTAAAATGAACGGCCATAGCCGGTGCTCCCGCGGTATTCCGGCGCCACAACCACATAACCCTGGGCCATCAGCTCACGGATAATATGCGTGTAATAGGTGGTAAAATCGCCATGCACGCCACCATGTGGAAAAACAAGCAGCGGATATCTTTTTGAAGGATCAATATTTTTCGGGATAAAAACATAGCTCCAGAATTTCACCGGATTTTTGGCCCCCATGGCCGTAGGATTTTTCACAACAGCCCGTGGCGGTCCCGTGATGTAAACCTTATCAATATAGGCTACATCGCCAACCTTTTGATACCACAACAAGTCCTGAATACCCTTCTCGAGATGATTAAAATTATGTTGCAAATTAATAATTTGCTGTTCCAGATGTTTGATGCCATCGGCCTTTCGGACATTTTGGCTCACAGCCCTCCCCGACCATAAAAGTGCGAGGATGACAAAAATAAATGTAAACTTCTTCATGGTTATTTGGTGCTTTTGTTACACGCAAATATAAGTAT
>BTTE01000077.1:0-10320 GCA_036244975.1 bacterium | reverse complement strand
AACAGGCAGAGAATTGTTCTTAATCTTCAGCCTGTTTTTTTTGGGCTCAACTGAGCCTTAAATCCTATAATGTTGGCAGTAGTTTTTCCTTACTCAATCTCTAAGCCATTCAATTTTATCGTGCTTAATAATGGTGAAGTTTTATCCTCTTTAAATTTTTTCATCCCAATCAAAAAAGGTTCAATTTTAGTATTAATTTTTCTTGTTAAACGCCACATCTTACCAACAGCAATATCGTCTGTCTCATCAAATTTATCAGACACAATCATTACGTCAATATCACTCATACTTGTTGCAGTTCCTGTAGAATAACTACCAAACAAAAATGTTTTTCTAACAGATAATCCTTCCGTATTTAGAAGGTCTACATATTTTTTTATTAATGCTATAATTTCTTCTTTAGCCATTGTAATAGGTTTTCTGTTTGTTTAAGATAATTTTGTACAATTAATTTATCTGGAATTATCGGATTATAATCAGGGTATCGACCCTGCAACTGATATTTCATAAGAATACCTAAAAAAATCTCTTCGCTTTCTGACAATTCCAAGTGTGCTTTATCTAACAAATATATCAAGTTGTGTGTTCTGGGTGCAATCTCTTTAGAAATCTTTACCACATGAGCTTTTAGCATTTTCTCAATTACCAGATGACAAAAAAATAATCCATGCAACATTCGTTTACGCTCTATTAAAATCTCAGCAGATTCCAAGTCGTCTATGGCTCCATTAATCCAATAAGCTATTTGTTTTTGCACATCTGTCATCTGTCTTTATTTTCAACAAATATACAAAGTTTTCAATCAATTATACAATTCATTTTACGATAACAAAGTAAACTTCATTTGTTTGATTTCAACAACTTTGTGTGGATTATTTAAATTACTGCCAACGTTAAGCATATGAAAAGTAGGTGGTTTTAAAGTAGTCAGTTTTTATTTTAGAATGAACTTATTAAAGACTACTGATTTTGATTTTACTACGCTACTGCCTATTTTTTTATATGCATTGTTGAACTAAACCTCCCTGCGGTCGGTGGAACATGTGACCACCGGCTTGCAGAGAAGTTGCACCTTTACAGAATTAATCATTAAACAATTATAATTATGACAAATTTTAAAAAAAATTTGAGCAGGAAACCATTCTGCGTAATTTAAGTCAACGCACACAGGAGAGCTATTGGTGGCACATCAACGACTACCGGAATTTTTGTGGAAAAGACCCGGAGAACACAGCTACTGAAGAACTCCGGACATATTTTCAGAGCATGCTCTTAATTGCGTTTGTCAAAAAAAGAACAGAAAAAATACCTTTTTGAGACAGGCAGAAATCATTCAATCCCCATACACAGTAACGTTGGGTATCAGAGGTCTATCCCAACCCGCCTGCTCCCAAAGCCCCGGTATACGTCGGGCAGGCATGATTTAAAACTCAATTGAGCGGTTGTTTTGCAGAAGTTTCAGGTAAAGTAACAGGCAGAGAATTGTTCTTAATCTTCGGCCTGTTTTTTTTTGGGCTCAACTGAGCCTTAAATCCTATAATGTTGGACATCACTTTAAGACCGAATTCCATTACAACAAGTTCGATGAACCAAGCTTTTCGCTTCGCAAACTTGCGAAAAGCCTGGTTGAATTATCCAGACGAATGAAATGCTATCGGGAGATTTCCATGAGACTTCACAGATAACATCAAAAAGGAAACTCCATTTGATTGTCATTATCATTTTCTTTTAATCTTTTCTCCCTTTCTCTTTTTTCTTTCAGTTCCTGACGTTTTCTTTTTCTCTCATGTTCCAGCCTTTTTCTTTCTTTTATAGTTTCATTCATCTCTTTCCTTTCCTGTTCCTCTTGGATATAAAGTTTTTCAACCTCCTCTTTTAATTTATCCATCTTTTCCGGAATTACTTTACACATAGTTTCATAGAAATCCGGATTACTTATTTTTATCTGCAAAAGGGAATACGGACTATTTTTATACTGTTGAAACAGATTCTCAAAAAGGTTTTTTATTTTGATTTTATCTCTTTCTTCGCCTGATAGTATTTTTATTCTCTCAACCCGCATTATTTCATAAACGTTTGCCCATTTTTCATTCACATATAGTTCCATATCGGGATTGAGCAAATAAAAACCTCTTTCGGTGCGAGCAAATATTTTCTTGCCCCATGGATTATTGCTGTCCATTTCATTTTTCGACAAACAGGCTGAAATATAAGAGCGTTTCTTACGATATTCGGGTAAGATATTTTCGGGCCAGGTTGCAAAAACACGGACTATATCAGGTGCCGTAATTCCCGTAAACGCTCTGTCAGCATTCTTTTTACTGATAATTATTTCCTGTAAAGCAACAAAGAAGTTCAACAACAGGTATTCTATTTTCTTATTGTTTATTTTAATCATCTTACCGTTTACCTGAATCTTTACATATTCGGTAACAATTCCATGATATATCTGCCCTAATTTCAGCGAGAAATTTTTGCCGGTATAGGCATGGAGCAAAGCTATTTGTAAAGGATTCTTTCCGAAATTGTCTGTTAAGCCGGGATTGGCGTTATATTTTATCAGCATTTCAATTATCGCTAAACTACCGTTGACCGAGGCAGCCAATAAGGGGGTCAGATTGAACTGGTCGCGATAATCCACACCGTATTTTTTAATGTTTTGCTCAATTACTTTGGTATTATCAGCTTGGTAAGCGGCATAATATTTTCTAAAAACAGAGTTCCTGTCTTTGTCGTAAAATCCGGCTTTTCTATATTTTAGCTCTGCTAATTTATGTAGAGTTTCGGTGTCATCATACAAAATAGAATAAGCAAACAGCTTGTCTTTGGCCTTTTTGTTATATATGTCAGGATTAAGGGCATCTTTTTTAAGTTGCCCGATATTGCCGGATGTAATAGGTTCCCAATCAGGTTTTTGGATGTTGAGAATGGTTTTCCTGATTTCTTCTGCCTGCTCGGTTTTTCCCTGCATTTCAAGTTTTCTTACTTCCTGTTCCCATTCGTCGGTTGAAGAAACCGATTGTTTAATTTCAACGGGATTTACTTTGGTGAGGTTCAACAGGCGAAGGATGTCATGTTTCTCCGATTTCTCAAAAAAGTATAGGTTCTTTACTGCCCTTGTAATACCTACGTATAACGAATTGATATAGAATTTGTAAGCATCAAGTGATTTATCTCTTTTGTCTTTTCCACGTGAAAAAACAAAGTTTTCGTCCTGAAGGTGTTCCGTTGTGATTCCTTTGGATATTTCACTGAATTCACTGCTGTTGCTACTGATAAAATTGATAATGATGATGTTTTCGTATTCAAGTCCTTTGGCTTCGTGTATCGAAAAAACCAGTGGTGTTTTAAAAGTTTTTTTTACATCCGCTTTGTCTTCGGAGTTCATAACCAAAACGGCAAACCTGGCAGAACGGCTTGTTTTATTATTGATGAGCACACGATTTTTGGGTGTATCCCTAAAAAAGCTGACCTCACCTTTGTTCTCAGCCACGGGTTTGATCAGATAGGTGCTTTCTTTATCAATGGAGCCGAAGCGTGCATTTTTAATTTTCAGAAGACGGTTTGAAAGTTCAGTTATCTGTACCGAATTTCTGTAATTGGTTCTTAAAATTTTAATTTCATTAGCAGAAATATCGTGTTGATAAAACATGGTTTTTACATGTGTCCACGAGAAAAAATTAGGATGAACAATTTGGTTGGCGTCACCGCAAAGAATGAAACTTTCGGATACTTTCAGCGATTTTAAAATGATATACAACTGAATATTGGTAAAATCCTGTACCTCGTCAATTATAATAAAATCATATTTAGGCTTGCAGAAGTTCAACCATTTGAAAGAGATTATGTTTATATCGTAAAATTTGTTGTCCTCAATAAACTCAAGATATTTTAAAAATGCATCATAAACTTTATTTCTTTCGCCCGAAAGATATATGGACTGTTTAACACCAAGCCCGAGATAATCATCCCTGCTGAGATATTCTTTGGTGATATCCATTCCGGATAATACCCCCCGGAATTCCTCAAAGAGCTTATAGGGGGTTTTTATACCGAGCGCTTGCTTGCGCGGATGCAGCCACCTTTCAAAACTTTTATAATCCAATTCGCGATGGGGAATAATTCTCAACGTCTCAAGGAACTCTTTATAGGATAAAAAATCAATCTCCTGTTTTTCGTTAAGGTAATTATTTGAATAATAAAGCTTTGCCGAATTTTCCGCAAGGTAAGACGACAGAGTAACGTAAAGGATATTCCCTTTAAGCGACTTTATTTTTTCCAGCGTAAGAACGGTTTTCCCGCTTCCGGCAGAGCCGACGATTACCACCGGCGGTTGAACACTAAATATACCTTCCTGAATTTTATCAAATGAAATGTATTTATCTAATAAATGAAATTTGTTGGAATGAGGATTAATGTAAGTCAGGTCAACTGCATTTTCTTTGGGGATCTCTTCTTCGGTCTTCAAAGGAACTAATTTGTCTTCATCAACTTTCACTCCCTGTAAAAAACGTGACTTATCATAGTTGTGATTCTTTATTACTTCGAGCAAAAGAATGCAATATTTCCCGTTATTATAGCCAAACTTAAAAAGTAATCTGTTTTCGTAATCCAGTTTTGCCCGGTAATATCCGGTATTTTTCAACTTTTTTATGTCGGCAGAAATAAAATCGCCGTTTTTTAAAAACGCTACCGTCTTTTTGTATTGCTTTGTCAGGCCGCTATAAGACAAATCTTTATAAACTAATACATCCATATCTCTCGCTTAAAGAAGAATAATGAGTTTGTGAATTGAATTCTGTGTCCAAAATCATTATATTTAAAAGGGGATAAATTTATACATTTTTTAAAAATGAAAATGTATAAATTTATCCCGTGTGATGTATAACAAACAGGTTTGCCATGCAAGAAGTGAGAATTCCAAACAGAGAGGATTTCCCCAAAGTTGTAAAATAATATCATCTAAAAATATTGTAGTATATTGTTAAATACCAACTGTTATTTCACAATACTCCGGTAAATTTTTGAAATTGACTATTACACGAAACATAACGTCCTGATATAAAATAAATTAACCATTTCGCGCCTCGTTAGTTAATAGGCTTGTTTTCAAGTTGTTAGAAAAACTTACCGGAGTATTGATTTCACAAAGTGATTCAAAGCCCCTGTTTTTATAACCATTTCTTCAAGTATTCGTGGTACGGACAAAGGGAGTATTATTTTAACGTAATGAAACCCTGTTTGCATATTTTCCGGATGTTTTTCTAATTTAGAATCATTTTAATTTCGTATCTTTGTACCGCAAAAAAGACGTTAAATGAACGACTCTGTAAAGACTTATACCTCCCTGAAATTAGAAAAAGAAGAAGTATTAAATGATTATCGTATTGCCAGCGAAAGCCGTCAGGTCAGCCTGCTGGGAAGACGTGAAGTACTCACCGGAAAAGCCAAATTCGGTATTTTCGGCGCCGGAAAGGAAATTCCGCAACTTGCTATGGCCAAGGTGTTTGAAGATGGAGATTGGCGTTCCGGTTACTATCGTGATCAAACTTTTATGTTTGCCGCCGGTATGTTGACATTAGAGGAGTTTTTTGCACAACTTTACGGCGATACTGATTTGAAAGCCAATCCGGCCCACGGTGGTCGCCTCATGAACAATCATTTTGCAAGCAGAAGTCTTAATGAAAATGGAGAATGGAAAAACCTGACTTCGCAAAAGAACAGTGCACCCGACTCCTCTCCCACTGCCAGCCAAATGCCACGTTTACTCGGACTGGCGCTCACCTCAAAACTTTTCAGAGTAGAGAAATCATTTCAAAAACAGACGAAATTCAGCAAAAAGGGACGCGAGGTAGCTTTTGGAACCATTGGTGATGCCTCTACTTCCGAGGGCCATTTTTTTGAGGTAATGAATGCTGCCGGAGTCTTGCAAATCCCCATGGCTGTCTCGGTGTGGGACGATCAGTGGGGCATTTCCGTTCCCTGCAATTTGCAAACTACAAAAGGAAGTATTTCAGAGATACTCTCCGGATTTCAAAAAGAAAACAACAGCAACGGACTGATTATTCTCAAAGCACCGTGTTTTGATTATCCCAAACTCGTTGACACTTACAAAAAAGGTATTGCTTTGTGCCGTAAAGAGCATGTCCCGGTTCTTTTCCATATCACGGGCTGTACACAACCGCAGGGACACTCAACCTCCGGCTCGCACGAGCGCTATAAAACACCGCAACAACTGGATGAGGAAAATAACCGTGATGGAATTCTGCACATGCGCCGGTGGATACTCAAAAATGGTATTGCAACAGCAGGCGAACTGAATAAAATTGAACAGCAGGCACAAATCCGGGCCAAAGAGGCCAAAAAAAATGCCTGGAGAAATTACATACGCCCATTAAAGCAAAAAAGAGATCAACTTCTGAAACTTATTGACCATGAGTGCCATTGTGCTGAAAAACAACGAATAGATGCTATCAGCAATGATCTGAAACGGGTGGGCGACCCTAACCGGAAGGATATTTACAGCACCGCCCGGCGAGCCATCCGATATTTGTGTGATTGCACAGTAGATGGGAAATCGTTGAAAGATATTATCAGAGACTGGCTTGTGAAAGAGCTTGCCGAGAGCAGAAACCGCTACAGCTCCCACTTGTACAGCGAATCGGAATGGTCGGCCATGAATATTAAGCCGGTGGCTCCTGTTTTCGAAAAGGAAGAGTATGTTCCCGGCAGAGAAATACTCAGAGATAATTTCGATTACATTTTTGAGCACAACACGTTGGTAGTGGCCTTTGGTGAGGATGTGGGAAAAATCGGCGGCGTTAACCAGACTTACGAAGGACTTCAGGCCAAATATGGTGAACACAGGATTTTTGATACCGGGATTCGCGAAGCCAGTATCATCGGCCAGGGACTGGGTATGGCGCTTCGCGGTTTGCGGCCCATTGCCGAGATTCAGTATTTCGATTATATCCTCTATGGCCTGCAGGTTATGAGCGATGATCTTGCCACACTGCATTATCGTACCCGGGGCGGACAAAAAGCCCCGCTAATCATCAGTACGCGTGGGCACCGGCTCGAAGGCATCTGGCATGCCGGTTCGCCTTTGAGCATGGTTATCAATTCCATACGCGGTATCCACGTAGCCGTTCCACGTAATATGACGCAGGCAGCAGGATTTTACAATACCTATCTTGCTTCCGACCAGCCGGTTTTAATCATTGAACCGCTCAATGGTTACCGCTTGCGCGAAAGGAAACCCTCCAATATTGGCAGGTATCGCATTGCTCCCGGTACTCCGGAGGTGTTGCGTCATGGAAAGGATGTTACACTGGTAACCTACGGATCGAATGTACGCGTTGCTCAGGATGCTGCCAGACAGCTGGAGGAATTCGGTATTGAGGTGGAACTTATTGATGTTCAAACATTAATACCGTTTGATATTCATAGCGTTATTCTTTTGTCGCTGAAAAAGACCAATAAGATTATCTTTTTTGATGAAGATGTTCCCGGCGGGGCTACCGCCTATATGATGCAAAAAGTAATTGAAGGGCAAAGAGGTTTCTATTTTCTCGATATGAAACCCCGGTCAATCACTGCCAAAGCGCATCGGGCAGCCTATAGTACGGATGGCGATTATTTCTCTAATCCTAATGCAGAGGATGTTTTTGAGGCAACTTACGATATGATGCATCAATACGATCCGCAAACATATCCTGATATTTTTTAGGGATTGATTATCTGTTTTGAAAAATGCGTTTATTTTTGCCGAAAAGTGGTGAATTTACTTACATGACTATCTATTTTCTGGCGACGAATGTTTTTCGGAATTCTGCTGGCAATAGGTGGATACATTTTGTCTAAATCAATTTAAAAATTCAGTGTTACCTCTCCTCTGCCATGCACAACCTGGAACCGTTTTATAACTGGCGCGAACTGTACATTTCTTCCGAAGATGAGCGTTCTCCCTTTTTCGGTCGGCAAAACAGTGAGATATGGTATGAGCATGTCATTTACGACCATTATATTCATCCCCAGTGGGATTATTTTGGCTCTCAAACGCTCTATTTAAAGCTATTGTTTGTTCAATATGAACAACAATACTGTATCATTGAGCTGTTTGGCGAATGGAATGATATATTATACAACGACATTATGTTTCTCTACCGTAATGTTATTGAGGAACTTGTGAAACAAGGAATAAAATATTTTATTCTTATTGGTGAAAATGTATTTGACCTTCATTCCGACACGGATGATTATTTTGCAGAATGGTTTGATAATCTGGATGATGGCTGGATTGTCGGGATTAATTTCCGCCATCATGTAAAACAGGAATTTAAAGAAGCCAACATAGATCAATATTTAATTTTCGGGGGAGCGTTTGATGAATTGCCGTGGCGCCGGTTACTGCCTCAACAACTTTTCGCCAAGCTGAATGACTGGGTCACACGGCAACTTCCATAGCGGAGCATCTTTCTCTGTTTCGCCGCGTTAAAATAAAAAAGGTTACCCCGCATAGGATGACCTTTTTATTACCAGGTTTCCTGCCGCTAACGTTTCAGGAACTTCTTCACAACCGTATTGTTTGCATCGCTAATGCTAATGAAATACAGGTTCGAAGGCTCATTGCTGATATCTACTGGCAGCGTCTGGTTCATAACATAATTAAAGACATGTTCGTAAATCACGCGACCTGTAATATCCATAATCCGTACACGGACTTTCCCTTTTATAGTATTGTTTAGGTTAATATGCAGCTGACCATTACCAGGATTAGGATAAAGTTGAATCTGGTTGGACAGGTTAATATTACTGATACCCGTTGTGCCCTGAGGAGTAGGTTTTCCGAGGTTAGCAAAGTAATTTTTAGGCTTAACAATCCATTGTGAGTTGGCAGAATCGCTTCCGGCAGAAGTTCCCCAATCGGAAGTTCCCATTTTCACACTGGCTTTACGCAATAGTGTATGGCCTTTTGTTGCAGCTGCAACTCCTGCTACATCCCATCCCGTTCCGGGATCTTGGCCTCCATTTCCAATCACGTCAAGCCATGCCCAATCGCTGTTACTTAACTTACGAATTAATACACGGGCATCATTTCCAGTGAAAGAAACCACATGTCCGCCTGCATCCCCGGCAAGGGTGTCATTGGTAACTTTCAGAATGTCGGAGCTGGCGCCTGAATTAGCGAGGACAAATACGGCTCCGGATTTAAGTACTGCACCATGGGGAAAATAATAAAGACTGGCAGAGTCGGTACCAAAATTATTTCCGTTGTATGAGCTGGCAATCATATAATTGCCCAGGTTAACGGTATGATCAGTAGGATTATATATCTCCAAAGCCTTGTTGTTACCTGAGCCTTCAATATACTCAGAGAAGTAAAGGGTTGCGGTGGCAACCGTAAACGACCAGCTTTTTCCGGATAAACCGGCAAATTCATTTCCACTCAAATCTTTAACCAAACCGGCATCCATCTCTATGTAATATGATTGACCCGGTACCAGTTGCGGATTAGGATTAACGTAAAAGTTATCCCCCTGTAAATTGAGTTTGGAAGCATCAATGTTTTCCACCGTAGTCCCATCCGATTTCTTGATGTGCAGTTGCCCGGTTCCCGCTACAATTTCCTCTGAAAAAGAAACACTAATAGGTGCAGTGGCCGGAAAATCCATGGATCCGGCATTCGGAGCCAGACTTTCTACGGTTGGCGCAATGGTGTCTTTCAGGTAAATGGGTTCAACGGTAGTATAAAATGTTGTATCGGCTGCATCAAAGAGGTAGAATGTCATGGTGTCAACCGATGCATTCAGAGGAATACGAAGCCCGTAATATCCCTGAGCGGCAGGGACCGGAGCTAAATCAGGATGGTCGGAATCCGGATTTCCCTTCACGGTCAGGAAGAAATACCCACTATCTTGTTTGCCTTTTGCAGCAATCAAAATACTGTCAACATTTTCAGAAGTCCACCTAAACACAACGGAATCGCCAACATAATATGTTTCTCCCGATTTAGGTGCAGTCCACGTAAGCTGCCTGGCGTCCCTTACAGTTGCCGTATTGGAATCAGACAAGCTCTTCGCTTTGCCGTTTAGAAGCATGTTATGGGCAAAACCTGTCTGCGAATAAACAAGCATTGCGACAATACTAACTAAACTAATAAGTAATTTTCTTTTCATAGATTTAATTTTTAAGGGTTATTAATTTCATATAAATAAAAAAATCTAAGGGCATAAATTTAGTAAATATCTTTTATATTGTCAAATTTTAAATTGTTTTTTTTATAACAATGGAGAGATAATACCCGTTTGATTTTTACAA